>JADHOV010000062.1 GCA_016778765.1 Paracoccaceae bacterium | reverse complement strand
TATACCGGGGCAAAAATCAATTGGATCGATCTGGCGCAAGCCGATTATAACCCCAGATTGCAGCAAGCGATTGCAACCGGAACCGTTGATTTTGATATTATCGAAATGGGCGCACCATTCGAAGGTGACACAGCTGGCAAAGGCCTGCTTGATGAAATGCCCGATTGGGTAAAGGATCAAATTGAAGCAGATGATTTGGTAGGGTATCTCCAGCCGCCGGTCGGCACATGGGATGGAAAATCATACAGAATCACCATTGATGGCGATTGCCATACCTTCTCATATCGTAAAGATTATTTTGGCGAAGGCTCTGTTACTGGCCGCGCAAACCCGCCTAAAACATGGCAGGAAGTCAACCAGATTTCCAAAGATGTGGCCGGCAAAGAAGATCCATTAACCGGTCTGCCAGCGCATGGATATCTTGACCCGCTGAAAGGCTGGGGGGGATTTGGGTTCTATTTCTTAGAAAACCGAGCGGCAGCTTATGCCAAACATCCAAATGATCCAGCTTGGCTGTTTGATCCCGATACTATGAAGCCGCGCGTCAATAACCCGGCTTGGGTGCAGGCGATTCAAGATGTGATGGATCTTATCGCCACAGACGGCGCCTATCCAACCGACCAGATTAACGCAGATCCTGGCACGACGGGCTTCCAACAATTCTTGGCGGGCACCGGCTCAATGCTGATGTGGTGGGGCGATATCGGATCGAACGCACGCACCTCGGATACCTCGGTTGTCGGGGATGTTGTGGGCTTTGGCATGAACCCTGGCTCGGATCGCGTTTACAACTCGATCAGCGGCGCTTGGGAAGACACCTATAATGAGGCGCCTAACATGGCCTATCTTGGTTGGGGCGTTTACGTCACCAAGCGGGTGTCGGGCGATGAGAAAAAGCGCAAAGCGGCGTGGTCCGCAGCGGCGCATTTGGGCGGCAAAGATATCTCGCTATGGATGTCCGCCTATCCATCGGGCTTTCAGCCTTATCGGAACTCGCATTTCCAGTATGATGAATGGGAAGCTGCGGGCTATGACCGCGCCTTTATCGAGGATTATCTGGGATCGAACGCAGATAGCTACAACCATCCAAACGCCGCCATCGAACCCCGTATTCCGGGGATCTTCCAATATTACTCTGTTGCAGAAGATGAGTTGGCAAAAGGCTATGCGGGCCAATACGGATCAGCCCAAGAAACCGCAGATGCGATCGCCGCAGCTTGGGAAAAGATCACCGATCAAATCGGGCGCGACAGCCAGATTAAGCTATATAAAGCGTCGCTTGGTCTGTAACATTATAGTATTGGGCAGGGCGGATATATCCGCCCTGCCTGCATAAACGAACTAAAATCAGGTTTGGGCAGCAGTGAGTAACTCAGAAGGCGATTATTTACACATTGTGATGCCCGATGAAATATCGGCCAGCCGGCAACGCTTTGGCCGCGCAATCATTTGGGGATCCGCAGCGCTGATGGGCGTTGTTCTTTTGCTTCAAACGCTAGATCACCGCGCCATTTTATCGATCGGCTTTGAAACATGGCGGCCCACGCTCTATGCTTATTTGCTTTGGGCGACATGCCTATGCTGGGGCCAAGTGATCTTGCGGGGCGAGCAAGGAAAGCGCAGTTTATTCATCCTACCCGCGGTGCTATTCGTGGTTTCAATGGTGATATTTCCGCTTATCTTTGCGCTTGGTATCGCCTTCTCAAGTTGGAATTTAGCCTCCCCGAATGGGCGGCAATTTAACGGGCTTGAGAATGTATGGCAGATGTGGAGCGATCCCTTTTACTGGAACGCTCTGAAAAATATGGTCTATTATACATTGGCCATCATTCCTGAATATATCATCGCCTTCGCGCTTGCGCTGCTGCTGAATTCAGAAATACGGGGTCGTAAATTCTTTCGCGTAGCCTTCTTGCTGCCTTTGATGCTGTCACCCGTTGCGGTCAGTTGGATGATTGGCAAGTCAATGCTCGAAATCCGCTTTGGTCCTATTTCACGGCTTGCGCGCGAATTGGGCTGGGACAGTCCCTCCTTTTTCGGTTCCGGGGAAATTGCTCGGGCGATGATCATGATTATGGACGCCTGGACGTTTATTCCCTTTATGATGATTATGATCCTTGCCGGCTTGCAAGCGATCCCACGAGAATTGCATGAAGCAGCGGAAGTGGATGGCGCGCCGGCCTGGAAACGCTTCTGGGAAATCACCTTCCCGCTGATGCTGCCGGTGTCGATCACAGCCATTTTAATCCGCATTATTTTCAAATTGAAACTGGCTGACGTGATTATCAATGTCACTTCCGGCGGGCCCGGTGGCGCGACAGACAGCGTCACCAGCTTTATCTTTCGCGAGTATCGAGATCGTTCAAATGTGGGCTATGGCACGTTTTTGGCGATCTTTTATTTGGTGATTATTGTGATTGCGATGACAATCTTAATGAAATTGGCAGACCGCTGGATGCGACCGAGATATTAAAACATGAGCGCGCAAATTTTCAAAGATAGCAATTCAGATTTGGCCTTCCGGCCCAGTTGGATGGTGAATCGGGCGGTGATTTATGGGGTTTTGATCCTGTGGGCTGTGATTTGTTTGTTTCCGATCTATTGGACACTAACCACCAGCTTCAAAGCGGCCCCCGATGTCATGAAGGGCAATCTGGTGCCTTGGTGGGATTTCACCCCAAAATGGCTTGGCATGCGCTCGCTGGGATTATCGCCCGAAACCATATTCCAAGAAAGCACTGTACGCGAAGAATTCTTAAAACGATTTTGGAATTCAACCATCGCAGCAACAGGATCCTCAGCCTTGGCGGTGATTTTAGGCAGCTGCACCGCCTATGGCCTCAGCCGGTTTAATTATCGTTTTGGTTTTATGCGCAATTCCGATATTTCGTTTTTCTTTCTATCGCAATTGATTTTGCCACCGGTCGTCTTGGCACTACCCTTCCTCGTTTTATACAAAGAGCTCGATTTGCTGGATACGCGTATTGGGTTGATCGGGCTGTATACGCTTACAGTTTTACCAATCGTGATCTGGATTATGCGGGATCAGTTTGGCTCAATCCCCGTTGAACTGGAAGAGGCCGCGCTGGTGGATGGGCTTTCCATATGGGGCGCGTTTGTCACGATTATTCTGCCTATCGCTTTGCCTGGCATGGTGGCCTCGTTCATCATTGCGCTGGTTTTGACGTGGAATGAATATTTCTTTGCAGCATTGCTCACCTCTTCGCATGCCAAAACCCTGCCCGTTATGGTGGCTAGCCAAACCGGGTCTCAAGGCATTTCCTGGTGGTCAATGGCCGCGCTGTCCTTCGCAGCGATTTTACCCTTGATCGTGATCGGTATTGTACTCGAACGGTTTATCATCAAGGGCATGGCCGCCGGCGCGGTGAAGTGAAAACTTCCTTGGAATCTCTTAAGGGCCGCGCTCCAAACGCGCCCATCAGTCGCCGCCGTTTATTCTAAAAAGAATTCAGGATGTTCTTTTTCCAATGGCGTCAAAAAGGACATCAATCTGCCCAAATGCGCCTGCATCGCCGCGCGAGCAGCCGCTGGATTACGCCGTTGCAGGGCCTGAAAAATAGCCTGATGTTCCGTCAAGGTTTCCGCAACCCGCCCCGGCACCGGCAGAACAAGCTGTCGCGCGCGATCCACATTCACCCACGCGGTTTCGGCGAACCATGTCAATTTCTTAAAACCGGTAAATGCCAAAAGCATTTGATGGAATTCACGATCTAACCCGTAAAACCCTTGAAAATCCTCATCCGCCACAAAAGCCTCTTGGATGCGGATATTGCGCCGCAATAGCACGATCTGCTCCTGCGAAATTTGATGGCCCAGCCGTTCTATCGCGGCAAGCTCTAATGCCTCGCGAATAAACGCCCCTTCCCTGATTTCATCCATAGAAAAACGCGCCACATAGGTGCCCGCTTGTGGAAACACCTCCACAAGCCCCTCTTGAGCAAGCCGGCTTATGGCTTCAGAAATCGGCGAGCGTGACACCCCCAAGCTGGCGCATAATTCACTTTTTCGGATCAACTCTCCGGGTTTGAATTGCAGATTGATGATCGCATCACGAAGCGTAGTATAGGTGCGTTGCGCTAAAGAGCCTAGCGATGGCTCTATGGTTTTCAACTTTTTCGGCTCTGACTTTACCAATTCAGAAATCCGCCCTCACGATGTGATATGCTAACATGTTAGAGCCATAGCTTGACGAGTCAAGCCAACCGCGCAGTTTCGCGCTGCGCGTGGCCCTTAACACGTCAGCTATGGCGGCACAACCTTTCCATCGCAGCACGCGTAACCCAATTCATTCAATCCAGAACGAAAGCATAAGGTTTTAGGGGCCGCTACAGCCGCCTCATGATGGCTTTTGTCGCGTCATAAAGATCTCGAAATATTTGAAAGTTATGATCATATCGCGGATCAGCATTCGCGCGGATATCCGCGGCTATTGGGTTCCAATGTTCAATATCGCTACGCTTCACTCGGCCAATCGCCAAAGCCGCCAGAAACGCATCACCATAACTCGCCCCGACCGTGTTTTTGCGCACTTCCTGGCGCAAGCCGCAAATATCAGACGTGGCCTGAAGCCAAACTGCATTCTTGGTCCCCCCCCCAACCGCCAATAACCGGTGTGGAGGATGACCGATTTCAGAAAATGTATCGGTGACATGGCGCGTTCCATAGGCAATGCCCTCGATCAAGGCACGATACATATCCCCCCGCGTATGGGTAAGGTTTAATCCAAAAAAACTGCCCTTGGCATTGGCATCATGAATCGGCGTCCTTTCACCTGAAAAATAAGGCAAGAGCAGCAGACCCTTCGCGCCAGGGGGCGAGTCTTGCGCCTCTAGCGCCAATAAGGGGAAAGCCTCTTCGGGATCCAAATCTTTGGCAAACTGGTCGCGAAACCAATGCGTGAGCGTTCCACTGGTGGCCAGTCCTGCCATAGAGGCATGTTCGCCCTCAAACAACCAAGGCGCATACCACAAACGCGGATCGCTGACGCGCTGCGCGGTGCGCAAAATAATAAATATGGTTGAGCCATACATCGCCATCATATCACCTGGCGCATTCACCCCAACCGAAACCGCTTCAGCCGCGGCATCTATAGTGCCAGCCGTGACCGGAGTGCCTTCGGCAAGCCCAGTTGCCTGCGCGGCCGATTTACTAACATAACCCGCAATATCGGTTGACCAGAGCAACTCGGGCAATTTCTCCAAATCGACGATATCATCTGCCAGATCCTCAATCCATGATTGCGTTGACACATCATAAAGCGGCGAAAAATTGGCAGCTGTGTAATGATCGATCACATAGCGCCCTGTGAGCCGATGCACCAAAAAGCTGGTTGAAGTTAAAATCTGGGCGGTTTGATTATAAAGATCAGCTCGATTGCGCTTCAGCCAAAGAATTTTTGGTCCCACAGATTGCGAGGTCAGCGCATTTCCACAGCGGCTAAGGATCTTCTCTTCACCAATGCGCTCTGTCAGCTCGCGCACTTCGCGTTCAGCGCGGGCATCCACCCCATAAAGCACCCCGTTCATCAATTGGTTTCCCTGCGCATCCACCGGCAGCATACAGGGCCCAATCGCGCTGCAAGCAACCGCAAGAATATCTGTCGGATCAATTCCGGATTGTTGCAACAATGCTTGGCTGACGACACAAAAATCGCCCCACCAATCTTGCTCAGGATCATGTTCTGCCCAGCCAGGTTGCGGCACCAACATTTTATGCGCGCGCCCCGCTTGCGCGATCACCTGCCCGCCTTCATCAACCAAAACACCTTTGGTTTCATAGGTGCCAATATCAATTCCTAATGTATAGCGCATTAGGCTATTCTCCCCGCAGCAATGAAAACGCTGAATCAATGCGCTGCAAACCCGCGATCAAAAGCCTGCTCAACCCTGCTAAATCATTTAGATCACACAGCTCAGAGGGCGAATGTGAATATCGCATCGGAAAACCCAGATCCAAAGCGGCCACCCCTTCGCCCACCAGCTGCACATAAGACAGGTCAGTTAAGGCGCCAATATGCGCGCTGCGCTGCAAAGGCAGCGAAAGTTCCTGCGCAACGCGATCAAAAAGCGCCACCAAGCTTGGATGCGGAATAACCCCGTTCAGCGTGCCGCGACCATGAAAGGAAAACATGCTCATCGCCGGGCCGGCGCCCAAAGCCACATCGCCGCGCCCCTGCATATCGGGCGTGTCGGTCGCTAAAATAAGATCAAGCTGGATTGCAATATCAGGGCAAAGCTGTTGCGCCATGGGCAAAGCCCCGCGCAGGTTAAATTCTTCTTGAACGGTGAACACAATATCAACGGGCGGTCCGGCTGTGCGCTCGGCCAAATGCCGCGCAACTTCTAACAACACCGCGCAGCCCGCCCGATCATCAATGCTGGTTCCAGCCACCCGATCAGCGTTTAAGGCCTGCGTTTTGGGAAAATAAACAACCGGGCTGCCAATATTGATACCTGCCGCCTTAACGTCGGCGGCCGAGCTGAATCCCAAATCGATATACATCTCGGAATATGGTAGAACTTTGTACTTTTCTTCGGGCAAGGTGGCATGATGGCTTTTATTTGCAAAAACGCCAGCAACATCGCGCCCCTCGCCAACGCAAACCAAGACCGGTTGCCCTGCCAATGCGCGCTCGGGCACGCCGCCCAAACGCTCAACACGCAAAAACCCATCAGCCTCTATTTTGCGCACCACGAATCCTAATTGATCCATATGCGTGAATAACATCACCTTGGGCCCGCTTCCTGGAAACTGAACCAATAGATTTCCCAACCTATCACTGCGCGTTGAAAGCCCCAACGCATGCAATTGCTTTTTCAGATAGCCTGCCACACGCTCTTCATAGCCCGACAGGCCCGGCACCAGCATCAAGGCCTGTAAATCCTGTTTTATACGATTTTTCACATGCGCCCCCTTAAAACTCTGACGCAATCCATAAAATCTAAGGCCCGTGCAGGATCAACGCTGTTCCAAGTATCGCCATCGTGTTTCAAAGAAGAACCGACAATGCAGCCATCTGCCACCCGAAGCACTTCAGCCACCGTCTCGTGTTTCACCCCTGTATTGGCCAAAACAGGGGTGTCGGGCAAAATGGCTTTCACCGCCTCAAGATCGGACAGGGCGGCGGCCTCTCCGGTGATTTGACCGCTGACTAAAACCGCATCGGGAATCGAAGAAAACACGGCGCTGCGGGCACGATCGGGCAAAGAGCGCTGATCAAGAGAATGCGCAAACTCTGCCGAAATATTGAACAGCATCAGCATATCCGAGCGCCCAAGGCGATCACGATAACGCATTGCATCACCCGCATCTGGCGCCCAAAATCCCATATCAGACGCATAGGTGCCGGTGAAAATCTCGCGTATAAACGCGGCGCCGGTTGCCGCCCCTAGCGCCACCGAAGCGCGTGGATCCCACAGCATATTCACGCCGAAAGGCACCGTAATTTCGGCGCGCAACTGCCCGATCACATAGGCCGCCGTGGCCGTTGAGGCAGGATCCACGTTAAACTCATAGGGGCGATCATTTTCATTGCCAAACATCACCGCATCAACACCAGCCGCTTGCAGCGCCATCAAATCGGCGCGCGCGCCGCTTAAAAGCCCCTCAAGCCCCGCGCCAGCATCATAAAGAGGGCTGCCAGGCAATGCCCCCAGATGCACCATTGCAATCACCGGTTTGGGCTTTTGAAACAGCCTAGAAAATCGTGTCATACCTGCGGCCTTCCAAAAAGAACTGGTTGCCAAAAGCTTAGCCATTAAAATCTGTGCAGGCAAAAGAAAACTCGCTAAGCTTCTTGCAAACAAGGAGAACCAATATGCTTAACACGCGTCACTGGGATCGGCATAAAACCGGCGGTTTGCATTTCACCGAATTAGGCTTTGGCACCGCGCCATTGGGGAATTTATACAAAGCGATTTCTGATTCTGAAGCGCGCGCAACATTGGATCAAGCTTGGGATAGCGGCATGCGCTATTTTGATACAGCCCCCCTTTATGGGCTGGGCCTAAGCGAAACCAGATTGAATGGTTTTTTACGCGATAAACCGCGGGATCAGTATCTTTTGTCAAGCAAAGTCGGGCGGATTATGAAACCCTGCGCTCCTGAAGCGCGCACGGGGCTAGGAAAATGGTTCGAGGTGCCCCAGCGCCAAGAACACTATGATTATTCTTATGACGGGGTCATGCGCTCGGTAGAGTTTTCGCTCGAGCGGCTTGGCGTTAGCCGCATTGATATTTTATATGTCCATGACTTATGCGTTTTCACCCATGGATCAAAACAGGCCTCGGATGCAAAGATCGACAGTTTTTTTGATGAAAAAGGCTATGCGGCGATGCTTGAACTGCGCGATCAGGGCGTCATCAAAGCAATTGGGGGCGGTGTGAATGAATGGGAAGTATGCCAAACCTTGGCCGAGCGGGGTGATTTTGATCTCTTCTTATTGGCCGGGCGCTATACGCTGTTAGAGCAGGAGGCCTTGGAAAGCTTTTTACCGCTCTGCGAAGCGCGCGGAATCGGCATCGTTACAGGGGGGCCTTATAATTCGGGTATTCTGGCAACCGGAGCCGTGCCAGGCGCATATTACAACTATGATCCAGCCCCCGCCTATATCATGGAGAAAGTTGCCAAAATCGAGGTAATTTGCGCGCAATTTAACGTTCCTCTTATCGCCGCAGCGCTCCAGTTTCCGCTCTTGCACAATACGCATGTGGCGGTGATTCCCGGTGGCCAAAGCGCAGAGCAAACGCGCTCGAACATTGCGGCTTTGGAATGTGATATTCCAAGCGAACTTTGGACCAGCTTAAAATCCGCCGGGCTGATGCACCCAGATGCACCAACAGGATTGCCAAAATGATCATTGATGCGCATCAACATTTTTGGCAGCCCTTGCGCGGCGATTACGGCTGGATGCCCGAAGATAACCCAACTCTGAACAGAGTCTATGCCCCAAAAGACCTGTTACCGATCCTGACGCGGCACAATATTGGCGGCACCATCCTGGTTCAGGCGGCCCCCAGTGTGGAAGAAACCGAATATATGCTAGGCTTGGCAGATGGCTGCGATGCGATTTTGGGCGTCGTTGGCTGGGTCGATTTTGAAACCCCCAGCCAACGCCAAACGCTCGCACGATTATCGCAGCATCCAAAGTTTTTGGGGGTGCGCCCGATGATCCAAGATATACCCGATGTCAATTGGATGCTCAGAGCGGATATCCAATGGGCCTTTGAAAGCATTTGCCAGCTTGA
>JADHOV010000061.1 GCA_016778765.1 Paracoccaceae bacterium | reverse complement strand
CATAACGGTATTTTCTAAGCCTGAGGGGCATCTAAATGAAGAACGTCTTTTTCGTATTCACATTACTTGTTTTAAGTGCATCGATTTTATGGGCGCATAGCGGTGTAAAAGACCCAAATGTGATGAAACGTATGAAGTTGATGTCTTCGATGGCTGAAAATTCGAAAATTCTTGGCCAAATGATGAAGAAGCAAATTCCTTTTGACGCCAAGGTTGCGATGTCAGCTCTGAGGGAAATTGGAGTATTGTCAGAGGCGACGCCAGAAGCGTTTAAGGTTAATGCGTCCGATCCGAAGTCCGAGGCCAAACCGCTTATTTGGGAAGAGTTTGTCGCATTTACTGAGCTGGCGAACCAGCTAGCCGATGATTTAGAAACTAGCACGATAAAAACCTATGATGATTTACGGCCGGTATTGATGAAAACTGCCGGAAGCTGCAAAGCATGTCACACGAGATATCGTGAATAACACATGAGCCCCAGATTGTTCATTTGGGCTGCCTTTGGCATCATCCTGCTTGGTTCTGTAGCTCTTATATATTTCTTTGTGACTAATCCCCAAAAAGTAGAAATAGATACGGTTCATTTACGTGAAGCAAACTCTGATCGAGGTGCCTATATATTTTTGGCGACCGGTTGTAGCAATTGTCACGTTGCTGAAGGGGAGACGGAAAAAACGCGACTTGCCGGTGGTCAAAAATTTAAAACTGACTTTGGAGTTTTTATCGCTCCAAATATATCTAACAGCAGAGAATATGGAATCGGAGGTTGGAAATTTGATGATTTTTATACAGCGATAAAATTTGGACAAAGCCCAGAGGGACGGCACTATTTTCCTGCATTTCCTTATGTCGCCTACTCAAAAATTAGAGATCAAGATATTGCTGATCTTTGGTCGTTTTGGAAGACACTGCCCAGTATTGAAACGCCCAACATAGAACATGAAATCAAATTCCCTTTCAATATTAGACGCAATATTGGCATTTGGAAGCTGCTCTATATGCCTAAAAACTTTGTTGATCCGATAGACGACCGGGCAACTTATCTTGTTGAAGCCCTGAGCCATTGTGCTCAGTGTCACACTCCACGAAGCGTGATGGGTGGTTTGAATAAAAGCCAGTGGATGCGGGGTGCGGTAAATCCAAGTGGGCAGGGCCTTATTCCGAGTATTCATCCAAGCGATTTAGGATGGTCAGAAGCAGATGTAATCGAATATTTATCGTCAGGGTTTACACCTGATTTTGATGTGGCTAGTGGAAAAATGGTATCGGTAATTGAGAATACATCGAAATTATCATTATCAGACCGAGCTTTAATCGCCGATTATCTAATGAGGATTTCAATTGATTAAAAAAATATGGGAATTAGCGTTTTTATTTTTACTTTTTGGCGGATCAAGCACTGCGCTTGCGCATCATGAATTGGCTAATCGCAACTTATCAAACGGGCAAAAAAACTATCAGAGATTTTGCGCAAGTTGTCATGGCGCAAATCTTGAAGGTCAACCTAATTGGAGAGACTTTAAAGAAGATGGGAGCCTGCCGGCACCACCGCATGATGAAACTGGGCACACCTGGCATCATGATACGGAAATGTTATTTGACTATACAAAACTTGGGGGGCAGGCGACTTTAGAAGCGGTTGGAGTAAATAACTATTTAAGCGGTATGCCAGCATTTGAAGAACTTCTTAGCGATGTAGAAATTTGGGAAATTTTATCTTACATCAGATCTACTTGGCCCGAGCACATTCAAGAGGCACACGCCACCAGACATCCGATAAAAATTGAAGAGTAGCATAATTGATTACTTTTGAGTTTGAAAAGTATTCCAAAATAAATTTTCAAAAGGTGAAGAGCTTTAATGAGGTTTATTTCCGACATGTAAAAACCTAGGTTTTTCAAAGTGAGTTCAATATTTTGTTTAAACGAAGCTATCGTTTCTCAGGTTGCTACATTGGTTGGAATGGGCTTTAAGCTGCCATTCGCTGCATGATCATCTAACGGCTACTACGCGGACAAAGCGTTAATTCGCTGCGGCTGCGCCAATGTTAGGTTTTTGACCGGTTCACTCTTGCTTAACGGGTTTTAACGGAACGCCAGCGCATCGCATTCCCACAATTGATCCTAGCATGTTCAGTGTCGCACAGGCCGTAAGGTCGTTTCACAAAAAAAATTGCTCTGAGCGATCTGCAAAGTCGTGCAAATGAACCGTCACCTGATCCTCGCTTAATGTCACCACACCGTAAGCCGGAGGTTCAAAATTCCCAGCAATGCGATCTGCAGGCCCGTCCATTTCCAAAACGACCTGATGATTAAGGCCACGCATGCAGGAATAGCTCATGCCCCGCCAATTGCCAAAAATGGCGCGATGTACATGGCCAAAGAATAGATGACGGATGCGAGGCTTGTGGGGGGCGATGACCTCATAAAACTTTTCGGCATCGTGCAACATAATCCGGTCCATAGACGCTATGCCTGTTTTGAAAGGCGGATGGTGCATGAACAGGATGATTGGGCCGTCGGTTTGGTCCAGTTCACGATCCAACCAAGCTTGGCGCGCGAGGCAATATGCGCCTGCGTGGGTTTTTGGATCCTTGGTGTCCAGCAAAAGAAACCGCCCGAATGGGGTGTCAAAACCGCTTTGGACAAACCCATTTTCATCGCGGGGTATTTCAGGGAAAGCCTCGCCAAAGGCTGCTGTATCGTCGTGATTGCCCACCATCAGATGCGCAGGCATCTTGAGCTTTTTGATTTCGTACTTAAACCGCGCATAGGCCGCCGCGTCGCCCCAATGGGTCATGTCACCGGTAAGCACAACGAAACCCGCGTCAACGTGTTCGGCATTGATAGAGGCCACAGCGGCACGAAGCCGCGCGGCGGAATCTTGTCCGTAGAGCAACGCGTCCCCAATAACATGCGTGTCGGTGAGATGGATAAACTTCATTCTATGGCAACCGGTTTGGCCCAATCTTCCCAAGCTGTCCCTACGCTGAACACGGGTCCATCCCACGTAAAGGGAATGTCATGGATGATTGTGCCACCATCGCTTGTAAGGATAACTGCATAGGATGGGGCCATGGGAGCACTATGTAACAGCTCCTGATCGGTTAGGTCAGGCAAAGATTGATTGCCGGTGGAGTTGACGGAGGCAAAGGGAATACCGCACCACGTCCCGTGCACGGGTGCATGGATATGGCCAAAATGGATATACTCAATACGGTCGCGATAAGTGCTCAAGAGCTCTGCCAGTGGTGCGCGGTCTTCGGGAACAAGAGCGATCTTGTCTTCGGCAGGCAGTCCAAGCGGCATCGCATTGTGGTGCATGAACAGGCGCGCGCGGGTACAGTCTTTCAACTCATTTTCAAGCCAATCGCGCCGCGCTTCGCATAAATGGCCGGCGTGGGTGCGCCAAGCGTTTGTGTCGAGGTAGATAAAACGCGTAGTATCTAATGTTTCAGCGTAGTTAATGAACCCAGAATGGTCTTTGGGATGGTCGGGAAATACGCTGAGAAACGCAGTGCGGTCATCATGGTTTCCAATCAACAAGCGCACGGGGCAAGGCACATCGGTCAGCGCATCGGCAAGCGATGCATAAGCAGCAGGCTCGCCCCAGTGGGTCAAATCGCCGGTAATGATGATACGAGTGGCATCACTGTGTTGCGCGCGTACATCGTCTAATGCTTGGGCAAAACGTCTGTGGGGGTTCAAGCCGCCCATGCGTTCACCAGGAGCCGTCAGGTGAATGTCAGAGATATGGATAAGTTTCATCCGTTCGACCTTTCTCAGGTAAGTAACCAGCCGCCCTAGGTAAGGGCGACTGGAATTGCTTTAACCGTTAGGCAGAAGATCGGCGATTTCTTCGACCAATTCTTCCTGAAGCTCTTTCATATCGATGGCGTCGCCGGTGACGATGCGTTCGATGCCGTCATAGATCACCTGCGTGATCGCCAAGCCGTTGTCGCCGGGATAAGCCAGCCAGTCGCGCAGCAGCGGAAGCTGATCCACGGCCGTCTGTTTGTTGGGGTTCTGCTCGTAGAAATCGGCGAGAATGATTTCGTTCGCAGCCTTGTTTGGGGGCATATAGCCAGTGGTTTTAGCCACTTCCGCCGCGCCTTCACCTGACGTGATGAACTTCAACCATGTCCAAGCTGCTTCACGTACGGCAGGGTCATCCGAAGTTGAGGTCAACATCGCGGCATTGCCCCCCGCAGGTAGACCCATAGGCGCGCCATCAAGGCCGGGGAACGGGCCGGTCACGAGTTCGAAATCACCTTGGCTGCGCTCGACCGCGCCCAAGGCCGACGTCGACCAGAACATCATGCCGACATCACCTGCAGAGAAAGACGACAAAGCAGCCTTCCATTCTAGGTTCTGCATTTCACACTCGGTGAAGATGTCGCGCATTTGCTCCAGAGCGACCAGCGCCTCCGGACTATCCATTGTCACGCGGCCGCCTTCTACTATAGCTTTGTCTTGGCTCCACAACAGGGCCTGCACGAACCAGTTGCCGGTGATGTTCCAGCCCCAGAAGATGGGGTTGTCGATGCCGTTGGCCTTCATGGTCTTACAGGCTGCAATCACCTCGTCCCATGTTGTTGGCAGCTCTTCGATGCCGCCTTCACGCAAGATGTCCATGTTGTAATAGCCAACCGGCAAAGAGATCGAGAACGGCAGGCCATAGACTTCATCGTCAAAGGTCGACAAAGACAACATGGCTTCGTGGTAACCTTCTGTTTCAAAATCGGCCTCAGCAGCAATGAACGGGGCTAGCGACTTAGCAATACCTTTGTCTACCAGCGGCGCTTGGCGGTTCAGGCCCTGCATGGAAACGTCTGGCAGGTTGCCTGCAACAGCTTCGCGCAGGACTGTGTTGGTGGCGTCTTCATAGGATTCATAGGTGGCGCGAAATTTTACTTCGATGTTAGGATGCGCTTCTTTGAAGGCTGGCATCATCGCTTCATAGGTGACGTCAAACAGGTGACTATAGGGATAGGCGAACTCAATCGTAACCTTGTCTTCGGCGAAAACGGCACTGGCGGAAAGTGCCAGAGCCATTGCAGTTATTGTATGTTTCATTATACTTTCTCCAGTTGTTAGGGCTGACGGTTTGTCGATTGGCAGACCCTAATGATGTTCCCCGTATGGGGAGGCGATATCCCCTTGCGGGGCTATGGGTAGGGCGTGTCAAGGCGCGCCCTACTTCATTCCAGACAGCGTGATCCCCTCTATAAAACGTCGTTGCGCCAGTAAAAACGCTACAATCAACGGTGTAACGATAACGGTAGCTGTGGCCATCATCGGACCAAAGAACGACCCATCCCCATCACCCTTAAACTCGCGCAAGCCCAGTGGCGGCGTGAATAGGTTACGGTTTCCGGTTACAACGATGCGCGGCCAGAAATAGTCGTTCCAATGCGCTACGACGGAAAAGATCGCGAAAGCCAGAAGCGCGGGGATTGCAGTGGGCAGCATTACCCGCCAAACGATCGCCAGCTCGGACATGCCGTCCATCCGCGCCGCGTCAATTAGATCGTCAGGCACAGTCATAAAGAACTGGCGCATCAGGAAGATCCCAAAAACTGAGATCGTCCATGGCACGACAAGAGCGGCATATGTGTTGGTTAGCCCAAGTTTTGCCAGCCCGATATATAGAGGCAGGGCAATGGCATGAACCGGGATCAACAGGCAGAACAGGACCAGCCCGAAGACGGCATCGCGCCCCCAGAATTTGAGCTTGGCAAGCGCATAGGCGGCAGGCAGAGCCACAACAATCTGGATCAGAAAAATCGACAAGGTGACGATCACGCCATTTATTAGATAGCGGACAAGCGGCGCTTCGGTGAAAGCCTTGGAATAGTTGAACACAACGGGGCGCATGGAACAATCTGCCTTGGTCTCGGCCAAAAGAGAGGCCTGCACGCTGGCGTCGTCTTGGCTGGGAAACCGCGTGCGGGCAGCTTCGATGTCGGCGCGATCGGGTTGGCGAAGGGCGACGCAGCGGGGGTCGATCATCATCTCTTGGCGGCCAAAGAATCCACCTTCACCCCGGTCGATCTCTCCGGGACTTTTGAACGAATAGCTGACCATCATGTAAAACGGTGCCAGCACGATAATCGTGCCGAGGATCAGCACCATATGTTTCCACCAATCGCGGGTCATCAGTAGTGCACCTTGCGTTCGACCAGCCAGCGCTGGATCAGAGTTAGAAACATGACGAAAAGTAGGAACAACATGGTGATAGCCGAGCCGATCCCGATGAGATTTTGCTGAATACCTTTCTCGAAGATCGCGAACATCATCACATATGCGGACTTGTTCGGCCCACCGCCTTGCGGCCAGAAGGCCTCAATGGTGTCAAAGACCTGAAAGGCGCGGATGCAAGAAATGGTGACAACAAAGACCGTGGTTGGCCCAAGGGCGGGCCATGTGACCAGTCGAAACCGCTCCCAGCCGGAGCGGGCCCCATCTATTTCAGCCGCATGGTAGAGTTCCCGATGCACCGACGTCAGACCGGCCAGAAATAGCACCATGTTGAAACCAAACCCCTGCCAGATGCCGATAAAACAAACCACATATATCGCGTAGTCGCGATCCCCGAGCCACAACGGGAACCCCTTGGCGCAACCATTGGTAAAGAAGTGCAACGCTTCAAACCAGGTTCCGCAGGCCATCTCCAGCGCGCGGTTCACCATTCCAATGGTCGGGTGCAGCATGAATTCCCATGCAATGGCCATAGCCAGTAAAGTCGCCATCACCGGCAGGAAATAGATGGTCTTGTAGATGTCCCCTATTCGGCCCAGCGAATGGACAAGCAAGGCTGCCCCAAGGCCAAGACCTACTGAAATAGGCACCACGGTTATCACATAGGTAAAGGTCGCAACAAACATCTTTTCGTAAGTCGAACGGGTGAATAAGCGCTCGTAATTCTGCACCCCGACCCAATCGAACCCTGGATTGCCCAATGAATAATTAGTGAAAGACAGAACACACGCAACGATGATCGGCACTAGCAGGATCAAAGTCATCAGCGTCAAGGCAGGAAATGCCAAACTCCAGCCTGCGCGGGCTTGCCCGTTTTTAGGTTTGGCGATGCTCGCAACGCAGGGATCCAGAACAGCCACGTCAGGCCACCTCAGGTGCGCGGATGACGGCAAGTTCGGCGCTGCGCAATCGCGCACCCTCAGTGTCGAACATCATGGCTGCGCTCAAATCAAAAGTCAGGCCGACCTGTGCGCCCAGACCCAAGTTTTGCCGCTGCGCTGGCATGGCCCGCAGCGTCACCCGCGATCCATCGGTGTCAAGCGAAACTTGGGCAAAGACCTCGTTTCCGAGGTTTTCGAAGTGCATTACCCTTCCCGTCAAACGCGGCGCGGATTGTGTTAATTTCAAGGCTTCGGGACGCAGGGCCAACCGCATCATCTTTGGGCTATCAATGGAGAAACGAGTGCTCAAGACCTGATCAAACATGGTCACCTCGGCGGCGTTACGCTCAAGTGGTAAAATATTGATCTTAGGCGAGCCTATGAATTCGGCTACGCGAATGTCGTCAGGGTCCTCATAGATTACATCAGGGGCCGCACATTGCAGGATCTCACCGCCCATCATCACCGCAATGCGGTCGGACATGGTCATGGCTTCAACCTGGTCATGAGTGACATAGATAAATGTCGCTTTCAGGCGGCGGTGCAGTTCAGCGATCTCCGCACGGGTTTGAACTCGTAGCTTAGCATCCAGATTGGACAACGGCTCATCTAGCAAGAAAGCCGCAGGATCTCGCACCAAGGCGCGGCCTAAGGCCACCCGCTGCCGCTGTCCGCCCGATAATTGCCCGGGCTTTCGATCCAGAAGGGCTGCAATTTCTAGCATCTCAGCTGCATGCCGAACCGTTTGGGCAATATTGTCTTTTTGCGTCCGCGCACTCGGCAAGATACCTCTCAGGACCGGCAAGCGCTGTAAAGATGTCATTTGGCGCATCCGCAAGGGAACGGCGATATTCTCTGCCACCGTCAAATGCGGGTATAGCGCATAGGATTGAAATACCATCGACAGATTGCGATCCGCCGCTCGGAGCTGTGTCACATCTTTTCCGCCAATCGAGATGTTGCCGCTTGTCGGCGTCTCCAGCCCAGCGATGATCCGCAATAGGGTTGATTTTCCACAACCAGATGGTCCTACCAGTGAAATAAACTCACCGTCCTTCACATCTAGGGTCACCCCTTTCAATACGGACGTTGTTCCGAAGTCCTTCGTGACAGATGCAATCTGCAGGTCTGACATTTGATTCCCCCTTGGTATTTCTGATTACTAGACGGTGAGTACAACAGTTTTGTGTCGTCATATTAGTGTAACCGATGGGTGCTATGTGGGGGGTAAAAGGAAAGTTTATGCGTCCAAACCACCATCAATTCGAAGCATTTGCCTTTGTTGTCCGGGAGGGGAGCTTTTCTGCAGCCGCTACACGACTCGGTGTCACCCAATCCACGATCACACAGCATATTGCGAACCTTGAAAAAGGCGTGGGAACACTTCTCCTGCTGCGCGGTCGGGATGGGGTGGAACTTACCCCCACTGGACAGGATCTTTACGATTTAGCAGACCGCATGGTTGCTCTGAGCGCTGAAGTCACAGAGCGGCTCGAGGGATTTAACGCCATGAAAGAGGGCCGCCTTAAGATCATCGGAAATGCGCCGCAACCAGCGTTAAAAATCATCGCGCGGTTTCAAAACCGGTTTCCTGATATTTGTATCGATTTTGCGCTTTACGATTGGACCACTGCTAAATCGATGATCAGCAACCGTCTTGCGGATGTAGGCTTGATCACCGATGCGCCAAAACATGAGAATTGGGAAAAGATCCACATCGAAAGCGCGCGTTATGTCATCTATTGCCGCTGCGATCACCCCTTCGCAAAACGCACCAAGATTTCACTGTCCGAGCTCGAACAAGAGACGGTTATTCTTCCGGAGAAAGGGTCGCTCACGCGCCACTTGCTAGACCAAGCCTGTGATCGCTATGCCATATCGCTTGCTCGTACGGCTACAATGACGACTTTCCCTTTGATGTGCGAAGCGGTGTTACAGGGAATTGGTGTCGCGTTATTCTTGCAAAACAGCAGCCTCATCAAAGATCAACTTTGCGAAATTAGTATTAAGGAAATGCCTGAAGTCCGGAACACATCCCTTATCGCCACGAAAGACCGTGCGCGGTTGAAGCTAGTTTTACAATTCATAAACGCTGCCATCGAATGAGAACCCGTTAACCGCCCTGCTTCGCTACGGATACCAAGAGCAACCGCTCGTGTGTCGTCCAGCATCGGTAGATTTGGGCTGATTGTGTTGAAAAACTCTTGCTTGATCGAATGGTCAATCGCTGATTCAATCTGTGTATTGGACAGGGGGATTTGCGATGTTGGGACCAAGGCAGGAGGCGCAGGCAGCACTGTTTTATGAGTTTTCGCTG
>JADHOV010000060.1 GCA_016778765.1 Paracoccaceae bacterium | reverse complement strand
ATCGGCCAAAAACAACGAGTTTTTCAACACAATCGGCTCTTGTCAGCCATTCGCTGCGACCCAAATTGATGTCCGCTTGTGTGCAGAAAGCGGCCTTTCGGCATAGCAACGACTTCCTCAGGGCCATCGCAAGTTATGCAGGTTACGTACTTCCCTGTTTCGCCACCGGCCTTCCCTGTTCTTCCTTAATCTTTCCCTGATAGTCCGAAATTTTTCCCTGTTATCAAATTAACAGGGAAGTGCCTTCTAACTCACTGTAAACGCTCACGGAAATCGCACAAAAATCGCCGAAATAACCCTGATTCAGCCGAAAATTGTGAATTTTCCCTGTTTTTTCCCTGTTAACAGGGAAAACAGACCTGAGACCGGACCGCTCAAGACTGCGCCCACTACCAAATCATAAATTTTGCGTTTATTTATATATACTTGAACGCAAAATTTCCCATGAAAAGCCGACTCGGAACACTTATCAGTCGGGATCGTTAAGGACGCGCACCCCCTGAAGAGCCAATAATCGCATCTCGACTCTCTTAAATTATATCTCAGGGATATGCGGTTGCGTGCAAGACATCCCCGACCTTCACGAGTGTTGCAACCTTCCCACTTATGCCCTGCGTTTCGCCATGGCTTTACTTAGGATGCTGACCCGCCCTATGTCTAAAGGCGATAATTTAGCCGTAACGCACCCGTGAATAGCGAGAGGCCCCGTTACGCCCAAGCGGCAAACTGGCGTTTTTAATCGGCAAAGCCCGTGAAGAAAAAGAAGGTTATCTGCAAATTCCAATCGCGTGAGAGCCACATGATACAGACAGAGCTCATATACGAAACACCCTGCCCTGATAATCGCTCGCTGAAAAAGATGTCACATCATCGGATGAATTGATTCACAAAATCTTCCCCAAGCCCAACGGCCGCGAAATGTTTTTTACACAGATCAATCTTGGAAAACACATCCTCATAGCCCTGAACTTTTCCCCAAGGATCCACATATAACATCATACCGTTCACTTGAAAAAACGTGATCATTTCATCCACGCCGTCGGGCACCACCAATGTATGCGTCTCTCCAGGAGGTTCGAATACATAGGAACCTGTTTCGGCCACCCAATCATGTTCTAAATAATGCCAATGCCCTTTCAAAACAAATCCGTGCACACCCTGTGGATGCCGGTGACGAGATAACACCCCCGCCTTGCGCACCTTCAGTAATGTTGTCCAATATCCCTGAGAGCGGTTTAAACACAAAGGTCGAAACCAAACATTTTCTGCCTGAGGCACCCATAAACGATCATCCTTAGGCATCGCATCTGGGATAATTATCTCATCAAGAGCCTCTTTCGGAAACGGCAGCTGATAAGGTGTCATGGGGTCTGCATCGGTCTTGATCGGCATGTAAGTCTCTTTTTTTAACTCTTTTTCAATCTTTTACTGAACCTTAACGCTTATCCAGACGATTTCAAAGCCGATAACCGCTCCCTACAGGAATTTCTAAATTACTCAATTATCTTGAACAATAGGCGGGTTGCCCTGCCCCGCGATCCTACTTGTAATGCGCGCGGCGGCGCGCAAACCGCGCCACACGTTTGCGCCAGGCTTGATAGCTCCCACGTTTTAAATTCTGCCGCATAAGCGTTTTCACTTGGCTTTCTTTCAAGCCATATTGCCCCTCTATATCGGCAAAGGACACGTGATCCGACAAAGCCATTTGAATAATATCGCTGATTTCATGATGTTCCAATTCTGCCATGGCGCTTAAGCTAGCACGGAGTGTTTGAATTCAACCCAAACCTCCCAACGTTTGGAGCTGCCGTAGGATCTTGCTGTTTCTGAGCAGGCTAGACACGGTTGTTCTGAGCAGGCTAGACACGGTTGACCTAACCGAAGATTATCACATCACGTTCTTTAAGAGGGAAGAAAAATCATGTCCTACAGTACATCTGCACTGATCATGCTGGCCGCTGGAATCGGCGTTCCAGTGCTGGCGGCATTAAACGCGCATCTTGGAAAGTTTTTAGGATCGCCCTTATTGGCGGTAACCACTCTGCTTTTTGTCGCCTTCTTCACAAGCTTGGCAGCCCTCTTGAGCAGCTCAGAGCTGGCCATCGCTTCGATTCTAACCGCGCCAAAGTATCTTTTTCTGGCAGGTTTATTCATGGTCTTCTATATTCTTTCTATCACCACAATCGCACCCAATTTTGGAATTGGAAACGCGGTATTTTTTGTTTTAATCGGGCAGTTGATAAGCGCAGCTGTGATTGATCATTTTGCATTCTTTACAGCAACCCCAACACCGCTTTCCGCGATCCGTGCCTTGGGCATTGGCATCATGGGACTGGGCGTTTGGATCACGCAACAAGCTTAAACCGATGCAAAAGAAAGCTAGTGAGGGCTTCAAAATCCGAATTTAATATTTTCTTGGTGACAAGCAGGATCTGTCTGTGAAAAGTTACAAATATCATAAGAAAACTTAAAGGATGGTAAAATGCAAACTCTTTTCTCAAAGAACTTTAATGATGCAGATGAAGTTAAAAACCCGCCGAAGGCCAAAGTAGAGGTGGTAAAGCTTGGCAATGTAAACGCCTCAAAATTGGTTTTACAGCCAGGTTGGGTCTGGTCAGAATGTATCAAACCCACCGTTGGTGGCGATAGCTGCCAAGCCGGACATATCGGTATTGTAATTTCCGGTCGCCTCGGTTGCTCGCATGATGATGGCTCAAAAATAGAAGTAGGGCCCGGTGATGCTTATTACTTCGCGCCGGGCCATGATGGCTGGGTTATCGGAGATGAGCCCTGCGTGATGTATGAGATTGTTGAAGGCGGCAAAGATTTCGGGCCTTGGAAACACGCACATTGAACCAAATCGATATTTTATGCAGGCGTAAAGCTTGCATAAAGCCCGTCGACTAAAAAATCTGAATGGTGCATCGACAAAACCTCCCAAAGACGGCAAACGTCGCACAAGATGAGGGCGAAGGCCGGTTGAACGCGCCATCGGCTGAACGGAATTTGCCGGCCATTTTAACGCTGGTGAAACGCTTTGCGCCGCGCCGCGGGTGGGCTTTAGAAATCGCAAGCGGGACCGGCCAACACATCGTGTCACTTGCCGCAGCGGTTCCAGAGCTCATTTGGCAGCCGTCAGATGTGGATCCATCTCGCCTAAAAAGTATCAAGATTTGGATCAATGAGAAAAAGCGAGATAACGTGGAGCCACCGATCCTGTTAGATGCGCCTGAGACGGGCTGGTCGAAGGTAAATACCGAATATGATTTGATTTTTTTGTCAAACCTGCTGCATTTGGTGAGCCTCGAAGAAGCAGAAATTTTGATCGTTGAAATTTCTAGGGCGCTTGCCCCTAAGGGGATTGCCATTCTTTATGGTCCCTTCAAGCGCAATGGTGAATTGTGCAGTCGAGGCGATATCGACTTTCATGAAAGCATTATCGAAGCCGATCCAGCACTGGGATATAAAAATGACGCGGATATCCTTGATCTATTTGCTCAGGCAGGTCTGATACATAAGGAAACTGAAAATATGCCGGCCAATAATTTATCGTTTGTTTTTCAGAAAAAATACCGCTTTTGGATAGGTTGATGAAAACTGTCACTTGATAAAATTGAACCAAATCCCAAGCTCACTTTGAAATAGAGAACAAAACTAAGGATAAAACGCTCAGCGACCATTACGTGAAAGGAACGAAATTTGGCACTTTATAGCAAAATGACCGAAGCCTGGGAAAACCATGACGTAGAGGCTTACTGGGCCTGCTTTCATCCCGATTGGGAAATGACGTGGCATTCCACTGGTAAAGTCACAAATCTAAGCAGCATGAGCGCCGAACAAATGAAAGCGATCATGGAAAATGCCGATATCAAAAATCGCCGCTGCATTTATGAAAATGACGATATATTGGTGCAGCATTTGCGTGCAGATTACCCAAATGGAACCAAAGACGCCACGCTGCATGTTTCGTTAAAAAAAGACGGGCTTTTATATAGGTCTGAAACGGGAGTCACATCCGTTCGTGTTTAACAGGTGCGCCCAAACCAAACCCGCGCTTCACGATTTAACAGCGCCAAAAAACGGCTTAACCGCATCATTTGTTCGGACAAAGATGCATTATACAAAATCAACAGCTGACCTTTTGTGAAAAACCAAGCACAAGCTTCGTTTAAAAGGCTGGCCCGGGTTAATGCTGGGCGCAAGCGAGGTTACAATTTTGAAAAGCCACTGGGCTTAAATGTTTTTGGTCTCAATTAAGTATTATTTTAATCCAAGACACAATTTACGGCATACTTGTTCCAATGAAGGAAAAGTACCATGACTGCATATTCTGATTTTAAAAAATATGAAGCCGTTCTCGCGCATTGTCAAAGTTCCGCCAATTCGGAGCTTTATAAAAATGCAGAGGATTACGGCAAAGCGGCCGGTTTTTTTGACAGTCGAAACCGTCTTACGCCAACTGGATCAGATTTAGCGCAGATTCTATTGGTTGATGAGCTTCGACATAACCGCAGCGCGGCATAAGTTATGTAAAGCTCTACTTGTTTATTCGCTTGGCAAATCCAAGTCAGACTCTGTGCGAAATCAGAACGGTGCAGCGTAAAAACTGAAAGGCCAAACACATTCATAATCCAGATATCCGCTTGAAAAATTAATCGACAAAAACCGAACATACTTAGCTATAAATCTTTTAACCGATTGAGCCAATTCGGCCTTTAAAAAATATAAACGATGCGCATTTTTAATCTTATGAGCCGCCCAAACTTATCAAAGCGTCAACGCATATCACGATCCACCTTAAAATCGACCCGACCCCGTCCCGTTAGAATGATATCAAATCACTTCATTTTTATAAAAAAGGTCGCATGGCTTGGTAAATCACAGCGGTCGCCACATTGGAAAGGTTCAGCGATTTAACCACCGGATTGCGCATTGGCACGTGAAAAATGCGATCCTCTCTGCCCAACATTACCTCTTGTGGAAGACCCGCAGATTCACATCCAAATACCAAATACCCGTCATCTTTATAAACTGGCGCGTAAAAGCTTTGCTGCCCATGTTCTTCAAACAAATAAAGATCGTCTTGCGCGGGCTGCCGATCTTCAAGAAAGCTTTGCCAATTCTCATATTCGGACAGGCGGACATGTTGCCAATAGCGCGTACCCGCGCGTATCACAGTTTTCTCAGAAAGTGAAAAACCATAGGGTTTAATAAGAATGAGCTCTAAATTCAACGCGACGCAAGTGCGCCCGATCGCGCCAGTATTATGCGGGATTTCTGGAGCAACCAAAACTATTTTCATTTTTTCATTCACAAGGTTTAATTTAAATTTGGGTGCCCGAAAGATAGACTGAGTGCAACGTCTATCATGCTACGGATTAATTTATTAGCTGCAGTTTTATTAAATCCCGCGCACTTGGTCTATCCATTCAAAACTCAACCTCCGACAACGCACCAAAATTATTTTAACTCCCAGCCATAAGAATTTAATATTAAGAAAAATTTTCCCCATTTCTTTTTGATGGTTAATCAAAGATATTCAGCCAAACACCTTTACCATATTTGCAATTCAGAGCGTTGCTTTCGCCCCCGCACCAATGCAAAACAAGATTTTAGTCCGGAGTTCAACACTCTTAAAACCAACCAGGGACCTGCAAGATAGGTTTTAACCATCAAAGATTGTCTAGGCGTCAAGGTTTTGTATTTCTAGCATTGCTCATCGCATTCAATCCAATATCTCAAACCGGTCCGTGTTTCGAGCCCCGTTGGCAACAAATTTAATTTGCGTTTCACGTTTACTTATTTTTGATCTCAAATCTGTTTTTTCCGAGCAGCTAAAGAATCGGGATAGTAAAGGTCGATTATCCTTTTCGCACTTCCTTTAAGCGCCCTTAATAGCTGCTCCCAAAGCGCATAGGGTAACGCCACAACGATATTCCACCTGCCCTGCTTTGAAGGGTAATCACTTCACGCCACATCGAAACGTTTCAACAAGACCACTGGATCCCCGTTTTTTTAAGCTGCGAATTTGATCTTAATTCTTGCGAAGATCCCGCGTGCACTTTACGCCCCCAAAATCGAGCTTTAGGACCACTCGCATCAGCTAAGCTATACGGCGCAAAAAAACGGCACATCAAACGACGTTTAAATATTGTTTGCTGGACGTATTGTTCTCAGATTTTATGTCACGCGCACAATGTTCGCTACAATTTAGCTAAATCAGCGGACTGGATCAAATTCTATCTCGTATACAAATACAAATATAAATTGTTTTAAATTATAACCCGTCACCAGCAAGGGCATACGCCGTTAAAATTTCATAATTTTGAAATAAAGAATCCTTATAATAAGGGTCAGTGCTGCAATCCGCTCATAAAATTTAAGCGACGCTTACCGACCTTAATTTGCAGCTTGGCAAAATAATTTGAGTATTGATGTTGATCGAAAAAATTTACCTTCCTAATTTAACATTTAAAGAAAAAACATATTTACCGGCTGTTCGCGATGAGCCGCTGCGCAAACTTTCATAAAGGTGGGAAAGGGTCGAAAATTGCTTTTTAAAAAGTTTAGATATGACATCGGCTATCACCAATAAAAACAGGATCCAAAATTAACCAATAGAATGCCCCGATATGAATTAAAGCTACGCAATAGCCCAAAACAACTGCTGATCAAAGCATTTTAAATAGCCTAAAGGTCATTTCAAAAGATCGTATTTTTCCACGCAACCTTTCAGCTCTCCCCCCCAAGATTGCAGATCTTGCGGCGGCGTTGCGGCCAGAACTTCAAGTTCTTTCACGATGGGCCGCATCTTTTCTAAAATATATTCCTGATCTTCCTTACTGGCGTTTTGTTGTGCTTTTCCAATCAACAAATAAAGGGATTGGTCGACAATCTGCTTAAATTTAGCCGCCATCTTTTGCTGGTTTTCAACGCTAAATAGCTCTTCATCAACTTTCAGAAACAATTGCAACCGAGCTTCGCGCTGGATTACCCCATTATTGCTTTTATTCAAATGCACGAAGGCAAGCAGACAGGGTCTCAACCCTTCCAAAACCTGATCCACTTCTTCTTGTTCTGCCTGACCTGCAAAAGCAATCGAATGGAAAAAGAAAAAAATTAAAAACAACCAACGCATAGCGGCTCCTATCTTCGCGCTACGATACCGATAGGTCAGCGCTTTGAAAACACCCCGACAGGCCAAAATCACACAAATAACGGTTTCAATATAAGCAGAACCACTCAAAAGCCTTGGGTTAAATTAACGTTCCGATACTTTTTTCAATAAAGGGTCCGCCAGACTAAATTTAAGATTTCGCAAACACAAAAAAGCCTCAAATATCAAACTCAGCAGCATCTCGGGGAAAATCCGCGTCAATCAACAGCGTAAGACGTGAAACCAAACCTCGCTTGGACCTTTCGTTTTACACGTTTTCCACACGTTGTGACCGTTCAGCATTTCAAATGAAAAATATACTTATTGCGCATGGTTTAATTTTATATATCTCCGGCATTAAAGTATTATATAAATACTTTAATGCCGTTTCCTGGAATCACCGCACAGCCCTTTAAAATGTGTTTTCTAGTTCAGTTCAAGCGATTTAAATAGGCCAAATATGATATCAAATCTCTCTATTAAAACACTCATTCCAGCCATTTTCATGTCTAGGTTTGCCATTATCATCTGCATGTTGATTATTGGAAATTGGTTTGTATTCATTCCTTGGAAAATCGAAGAAATCGGGCTGTCGAAAAAAAATTTCGGATATATTCTATTGCTGTTTGGTATTGGGTCGATCTTTTCGATGCAAGCAACAAATAAGCTTCTCATTCCAAAACTAGGGCCGCATTTTTTACTCCCGCTTGGCGTCATCGCTTTTAGCGTAATGCTCTTTTTGTGGGTGTCGACAGAAACAGCGTTAACCTTTGCGCTCATGACCGTGCCAGTGGGATTCAGTTTTGGGGTGATCAGTCCCTGCGCAATCGTTATCACGGTTGATACAGAACAAGCCACCGGGCAGCGCTTGCTACCGCTTCATCACGCATGCTTTT
Source organism: Paracoccaceae bacterium (assembly GCA_016778765.1). GTDB lineage: Bacteria > Pseudomonadota > Alphaproteobacteria > Rhodobacterales > Rhodobacteraceae > Thalassovivens. The sequence goes on along the minus strand of JADHOV010000060.1, from coordinate 1,407 downwards.
CAATCGGAAGCCTGCTTGGCGTGCTTATCGGCGGCTTTTTTGCATCCCTCGCCTTTCCGCCGCTCTCTTTGTTTTTTGCGCTGATGTTGCTGGGCATTCTTTATGGGTTGACCTGCCTTATTTTTTCAAACACGCAGCGCCGGATAAGGCCGTTACAAAAGTTCCGATTTGGAATTCCAACCCGCGACACGCTGTTTTTAGGCGCTGTCGCAGCTATCTCAATGGCAACGATTGGTATTATTTTGGACTGGTCAGCCTTGTGGTTAACCCACGATATTGGGCTTGCCCTCGCGCTTGGCGGTGTCGGTATTTTTGCGTTTAACAGCTCTGAAATTGTGGCGCGCATGTTTGGCGCTTCATTGATCTCTCGCTTTGGCGAGCGTGGTATGGGCACATCGGCCATGCTGTTGGGCTGCGTTTCGATGGCAGCCGCGACCTATAGCCAATCACTTGCCACAATCGTATTTGGCTTTGCAGCTTTTGGGTTTTGTAGCGCAAATTTTATTCCCTTAGTGATGGGGCTTGCGGCCAGGCGCAATCCGGAAAACGCGTCTAAAATTGTATCGGATATCACCACCGTCTCCTTTACGGGATTCTTATTCGGCCCCCCTTTGGTGGGTTTGGTGGCGGAATATATTTCCATCACTGCCTGTATGTATATGCTTGCGATCATCTGGGGGCTATCTGCCCTGATAATGCGGCCCAATTTTTTGAAGCGCGGCGATATTCCCGTTTTACCCTAGCAGCATGTTGACGTAGCCTGATCGCCAGAAATAAGGGGGTCACAATGAAACAGCCTGCCAGCCACTTTAAGCAATGCCGTAGCGCCATCGCGCAAAACGGCCAAAGTATTGAAGCTTTCATAAAAACCGTTCTAGCCAATATAAAAACCGTTAATGCCGAATTGGGGTTATTTGAATATATTGACGAGGCCACTGTCCTGTCCGACGCCGCCCGTCTTGACGCTTTGCCACAAGAGCAAAGGGCGGCCTTACCTTTGGCGGGCCTGCCTTTTGCCGTTAAAGACATCATCGATGTTGCCGGCATGCCCACCGCGTTTGGTTGTGCCGCGCCAATCGGCTACAGCGCACAAACCGATGCCGGCATTGTGAAACAGCTCAAGGCGCAGGGCGCTCTAGTTATCGGCAAAACGGTTACAACTGAATTGGCTTTTCTCGAGCCCTCCCGCACCCGCAATCCCCGCGGGCTTGATTTTACCCCTGGTGGATCTTCCTCAGGGTCAGCGGCAGTGGTCGCCGCAAACCTACTGCCATTGGCCATTGGCACCCAAACCGGAGGATCGGTTATTCGCCCTGCCGCGTTTTGCGGCGTCTTCGCCATTAAGCCAAGTTTCGGCTTGATTGATCGCTTTGGTGTTTTAAGCCAATCCCCCAGCTTGGATACGAT
>JADHOV010000027.1 GCA_016778765.1 Paracoccaceae bacterium | reverse complement strand
ACCGCTTCCATTTGATTGGGCATGACCGAGGTGCGCGCACCGCATATCGGATGGTCCTAGATGCCACCGATCGCATTAAGTCTTTAACGGTTATGGATATTACGCCCACCCATTTTTTGTTGGATGCGCTAAAGTCAGAGGTTGCGCGGGCCTATTATCATTGGTTTTTTTTGGCACAACCCAGCCCGTTTCCTGAAACTTTGATCGCCGCCGATGCCGATTATTACTTTGAAAGCTGCTTGCTTGGCTGGGGCGGCAGTACATTAGAGCAATTTGATCAATGCGCGCTTGAGGCCTATCGCAAAACCTGGAGGGATCCCGCAACGATTGAAGCGATGTGCAATGATTACCGCGCCGCGCTTGAATATGATTTTGATATGGATGAGTGCGATTTATCCCGCCAGCTGGATTTGCCCGCCTTGGTGATGTGGGGCGAGGGTGGCGCAATGGATAAATCTTTTGATCTGCCAGAAACATGGCGCGCAAGGCTTAAGCAGTTTGACTGCAGCGCTATTCCCGGCGGGCATTTTTTTCCAGACATCCACCCAAAAGATACGGCGGCTGCGTTGCTGCGTTTTTTGAAGCCATTACGCGATTAGTAACCGCAAAGGGGCCGCTTAACTTCTTTTGTCTCGCAGCATGGCTTGCATCGATTCCAAGGGTAGGTACCCGCGCAACATTTCATCTTGCATCACGAATGTAGGCGTGCCGCTTATTTTCATTTTTTGCGCCAATTCAGCGGTTTTTGAAATTTCCTCTGCAACGTCATTAGACGCCATATGATCCAAGATTTTATCCCTATCCAAATCAAGCTTGCGGGATATTTTACTGAGCGCGGCAGGGGTTGGTTGGCCCGGTAAACTGAACAATGCATCATGCACCTGCTTATACACATCGGCGCCGTAAAGCTGTTTTACGGCAATCGCAAACCGCGACGCAACAACCGAGGCTTCGCCTAAAATCGGCAACTCTTTCAAAATCAACCGGACATTCCCATCGGTTTCAAGAAGCTCGTTCAAATCTTGAAAGGCTTTTTTACAATAGCCGCAGCGATAATCGATGAATTCAACCAATGTGATATCGCCCTCTAAATTTCCGCCTTGATAGGAAAAGCCATCGTCAAACAGTGCAGCGCTGTATTGTTGCACCAATGCAAAATCGTTTTGGGCTTCGCTGGCCGCCTGCTGGGCTTTGAACGCATCCACCGCTTCAAAAATCACTTCTGGGTTTTCCATCAGATAGCGTTTCACTTCTTGACCAAACGCTTTGCGATCTGTTTCAGAGAGATTAGACAGATCCCCAGCCGACGCGATTGCGGCTGCAAAAAGCGCCCAGAGGGTAACCCATATTCTTAAAATTTTGACCTGCATTATAAATCCTTGTGATCTGTCTACTTGGTGCTGATATTAAGTATGTCTTGCGCTTTTTGCCATGCAGGAGAACCGGTTGGCAAACCCAAAATAGCACGCCGAGCGTGAACTTTTGCATCTTTTAGCCGCCCCTGCAACGCAAAGCGCTCTGCTGTCACCAAGGCAGCCATTTCTGGTTTGTTTGATCGCGCATAGGCAACCGCCAAATCGCGCAATAATTTGGTGCTTCTAAAGTCGCGAGCGCGAGCGTTTTCGAGCGTTTTTAACGCCATTGATATCTGATTATTGGCCAGCAAGGCGCGTCCATAACCTGCCAAAATCAACGAATCCTTGGGGGCCATTGCTACTGCTTTCTCATAGGCTGTTACAGCAGCTGAAAACTTTTGATTTCGCATTAAAAGCTCTGCGTAAAGCTCTTTATAATAGGGATCTCTTGGCCTTATGCCTTGCGCAATCCTCAACTGGTTAAGCGCCTCTGATAATTTGCCTTGCCGCGACAGTGCAACCGCCAGACTTATTGCTCGAAGATCCTTAGGAAGTTTTCGTTGATCTCGCGCCAAAATCGTTGAAGGTGGTCTCAAAAACGCCGCCAATTTGGCTTTGGCTCTTGCGTGCCAATATTCTGCGGATAAATCTGGCTTGCTAGAAGATTGTGTTGCCGCATTTGAGCGTGCTTGGCGCAGCCGTTCGCGGCTGAGCGGATGCGAGCGCAGGTAGGTGTCTTGGCGCGCTGGTAATAAGCTTTCCTGACCAGAAAAGATTTCTAAAACATCCGCCATCCCCTGCAGACTGATGCCTGCGCGGCGCATATATTGCATGGCGGATTGATCGGCCGAGCTTTCTTCGCTGCGATTATAGGCTAGAAAATTCCGCTCTGCCGAGCTGTTTAAGCCGATGGCCAAACCGGTTCCAAGCGCAACATTCCCACCCGCGGCGCCAGCCGCTATGCCCAGCGCCATGCCAAATCCGGCGGCGCTGCGGGCCGTTTTGATATTCTTTGCTCTTCGGGCGATATGACCATTTGCAATATGAGCCGCTTCATGTGCGATGATTGATTGCAGCATACTGGCGGAGTTTGTTTTCAAGACCATGCCCGCATTAAGAAATATGTGATGATTGTCGATAACAAACGCATTCAATTGAAGATCATCGACCACCAATACCTTCACCCGTTCGCTGGGCAGATCTGCGGCCTGCAAAATGGGGCGCGCCAATTGCTGAAGCGCGTGCTCAATATCAGAATCGCGTAACAAGGATATTGCTGTGGCGGGGGCTGGTGTTAAAAAGAGGACTATTAACACAATGAAACTGTTGATTATTCGCATCGAAGCCGCCTATAGATCAGGAAGTTCACTCACTAATTTAGAGTTTGGATTGATATGATGAAAAACTCAACCCGTGGCGCCGTAGATCCCTTTATTGTGATGGATGTGATGGAAGCTGCGCGTCAGGCAGAGGCGGCGGGACGCCATATTATTCATATGGAAGTCGGGCAACCCGCAACTCCGGCGCCCTTGGGGGCCAGAAACGCGTTGCGCGATAGTTTAAATGCAACCGCGATGGGTTATACGGTTGCGCTTGGTTTGCCCGAACTGCGCGCTAAGATCGCTGATCTCTATGGCGAATGGTATGATGTTGATTTGGACTCAAAGCGGGTGATTGTAACGTCGGGTTCATCTGCTGGGTTTTTATTATCCTTTACATCCTTGTTTGATGCTGGAGAGCGGGTAGGCATTGGCGCGCCGGGCTATCCCAGTTACCGACAAATTTTAAAAGCTCTTGATTTAACTGCGGTGGATATTCCAACAAGCGCTGCAAATAAGTTTCAACCGCATCCTACCGATCTTGCAGATTTAAGCTTGAACGGATTGCTGGTTGCCTCACCGTCCAACCCAACCGGAACGATGCTATCGGGGGGGGAATTGGGCGCATTGATTGAGGCTACTGAGCGCAGTGAAGCGGCCTTTATAAGCGATGAAATTTATCACGGAATTGAATATGAAACCAAGGCGGTAAGCGCGTTAGAGATAACCAATAATTGCTACGTGATAAATTCATTTTCGAAATATTTTTCGATGACGGGATGGCGCGTTGGCTGGATGGTGGTGCCCGAAAACCACATTCGTCAGGTTGAACGTTTGGCGCAAAATATGTTTATCTGCGCGCCGCATGCCAGCCAAGTTGTGGCGCTTGCTGCAATGGAGTGCCGCGAAGAGTTGATCGCATATAAAGCCGTCTACGAGAAAAACCGCCACCTGATGATTGATGGCTTGCCAGAGGCTGGATTTGATCGCATCGCGCCTCCGGATGGTGCTTTTTATATTTATGCTGATATCTCGCATCTGACATCCGACAGCCTGTCTTTCGCTCGCGAGATTTTGCAGGAGGCAGGCGTGGCCGTTACGCCTGGTTTGGATTTTGACACCCAGCGCGGGGCGGGAAGTTTGCGGTTTTCTTACGCCGGCAGCAGCGAAGATATTCAGGAAGGGTTGCATAGATTAAAGCAATTTATGCAGAAGAAAGGCTTTGCGGCATGATTTGGTTTCTTCGCAATCTGCTGGCTTTAACAACGTTGCTGGCCCCAGTTACCGGTTTCTGCACGGGCATGACGCAAGCAAAAGAAACCGTGGATATAAGCGTGCCGGCCATCCAAGGCTTGGCCCGCTTACGCGTCAGGGACAGCAGCGTCGAGGATCTGTTATGGGATGGCGTACGGATAAATTTAAATCTTAGCCAAGGCGTGCCTTATCGGGTCTATTTTCTGCAAGACCCACTGCGGATGGAGGTTGAATTTAATGCGCTTTATCCCATTGTTATAAACAGTTATGACTTTAATAAAAGCAAAGAAATCAAGCAAGTTACCTATTTTGAATCCCCTTCGCAGCTTTCAGTCCTGCGGTTCGACCTGACATCGCCGATGCGCCTTGAAACGGCCGATTTGAATGTAAACACATCTGATGGTTCTGCCGTGCTGAACTTGGTGTTAACGCCGGTCACGATGGTTGAATTTTCGCTTTTTGCGTTGCAAAAAGCTACAAATTCAAAACTAGAGCTTGCCTTGAAATCCGCAGTGAAGGCGCCGGCTTTAACAGAAAATCGATTGACGGTTCTGATTGATCCGGGCCATGGCGGGATCGACCCAGGGGCTATAGTTGGCGATGTGAATGAAGCTGGCTTGATGCTAAGCTTGGCGAAAGAGTTGAAAGAAAGTTTGCTACGCGTTGAGGGCGTAGATGTCGTTTTGTCGCGTTTGGAAGATAAATTTGTACCGCTCGAAGCGCGCGTTTCGTTGGCGCAAGCTGTAAAAGCGGATCTAATAATTTCTTTGCATGCGGATGCGTTGGTCGAGGGAACGGCTTATGGAACCACGGTCTACACTTTGCCTGCACTTGCGTCTGAAAGCGCCTCGCAATCATTGGTGTTGCGCCATGAACCCGATTCTGTGCTGCAGGGCGTGGATTTAAACGCGATTGATGAAGATGTTGCGATGGCGCTTTTGGATTTGAGCCGCTTAGAAAATATGCGAAGCTCGGAAATTTTGGCAGAATCTGTCGTGAAAGGATTGTCCCGCGTCTTGGGAGGGCTCAATGCAAAACCTTTGCGTAAAGCGGGATTTTCGGTTTTAAAAGGCGCTGATATTCCGGCGATTTTGATTGAAGCGGGTTTTATGTCCACAGAAACGGATCTGGCAAATCTTCAAAATGCTGAATGGCGGGCGAGATTTGCCGAAGGCGTTAGGCTTGGTGTGATGATTTGGTATGCGCAAGAAAAGCAAATCGCGCCTTTGCGTAGGCGGTGAATTGAACGAGTTTGATCGAAGCCTTTTGACCCCAGGTCAAAGCCTGCTTATAAGACGTGGACTAATTTAGGGCGGGCAATGCTACGTATTGTTTTATCTTTTTTTGGGGGTGTGTTTACGTTCTTGACGATGTCGGTTGTTGCTTTTGCGTTAACAATCGGCGCAGTGTTTTGGATTTATGGCCGTGATCTTCCTTCACATGAATCATTGGCGCAATATAAACCGCCCACCATTAGCCGGATTTATTCTGGTGAAGGTCGTATTGTCGATGAATTTGCGCGCGAACGTCGGTTGTTTACCGGAGCCCAGGATGTGCCGCTTCTGATCAAACAAGCCTTTATTTCTGCCGAAGATAAGAATTTTTATTCGCATCCAGGCTATGATTTGCGTGGCATTCTATCTGCGGCAGTTGATGCCGCGCGCTCTGGTGGGCGCCGGGTCAGGGGGGCCTCAACCATCACGCAGCAGGTGATGAAGAACTTTTTATTGGATGGGTCGCGCCGCGCTGAGCGTAAGATCAAAGAGATCATTCTGGCCACGCGAATTGAAAACACATTGGATAAAGAGCGTATTTTAGAGCTTTATTTAAACGAGATTTTCTTAGGCCAAAACTCATATGGCGTGACAGCAGCGGCACAAACCTATTTTAATAAAACCTTGGATGAGTTGGCCCCTCATGAAGCGGCTTTTTTAGCCTCTCTGCCCAAAGCCCCGTCCGATTTTCATCCCGTCCGGCGCAAACAGCGCTTGCTCGATCGTCGCAATTACGTGTTGAAGGAAATGTGGCAAAATGGCTTTTTGGAAGAGGCGGCTTATCGCGCGGAGGCGGCGCAACCTTTGCTGTCGGTTCAAAATGGAGATTTTAAAAGCTTTCGATCAGCTTTGCCGCGCCGAGGGTATTTTAGCGATGAAATTCGACGCCAATTAAGCGCTGATTTTGGCGAAGAGGCGTTTTTCTCAGGGGGTATGACCGTCCGTGCCACCTTTGATCCTGAATTGCAAACGGTGGCGGAAATTGCGCTTCAACGCGCGCTTGAATCCTATGACCGGGCTCAAGGCATTTGGCGCGGAACCGGCCTTTCAATTGAGCCTGAGCGGCTAACCAGCGAAGACCAGTGGCGCGCAGCGCTAAGCGATATTGAGGTGCCACGCGGAATAAAGCTGGATGGCCAATGGTATCCAGCTGTTGTTCTTCGACTTGGCAAAAAATCGGCGCAAATCGGCATTGCAGGCGTTGAAGATGATGAAGATGGGCATTGGATTCCCTCGCGTGACGTCACTTGGGCCAGCAAACAAAAGGCCGATGGCAACCTCGGCCCAAAAGCCAAACGCGCCTCTGATCTTTTGTCGCTGGGCGATGTGGTTTTGGTGCGGGCCCTTCTGGATGAGGAGGGCGCGTTTGAACGATGGTCCTTGCGCCAAGTATCAGAAGTGCAGGGGGCGTTTATGGCCATGGATGTCAATACAGGCCGGGTTATTTCAATGCAGGGCGGGTTTTCTTATGAAGCGTCGGTTTATAACCGCGCGACCCAAGCAGACCGGCAGCCAGGCTCAAGTTTTAAGCCCTTTGTTTACGCCGCAGCGCTTGATAGTGGCTATTCACCCGCAACAATCGTGATTGATGCACCGATCGAAATTGATACGCCGCAAGGGTTGTGGACGCCGCGCAACTCATCAGATAAGTTTTACGGACCAACGCCGTTGCGCACTGGCATCGAACAGTCTCGCAATTTGATGACCATTCGTTTGGCTCAGGAAGTTGGGATGGACGTGATTGGTGATTATGCCGAGCGCTTTGGCGTTTATGATCGCATGAACCCGTTTTTGGCGAATTCTTTAGGCGCGCAAGAGACCACCCTATACAAAATGGTGGCCGCTTATGCGATGTTTGCCAATGGCGGAGAACGCGTGCAACCCACATTGGTGGATCGGATTCAAGATCGGTATGGAAAAACCATTTACAGCCATGATGAACGCGAGTGCTTTGAATGTGGGTTTGAGACAATTCCTGCAAATCGCGCGCCGCTGATCGTTTCGAATCGCGAGCGTATCATGGATGCGACAACCGCGTATCAACTCACCTCGATGATGCAGGGCGTTGTAGATCGAGGGACAGCGAGCAACAGCATCAACTTAGGGGTGCCTGCAGCGGGTAAAACCGGCACAACGAACCAGTCAAAAGACGTTTGGTTTGTTGGGTTTACCAGTAATTTCGTGGCCGGTTGTTATATTGGACATGATTTGCCCAAGCCGCTCGGAAAACGCGCTTTTGGCGGCGGCATGTGCGGTCCGGTCTTCAATGAATTTATGCAAGCTGCCACAGAAAAATTCGGCGGCGGGCCATTTATCGTGCCAGAGGAAGGGCAATTTATAAATATTGATCGCTTCACGGGCGCGCGCCTTGCTGATGACGCCGAAGGTGACCACGTTGTTGCCGAATTTTTTCGTGACGGCGAAGAGCCAATATTTGGGGTGGCTTTTGACGGGGGATTCGCGATGGGCAGCAATTTTGAGCGCGTAGATACCGAAGAACAAATCAGCCGCGAAATCCAGACCTCGTCAGGAAAAAGCGTAAAGGTTGGGCCCAAAGCCAGCATTGGCACACTGAGCTCTGGGGGGTTGTATTGAAGGTTGCAAGGACGGTTGCCAAAGCAAAAGCGTTCACCTTGTCAGTCCGGGCTGGCTTCTGTAAACCCTAGCGCAACGCTTTAAAACTGGGAAACCTATGCGCGCTGACATCGTAACAACTGTATCTGAAATTAACAAATCACTCGCCTTGCTTCGGCAACGCTTAAATTGGGTCACCGTTTCGCATCGACTGGAAGAATTCAACGCGCGGGTGGAAGATCCCGACCTCTGGAACAATCCAGAAAGCGCGCAGAAATTGATGCGCGAACGCCAGAGCCTTGTGGATGCAGTGGAAGTTCATAACAGTATCGCGCAAGATCTGAATGACAATATTGAAATGATCGAATTGGGCGAGATGGAAGACGATCAAGAAGTGATTGCTGATGCCCAAAACGCTTTGATCGAACTGGCTAAGAAAGCCGCGGCAAAAGAGCTTGAAGCCTTATTGAACGGCGAAGCTGACAGCAATGATACGTTTCTCGAAGTGCATTCGGGCGCGGGAGGCACTGAAAGCTGCGATTGGGCCTCGATGCTGGCGCGGATGTATCTGCGATGGTCTGAAAAAGCCGGTTATAAAATCGAAATGCAATCGGAAACGCCCGGGGAAGAAGCTGGCATCAAATCGGTGACCTATAAGATTAGCGGTCAAAACGCTTATGGCTGGCTGAAATCTGAAAGCGGGGTGCACCGTTTGGTGCGTATTTCTCCTTTTGACTCTGCCGCCAAGCGTCACACATCTTTTTGCTCGGTGTGGGTCTATCCCGTGGTGGATGATAATATTGATATAGAGGTCAACCCTGCAGATATTCGCATAGATACATACCGCTCGTCCGGGGCCGGGGGGCAGCATGTGAACACCACCGATTCTGCGGTGCGCATCACCCATCACCCAACAGGCATCGTGGTCACCAGCTCCGAAAAATCGCAACACCAAAACCGTGATATTGCGATGAAAGCCTTGAAGTCTCGGCTTTATCAAATGGAGTTAGACCGCCGTAATTCTGCAATTAACGAAGCCCATGAGAATAAAGGCGATGCCGGTTGGGGCAATCAAATTCGAACTTACGTTTTGCAACCTTATCAGATGGTGAAAGATCTGCGCACGGGACATGAAACCTCTGACACAAAAGGGGTTTTGGATGGGGATTTAGACGCATTCATGGCGGCCACTTTGGCGCAGGACGTATCAGGAAAAACGAGGGCAGAGGCCAGTGATCTTGACTGAGCGCGGCGTTATCAGGTGTATATTCTTGCAAACTCGGAACGCGCATTAAATGCGCTGCTGTGCCACAACACTAGGGTATGGCAGCCTGAACATGCTAGCTGTGTTTTTTCCGCATAACGGCTGCGCATATAGCCAAAGCAGCCGCAGCGAATGAACGCCCTGTTCAAAAGCGCGCTTGCGCAGGCAGAGCTTTTAAACAGGCGCGAAATTAGCGCGGTTGAGCTTATGCAGGACACCTTGGCCCGCATCAAAACGATAAATCCGCAGGTAAATGCCATAATATACCTGCGAGAGGAGGCGGATCTGCTGGCCCAAGCGGCGCAGGCGGATAAATCAAGCCGCTCAGGTTGGATGCATGGGCTGCCAATTGCGATTAAAGATCTACATGATGTCAAAGACATGCCCAGCTCTATGGGCTCTGCGATCTTTGCAGATTACATCGCAGAAAAAGATGATATTGCGGTTGCACGTGTGCGCGCTGCGGGGGCGATCATCATTGGAAAAACCAATACGCCCGAGTTTGGCCTTGGCAGTCATACATACAACCCGGTTCATGGCACAACCTTTAACCCGTATGATCTGAGCAAAAGCGCAGGGGGATCCTCTGGCGGAGCTGCGGTGGCGCTCTCTACCCGCATGCTACCTTTGGCAGATGGCTCGGATATGATGGGATCTTTGCGCAATCCCGCGGCCTGGAACAATGTCTACGGATTTCGGCCAAGTTTTGGTTTGGTGCCCTCTGAGCCTGGCGCTGAGATGTTTTTGCAGCAAAACGCCACGCAGGGCCCCATGGCGCGGTCACCGCGCGATTTGGCGGCGTTTTTAAGCGTGCAAGCGGGGCGTGACAAACGGCAACCTCAAGGTTTAGAGGCGCACAAGATTACTTGAATCTGATGCGGCCCGATTTGCACGGAAAGCGTCTGGCGTGGCTGGGCGATTGGTCGGGGCAATTGCAAATCGAACCCGAATTGATTGGCGCATCAGATGCGGCGATTTATGCGTTTAAAGAGCTGGGCGCGGATGTGGACAGTCTTGAGGCTCCGTTTTCCCTGGATGATATTTGGCAAAGTTGGACCATCCTTCGATCCTGGGCAATTGCCTGTTCAGAAGCCGCGCATTATCATGCGCCTGATCACCGCAAGCTGTTAAAACCCGAGGCGATTTGGGAAATAGAGCGCGGTTTAAGCTTTACCGGCCAAGAGCTGCACGCGGCCAGCGTTTTGCGCACAAGTTGGTTTAATAAATATATGAAACTTCTTGAAACCTATGATGCAATTATTTTGCCCTCAACGCAGATTTGGCCTTTTAAAGCCAACCTAGCCTATCCAAGCCATATAAACGCGCAACCTATGGACAGTTATCATCGCTGGATGCAAATCGTTACGCCTGCCAGCCTTTTGGGGGTGCCAGTGGTTAATCTTCCTGCTGGCTTTGGCGCTGCAGGATTGCCCTTCGGGTTGCAGCTTATGGCCGCAAGGGGCGATGATTTAAAGCTATTATGCATGGCTGAGGCTTGGCACAGACAATGTGATTGGCCCTCGCTGAGGCCGCCCAGCCTTTAAAGCAATGGTGCTGGCTCAACGGGTTTTGGTGAAAAGCATTGCACCGCCCGCTTGGGTTGGATATCTCGGTCAAAAGCAATAAAAAGGAAAAGAGCATTGGCACGCGCATATGTTTGTCCAGGGCAGGGCGCTCAAACGATCGGAATGGGGCGGGCATTATCTGAGGCCTATCCCGAGGCAAAAATCGTTTTTCAGGAAGTTGATGACGCGTTGAACGAGAATCTGAGCGGGTTGATCTGGGAGGGAGACCTAAACGAGTTAACCCTAACGGAAAACGCACAGCCCGCGTTGATGGCCACGTCTTTGGCGGCGTTTCGAGCGTTGCAATCAGAGGGTTTGGGCTTAGACGGTGTTGATTATGTGGCCGGCCATTCTTTAGGGGAATTTTCAGCCTTGGCGATTGCAGGCGCTTTATCCGTGGCCGATACAGCGCGGCTGTTGCGCAAACGCGGGCAGGCAATGCAATCGGCAGTTCCGGTTGGCGTGGGCGCGATGGCCGCTATCCTTGGCCTTGATTTTGCAGCTGTTACAAAGCTTGCGGCGGAGGCTGCACAGGGCGATATCTGTCAAGCCGCCAATGATAATGATCCAGGTCAAGTTGTCGTATCGGGCCATGTAGGGGCGGTGGAAAGAGCCATTGCTTTGGCCAAAGAGGCGGGCGCGAAACGCGCCTTGCTGTTGCCGGTAAGCGCTCCGTTTCACTGCGATTTGATGGCCCCCGCCGCGGCAGAAATGGCGCAAGCATTATCAACGGTCGCCATCACGGCCCCAAAAGTGCCCTTGGTCTGCAATGTCAAAGCTGAAGCCGTCAGCGCGCCTGAACAAATTCGCGAGTTGTTGTTTCAACAGATTACGGCTTCGGTGCGCTGGCGTGAATCGGTGCAGTGGATGGTTGAGCAGAAAGTGTCAGAGATTTGGGAAATCGGCGCTGGTAAAGCGCTTACGGGGATGGTGCGGCGCATTGATCGGGCAGTTGCGTGCATAAATATCGCAACGCCTGATGATATATCCGCCGCGATTAATACATAAGAGTAGGGTTTTTTAATGTCTGATTTAAATAATAAAAATGCTATGATAACCGGAGCGTCAGGTGGAATTGGCAGCGCGATCGCCCGCAGGTTACACGCCGCGGGTGCCAAAGTTGCGTTAAGTGGAACGCGGCAGGAACCGCTCGAGAGACTTGCCAACGAACTGGGCGAAAGAGCCTTTATATTGCCCTGCAATTTAAACGATATGGCGGCGGTTGAGGCCTTACCCAAGCAAGCCATAGACGCCCTTGGTAGCCTCGATATCTTAGTAAACAATGCAGGTATCACCCGCGATAATTTATTCATGCGCATGTCGGATGAGGAATGGCAAACCGTAATTAATGTCAATCTCACCGCCACGATGAAGCTGTGCAAAGGCGCGCTGCGCGGTATGATGAAATCTAGGTGGGGGCGGATAATCAATATCAGCTCGGTGGTGGGCGCGACGGGCAATCCCGGTCAAGGCAATTATGCGGCCTCAAAAGCTGGAATGGTTGGTATGTCAAAATCGCTGGCTTATGAAGTGGCCAGCCGCGGTATTACGGTAAACGTGGTTGCGCCGGGGTTTATCGCGACTGCAATGACAGATAAATTGGCCGACGATCGCAAAGAGGCAATTTTAGCGCAAATTCCCGCGGGCCGGATGGGCGCCGCGGAAGATATAGCTAGCGCAGTTGGGTATTTGGCAAGCTATGGCGCTGGCTACGTGACAGGCAGCACATTGCATGTGAATGGTGGCATGGCAATGATTTAGAGCACGCCAGTAAGCGCGAGCTGTTCACGGATAAAGGAAAATCGCAGGTTTTTAAATTTGTGCAAAAAGGTAAAATTGCGCCGAAATCATTTGCCTAATTGATAAGCTGTGCTATAGCCGGCGCATAAATGCCAGCGCGTGTTTGGCAAGTGCTCTTGACTGGTTCGCGCCTGTGGCTTAGGGAGGCCATCAAAAAGGTAAGACCCGCTCGCAGAGTGGTTAACCGGGCTCGGCCCGCATAGAATGAGGAATGAATAATGAGCGATATCGCAGACCGCGTTAAAAAGATTGTTGTGGAGCATCTTGGTGTTGAAGAAGATAAAGTGTCAGACAATGCATCATTCATTGATGACCTTGGCGCCGACAGCTTGGACACAGTAGAATTGGTCATGGCTTTTGAAGAAGAGTTCGGAATTGAAATTCCCGACGATGCCGCAGAAAACATCCAAACATTTGGAGATGCAGTTAAATTTATCAGTGAAGCGTCGTAAGCTTGCACCCGTAAATGCTGAATACGGCCTCTGTCAGTAATGGCAGGGGCTTTTTTTGTTACAAATCCAAAGTCCTAATTCTTGTGATTTCTAACAAATAGACGTATTTACAGACCCTGAGGTTGCAGGTGAAATAATTAGATTAGAAGGACGGGCGGATGCGTCGAGTGGTTGTCACAGGTCTTGGAATGGTAACGCCATTGGCGAATGGCGTCGAGGCCACGTGGTCACGCATATTGGCCGGGCAATCTGGCGCGGGCCTCATCACGCGCTTTGACGCTGAGCAGGTTGCAACGAAATATGCCTGCGAAGTGCCGCTAGGCGATGGCAGCGGCGCAAGCTTCAATGCCGATGATGTTCTCGCGGGCAAAGAGCAACGGAAAATAGATGATTTTATCCTATATGGGATAGCTGCCGCTGTTGAGGCGGTTGAGGATTCTGGTTGGATGCCCGAGGAAGAGGCGGGGCGTCTGCGCACCGGAGTTATGATCGGATCGGGAATCGGTGGGCTTAATTCAATTGCCGAAACCGCCATCTTAATCAAAGAACGCGGGCCACGTCGGGTGTCGCCGTTTTTTATCCCCGGAGCGTTGATCAACCTTGTTTCCGGGCAAGTGAGTATCCGTTTTCGGTTTAAAGGCCCAAATCACTCGGTGGTGACCGCCTGCTCCACGGGAGCGCATGCGATTGGCGATGCCGCCCGGTTGATCCAAACCAATGATGCAGACGTGATGGTGGCCGGAGGAGCCGAGGCCGCAATTTCCGAAATCGGAATAGCCGGGTTTAACGCGTGTAAAGCGCTTTCGACCAATTATGTTGATAATCCACAAGCGGCCTCGCGCCCGTATGATCGCAATCGTGACGGCTTCGTGATGGGCGAAGGCAGCGGCGTGGTTGTGCTAGAAGAATATGAACACGCTGTTGCGCGCGGCGCCAAAATATACGCCGAAGTTTTGGGCTATGGGCTGTCTGGGGATGCCTATCACATTACCGCCCCGTCTGAAGATGGCGAAGGCGGCGAGCGCGCCATGCGCGCTGCTTTGTCAAAAGCCGCGTTGCAACCAGAGGCAGTTGATTACATTAACGCGCATGGCACTTCGACAATGGCGGATGTGATTGAATTGGCCGCAGTAGAACGCATGATGGGTGAGGCAGCTTCAAATTTGACCATGAGCTCAACAAAATCCGCCACTGGCCACCTTTTAGGTGCTGCAGGCGCTATTGAAGCGATCTTCACCATTCTGGCAATTCGAGATCAAGTGGCGCCCCCAACCATCAACCTTGATGATCCCGCGGTGGAAACTGCGGTTGATTTGGCGGCGAATGAAAACCGTCCGCGCAAAATTGACGTTGCCCTTTCAAACTCATTCGGCTTTGGAGGCACTAACGCCTCACTCCTTTTGGGTAAAGCCCGCTAATGTGGCGAAGCGCGGCGTCGAATGCGCTGACCTTTCTAATCTTGGTGTTTCTCCTGATCGGTGCGCTCGCTCTTTGGGGGCAGGCGCAATATTATGGTGCCGGTCCGCTTTCTGAAGCAAAATGTTTGCTGGTTGACCGAGGTCAAACCATGCGCAAATTATCGCAGCAATTAGACGAGATGGGTGCCCTGTCTCAACCTGCGATATTTCGTATTGGCAGTGAGTATGAAAACAAAACGGCGCAGTTAAAAGCAGGCAGTTTCTTAATTCCCCAAGGGTCTTCAATGCGCGAGATCACCGATATTGTAACCCGTGGTGGGGCAAATACCTGCGGTACTGAAATCGTGTTCCGATTGGGAATTAATACAACGCAAGCTCAAATTCGCGAAATGGATCCCGTCACGCAAAAATTGGTAGAAATCGATAGTTTTGACCTGTCACAAGCGCCGCCAGCAGCCTACAAAGAGACGGTTGCGCTCCCGGGCCTACGCTTCCGTTTAACTATGGCCGAGGGCATAACCTCGTGGCAGGTGGTCGAAGCCTTATCAAATATCGATATTTTAACCGGCGATATTCTTGAAATTCCGGCCGAAGGCAGCCTTGCAACGATCAGTTATGAGTTGCGCAAAGGAGATACAAGAACAGGACTGCTGCAACGCATGAGCCAAACCCAAGAAAGCTATTTGAGTGAGGCTTGGGCGCTGCGCGCCGAGGGGTTGCCTCTCGCGACACCCCAAGAGGCGCTGATACTTGCCTCAATTATCGAAAAGGAAACCGCCATGGCTGCCGAGCGGCGTCTGGTTGCCAGCGTGTTTATCAACCGTTTGACCAGAGGCATGCCGCTACAAACCGATCCAACGGTGATTTATGGCATTACGAAAGGTCAAGCTGTGCTGGGGCGCGGCTTGCGTCGCAGTGAATTGCGCAAAGACACCCCTTGGAACACATATACGAATAAAGGATTGCCCCCGACGCCGATCGCCAATCCCGGCAAGGCGAGTATTGAAGCCGCTTTGAACCCTGAGTCGACAAATCTGGTGTTTTTCGTTGCCGATGGCACGGGCGGGCATGCCTTTGCCGAAAC
The DNA here is from genome assembly GCA_016778765.1 of Paracoccaceae bacterium. GTDB lineage: Bacteria > Pseudomonadota > Alphaproteobacteria > Rhodobacterales > Rhodobacteraceae > Thalassovivens. The sequence goes on along the minus strand of JADHOV010000027.1, from coordinate 23,639 downwards.
GCTGGCCGAGCATAATAAAAACGTGGCAAAATGGCGAAAAATTGAAGCCGCGCAATCAGAATAGCCAAAGCCATTCAAACGTATTTAACGTCAGCTTATGAACGCTCCAATGTTAGATCGAACCCGCTTCGACCATATAGTTATTTGCCGTGCACATGGCTGCATCATCTGACGCCAAAAAGAGGACCATGCGCGCCACATAGACCGGATCGATCAAGTCTGGAAGGCATTGCCTTTTGCGCTGATTTTCCAAACCTTCCGGCGTGACCCAAAGATCTTTTTGGCGCTCCGTCATTATCCAGCCTGGTACAACAGTATTGACGCGAATGCGGTGTTTTCCCAAATCACGCGCCATCGTACGGGTCAGGCCATGCACGGCCGATTTTGCGGTCGCATAGGCTGGAAAACCGCCCCCTGCCTCCCACCATGAATTCGAGCCGATATTTATAATAGACCCGCCACCGCGTTCGGTCATTCCTGGCGCAAGATGTTGTAAGGTAAAGAATTGGTGACGTAAATTTGTAGCCATGCGTTCGTCCCAATACTCAACCGTGACATCCTGCCAATCATGCCGGTCATCTCTTGCAGCATTGTTCACCACCACATCGGCATTGCCAATCCGGCCAATCAATGCATCCAAGGCCGACTTGAGCGCGGTAATATCGCGCAGGTCACAAATTTCAAACGTAACATTCGGGCCGAGCTTTTCAGCCAATTCTGCGCTACCTGTCTGATCGAGATCTAAAAACCCAACCTTCGCGCCTTGATCGGAAAAGGCCTTAACAATCTCGGCGCCAATCCCGGAGGCCCCGCCTGTCATAAAAACTGTTTTTCCCGATAGGCTTGGAAAGCGCGCAAATTGTTGAGACATGAAAATAGCTTTTTGAAGCAAGTGATGAGATGGGTAGAAAGCAACAGTTGCGGATTGCTGTCAACGGCCGGGCTAAGTGTTTTATACGCGGCGCGGTTCTGGGGCAGGCGCTGATTGGTTAACGCATTTTATTTCCGACACTGCAGGTTTGACTGATCATGTATGTCATAGCCGGGTTGAGCAAGTTTGGTGCACGTTCAGATGTTTCCTTAAAAGCGCGCCGCGTGAACGTCTGTTTGAAAAGCTAATCCAGTATTTTCAACAATTATTAAGCTTTATCGTGGTTTTCTGCCTCGATGCTTCCAAGCCCCGAGTTTCGTAAATGGGTTTCGAAATATGTGCGAAAGAAGGGAAGACCCTCTGCAAGCTTCAAAAACTCATCGCGCGTTAAGACCAAAACCTTTGTGTCTTCGACCGCAACCGCGGTGGCAATCCGCCGCGTTGCGCCAATAAGCAAGCGTTCCCCAAAGTGATCGCCCGCGTTAAGAACGCGTGATGTCTCTTCCCCGGTTACGGGATCTATGCCAGTAATTTCGACGCTGCCGCTAGCGATCGTGTAAAACCCATCAGAGCGCGCGCCATTTTCGTAAATTCGATCACCTGCGCGGTATAAGACATATCGCGCATCTTGCGGCTTTTCTGAATTAATCTGAACCACTGAGCGGGGGGAAAACCCGTCCATCAGCCAATTCCAAAGCACAGAGATGCGGGTTTGCATACCGGGGAGAAACGAAATGTAATAGACTCGCCATAACAGCCAGGCCAAACGACCGGTCAACTTGATACCATAAACTTCCGCAACACCGCGCCCGGCGCCAAGCGAGGCCAGCGATCCTTTTGAACTATAATGAAAATTCTTCAAACTCCGATTTTGAAGGGCTGCAACAACATTTCGCGCTAAATGCTTTGCCTCTCGCACGGCAAATTGGGCTGTTGGAGGGGCGAAATCTTCGCGGTCTGAGGCCGTTTTGGTCATTGGTATTAACGCACAATCCCCTATCGCCCAAATGTTTTCAAACCCATCTGCACGAAAATCACGCCGAACCAAGATTCGCCCCTGCTTAAGCGTTAAAGGCATCGTTGCAACCACGGGGGGCGGCGTATTGCCAATTGTGGCCACGATGGTGCGCGTTTCTATTACCTCTCCGGTTGTGGTGACTAGCTGCGTCCCCGTTGCTTCTGCGACACCAACGCCCAGCTGCACTTCAATGCCCCGCTGGTTTAATTTGCTCTGCGCATAGGCGGCAAGGCTTTCGGGCATTTCATTCAAGATACGATCGGCAAATTCTAACACGACAACGCGTATTTCTGAGGCTTTTATATTTGGATAGTAGCGTAAAGAACGATCGATCAGTTCTTTTATCTCACCCACGGTTTCAATTCCTGAAAACCCCCCTCCGATCACGGTGAAGGTAAGGGCACCTTTCTTCACCTCGGGAAGGCGCGTGATATCGGCATGTTCCAGCCGCTCAATCACATGCGCCCTTAAACGCCGCGCATCGCTGAGCGTTTTCATCGTGAAGGCGTGTTCGTTCAGGCCAGGTGTGCGAGATAAATCGCTTCCAGACCCAAGCGCAATAATCAGGTGATCATACTCCAAAACCGTAGGCCGGCGCTGCACCCCTTGAAAAACGGTCACCGTTTGCGCCTCTGGGTTGATACTATCAATCTCAGCTTTTCGTATGAAAATTTTCCGGGTAAGAAAGCGCAAAGGCGAAACTGCATTTACCGCTGAAATCGCGCCGCCGGCCACCTCGGGTAGCAAAGGTTGGAACACAAAATAATTCTCACGATTTACAACTTCGATCGCAGCTTCTTTGCCCATTAACCGTTGCAGATTTCGAGCAGCGTATAATCCAGCGAAGCCGCCGCCCAAAATCAAAATACGATGTACCATTTCAATTAAACCTTTTATGCTGCGCGGGGTTGCTGATTAACTTAATCCACCACGCTTTCATATCCTTTCTAAGGAATTAGTCCAGAAGCATAAACTTGCTATTTTAATTACCAATGTAAGTGTTTTTTGATTCCCCACGCTGCGCGTTTTATCTTTTTTTTGCAGAGCCTTAAATAAACAAAACCATCCATATTAATCTGGAGTCGATTTCATACGGTTAGTTTTCACGCAATAGGCTTTTGCAAATTTATCCTTCAATACGTTAACAACTTTAAGAGCTAAAGTATGGTGCGCTTTCATAAGTTTTCTTAACGCAGCGCTTTTCAGCGAGATGGCGTGAGTAACTAAAGAAGTATAGGCAAAGCGCAGCAATAGCTTTTAAATTTTGCGTGCAATCGCCGTTCCAGGGCAGGGATTTTTTTGTACAAACTTATTAAACCAGCGTTTAAAAAAGTAACACCCTAATTAAAAATAGGGTTAAATGGCGATTATGGAATTTGATTATATTATTGTTGGGGCGGGCAGCGCGGGCTGTGTTTTGGCGAAGCGTTTGGCTGAGGCGGGCCATAAAACATTGCTTTTAGAGGCGGGGGGGCGTGATAATTATCACTGGGTGCATATTCCAATGGGCTATTTATATTGCATCGATAATCCCCGCACAGATTGGCAATTCAAAACACAACCACAGATCGGTTTGAATAATCGCAGCTTGTTATACCCAAGGGGAAAAATATTAGGCGGCTGTAGCTCTATAAACGGAATGCTCTATTTGCGCGGGCAGGCCGCGGATTATGATCACTGGCGACAATTGGGCCTTCTCGGCTGGGGCTGGGATGACGTGCTACCTTATTTTAAAAAGTCCGAAGATTATGTCGATGGCGCCTCTGAATATCACGGGGCGGGCGGTGAATGGCGCGTTGAGCGGCAAAGGCTGCATTGGCCGGTGTTGGATGATTGGCGTCGGGCTGCGATAAGCGCAGGCATTCCGCCGGTGGATGATTTCAACACAGGTGATAATGAAGGGGTCGGATATTTCAAAGTAAATCAACGTTCCGGCTGGCGGTCAAATACGGCAGGTTCTTTCCTTAGAACGATTAAAAACAAAAATAATTTATATTTAAAAACGCATGCCCAAACCCAGCGCGTGATTGTGAAACAAAACCATGCGGTTGGGGTAGAGTATCAACAAGGCGCCACTTCAAAAACGGCCTATGCAAGGGCGGAAGTCATTCTGTGCGCGGGGGCTATCGGATCTCCGCATCTTTTGCAATTATCGGGAATAGGGCCCGCGCAGCATCTACAAGCGCATGGCGTTGAAGTGCTTCAACATAGTCCCGAAATTGGCGCAAATCTGCAAGATCACCTGCAGTTGCGCTGTTCATGGCGGTTAACGGGAGCAAAAACCCTTAACACTTTGGCCAATTCGGTTTTTGGAAAAGCCAAAATCGCTGGTGAATATTTGCTCAAACGGTCCGGACCCATGTCGATGGCGCCCTCTCAATTGGGGGCTTTTGCAAAATCACGCCCGGATGTGGCAACGGCAGATTTAGAATACCATGTGCAGCCTTTGTCGTTAGATGCTTTTGGTGAACCGCTGCATGATTTCCCCGCAATAACCGCTTCTGTTTGTCATTTGCGGCCTGAAAGCCGCGGAGAGGTGCGGCTTGCCAGCTCAAACCCTCTTGATGCCCCTCAAATATCTCCGAATTTTTTGTCCAGCGAAGGCGATCGATTGGTGGCAAAGGATGCGATTAATCTGACGCGAAAGATAATGGCGCAACCCGCCTTACAACAATATCAGCCGAAAGAATATAAACCAGGGCCGCAAGCGCAAACGGATCGCGACCTGATTCAGGCGGCGGGAGATATTGGCACAACGATTTTTCATCCAACATCCAGCGTGCGCATGGGGCAAGATGCAACGGCGCCCTTGACCGAAAAACTACAACTTCGTGGCATAGAAGGTTTAAGAGTGGTCGATGCCAGCGCAATGCCTTGTATTACAAGCGGAAATACAAACGCTCCAACCATCATGATTGCTGAAAAAGCAGCAGATTTAATCTTAAACTGCGGGAAATGATACTCGTTTCAGATGCAATTACTCGTTCTGTTGCGCATCGCGGTTTGCATAATCCTTGGCACCCAGTCTCAGAATCACGTTTCATGCGCGCGCGTGGATCATAAAATTGCATCCTTGAAGAGTTCGGCGCAGCGCATCGTCCTTCTCCGCGGCCTCATATTCAAAATTTTTAGATCAGATAGTGTAACACGAATTTAAAACAGGTGCATGCAAGCCGCCTATTTCACAAAAAACTCTTTTCAACAAAAGTGCACAGCCAAGAAAATTACGAGAAAGTTCATATTCAGACATTTTTGACAGGTCTCAATCTGTATATATAGCCCTAATACTTGGGCTCATGCGATTAAATTTAATGCAAAAAAATTGCTTAAATTAAAAGCAGATGCGGATTGAGAAAGAAAACAGTTTAAGCGCCGTGACCGAACTGCATCGAAAGTCATCGGATAAGTTTGAGATCCTGCTTTGATATTTTACCTGACATATCGCCCAAAATGAATCGGCGGGCTATCGATTTAAATGTTTCCATAAAGCTCAAGTTCTTCTGCTAACCTTCCAAAAAACTTCAGTTTTTTTCAACCAACGGCAAAGCCAAAAATTTTCGGGCCTCAGGCATAACTTGCAAGTTGAGATTTCAAAAAAATTTGAGACTGTGAAGTCAAGCGAATTTATTTGAAAATTTTTAAAAAAACCGATTGACCAACCCCACTCATATACGCCAATTTGTGCGGATCGACCCGCGTGACACAAGATGTGGTGTTTGCGGAGGGCCATGCGGTAAAAAGAAGCGATTGTTGAACCATTGGAAACATGCGTTGGGGCTTATGTGCTCGTTGCGCCAATCAGCCGGGAATCGGCGAGTATAAAAAGAGGCACGTTAAGATGAAAATTGAACGCAATTTTACGAGAAAATCGGCCGACGCATATGCGGGGCTTGAGTTTGTCACCACATCCTCAGAAATCAAAAATCCCGACGGTACGGTTGTTTTTTCGCTTGAGAATATTGAAGTGCCCGCGACATGGTCACAGGTTGCAAGCGATGTGATTGCGCAGAAATATTTTCGCAAAGCGGGCGTGCCGACCGAATTGAAGCGCGTTAAGGAGGCAGGCGTGCCAGAGTTTCTGTGGCGCTCGGTCGCGGCATCACCCTCAACGCCGATCACGGGCGAAACGTCATCCAAACAGGTGTTTAACCGGTTAGCCGGCGCCTGGGCGTATTGGGGCTGGAAAGGCGGCTATTTTTCAACCGAAGAGGACGCACGTGCCTATTACGACGAAATGCGCCACATGCTGGCAACCCAGCGCGCTGCACCCAACAGCCCACAATGGTTCAATACAGGCCTGCATTGGGCCTATGGCATTGATGGCCCAAGCCAGGGCCACCACTATGTGGATTACAAAACTGGAAAGCTTGTAAAATCAAAATCTGCTTACGAGCATCCGCAACCGCACGCTTGCTTCATTCAATCAGTCTCAGATGATTTGGTGAATGAGGGGGGTATTATGGATCTGTGGGTGCGCGAAGCGCGCCTGTTCAAATACGGATCCGGCACTGGCACTAACTTTAGCTCGTTGCGCGGCGATGGAGAGCCGCTTTCTGGTGGCGGAAAATCATCCGGCCTGATGGGCTTTTTAAAAATTGGCGACCGCGCCGCTGGGGCGATAAAATCGGGCGGCACAACGCGCAGAGCCGCCAAAATGGTTATTTGTGACGCGGATCATCCCGATATTGAAAATTTCATCAATTGGAAAGTGAAAGAAGAACAAAAGGTTGCCAGTATAGTCGCGGGCAGCAAAATGCATGAAGCCAAGCTGAATGAAATATTTGCCGCAATCCGGGCTTGGGATGGCAGCAGCGAAGATTCGGTAGATCCAAGCAAGAACATTTCTCTGAAATCGGCAATTCGGGCGGCAAAGAAAGTTGCTATCCCGGAAACATATGTGAAGCGGGTTTTGGATTACGCCAAGCAAGGCTATGATAGCATTGAATTCCCAACCTATGATACAGATTGGGATAGCGAGGCCTATGCCTCTGTGTCGGGTCAAAACTCAAACAACTCAATTCGCGTAACAGATGCGTTTCTGAAGGCCGTGGAAAACGATGCGGATTGGGAATTGCTACGTCGTACAGATGGATCGGTCGCCAAAACCATCAAAGCCCGGAAGCTGTGGCAAGATGTTGGACATGCGGCTTGGGCCTGCGCCGACCCGGGCATTCAATATCACGATACGGTAAACGCTTGGCATACATGCCCCGAAGATGGTGAAATCCGGGGCTCTAACCCGTGTTCAGAATATATGTTCTTGGATGATACGGCCTGTAACTTGGCCTCTATGAATTTATTAACGTTCTTAAAGGACGGAAAATTCCAATCTGCCGATTACATGCACGCCACGCGGCTTTGGACGGTGACGTTGGAAATTTCTGTGATGATGGCGCAGTTCCCATCAAAAGAGATTGCGCAGCGGTCTTATGATTTTAGAACGCTTGGTTTGGGTTATGCCAATATTGGCGGTTTGCTCATGAATATGGGCTACGGCTATGACAGCGTTGAGGGGCGTGCGCTTTGTGGGGCATTAACCGCATTAATGACCGGCGTCAGCTACGCAACAAGCGCTGAAATAGCGGGTGAATTGGGGGCGTTCCCGGGGTATAAAAAGAACGCTGATCATATGCTGCGCGTGATCCGCAATCATCGGAACGCGGCGCAAAGCGCCGTGGATGGGTATGAAAAACTGGACGTAAAACCGCTGCCGCTGGATGCCGCGAATTGCCCGGATCAAAGCCTGGTAGAGCTTGCCCGCAACAGCTGGGATCAAGCGTTGGATCTGGGGCAGAAGCACGGCTATCGCAACGCGCAAACGACCGTAATTGCGCCCACGGGCACGATTGGGCTGGTTATGGATTGTGATACCACCGGCATCGAGCCCGATTTCGCGCTTGTAAAGTTTAAAAAGCTTGCAGGAGGTGGATATTTTAAAATTATCAACCGTTCAGTGCCCGGAGCGCTCGAAAAGCTTGGCTATAGTAGTTCGAAAATAGAAGAGATTGTGTCATATGCGGTAGGTCATGGAAGCATTGGTAACGCGCCCGCGATCAACCATACGAGCTTAATCGGACATGGGTTTGGAAAAACCGAGCTGGATAAGATTGAAGCGGCGCTGGCCTCTGCCTTTGATATCCGGTTTGTGTTCAATCAATGGACGCTGGGCGCTGATTTTTGCACGAAAGTGTTAGGCATTCCGGCGGATAAGTTGAATGATCCAAGCTTTGACCTGCTGCGTCATTTGGGTTTCTCAAAAGCTGAAATTGACGCTGCAAATGATCATGTATGCGGAACCATGACGCTTGAGAATGCGCCGCATTTGTCAGAAGCGCATTACAAAATCTTTGATTGCGCCAACCCATGTGGAAAAAAAGGCAAACGTTTTCTAAGTGTTAATAGCCATATTTACATGATGGCAGCTGCGCAGTCATTTATTTCGGGCGCTATTTCAAAAACCATCAACATGCCCAATGATGCTACGATTGACGATTGTCAGAAGGCTTATGAGTTGAGCTGGTCATTGGGTGTAAAGGCAAACGCTTTATATCGCGATGGATCGAAGCTTTCGCAACCTTTGGCCGCGGCGCTGGTTGAGGACGACGATGAGGCCGCGGAAATACTTGAAACGGGCAGCCAGCAAGAAAAAGCAGCGGTAATTGCTGAAAAAATTGTTGAGAAAGTCGTCGTAAAAGAGATTATAAAATCACATCGCGAAAAGATGCCACATCGCCGCAAAGGTTATACCCAAAAAGCCATCGTCGGCGGGCACAAAGTCTACCTTAGAACCGGCGAATATTCTGATGGCGCGTTGGGCGAAATCTTCATTGATATGCATAAAGAAGGCGCCGGCTTCCGCGCTATGATGAATAATTTTGCAATCGCGGTATCCGTCGGCTTACAATATGGTGTGCCGCTGGAAGAATTTGTAGACGCCTTTACGTTTACGAAATTTGAGCCGGCGGGCATGGTGCAGGGTAACGACAGCATCAAAAATGCAACGTCGATCCTGGATTATATATTCCGGGAATTGGCCGTCAGCTATCTGGATCGCACGGATCTTGCACATGTGGCACCGGAGGGGGCAGCCTTTGATGATTTGGGGCGTGGACAAGATGACACGGTCCAAAATGTTCAAGAAGTCACAGAAGATGCAGCGTCTAAGTCACTAGCAGTGCTGAAGAAAATCAGTTCCTCTGGTTATCTACGCAAGCGCCTGCCAGAAGATTTAGCCATGTTGCAAGGCGGCTCCGCAGAGGTGGCTGATGTCGGTTTGGGGGCTACTCCTAGCGCGGTATTGGTTGAAGCAGAAGCAACCACACCCGTGATTGCCACTGAAATGGATTTGCGCAGCAAGGCCAAAATGCAGGGATATGAAGGCGATCCTTGTGGAGATTGCGGCAATTACACATTGTTGCGTAACGGCACCTGTATGAAGTGCAACACCTGCGGAGCAACGTCGGGATGTAGCTAAGAGACAAGGGGCGGGTGCGCTCGCCCCCGAACGGCGTTCAGGCCACAGGCAAAAATATATAGTTATCGAGCGGTAAAAATGATGAGCTTGAACGGCGAAACTAAAGGGGGGCTTTAGGCCTCCCTTTTTTTATATCTTCTTCAAGAGCAGTGAACTGGCTTCTTGAAATATTTTCATGACAAGACGGGCTAGCATACCGCGCATTGGAGCTTTTTCGGCGATCTGACGGCAGAACCGGCCAGAATCGCGCATACTGAAAATGTACGATTTGATCAAATATGCTTGATCCCCGGCTAAACGGTAACAGGTTTGAATTTCAAGAAAGTTAATCGCCAGAAACGCGAACTAACCGCGCCGAACGCGTTATTTCACGCACATTCGCCTTTCTCTTGGATTGGCTTTAGGTTTGACATTACCTTTGCGCAACATAGAGATTTCGACAATAAGGGCCGACGAATACAGAGGCATGAATTCTGCGTGTTGTTAAAGAGGCCTAATTATGTGGTTGCTTCAAAAGAGATATTTTCCTGAAGCTCGGCAATCACTTGCGTCCATAAAGCAGCCGGTTGTGCGCCTGGAACCGCGTGTTGACCCGCAACGATAAAGGTTGGCACCGAGTTCACCCCCATGTCACGTGCAGATGCATCACGCGCGCGCGTTTCCTCTTTGTCAGCCTCTGAGTTCAAAAGTTTCAAGACCACCGCCGCATCCATGCCGCAGCTATCAGCAATATCGGCGAGCACTTCGCTATCTCCAATATTTCGTCCATTTTGAAAATAGGCTTCAAACAGCGCATCCACCACAGCATTTTGTTTCTCTTCCACACCTGCCCAATGGATCAAACGATGGGCATCAAGCGTATTCGGTGTATGTGATATTGCTTCTAAATTCAATGTAAGGCCTGCCATCTCGGCATGCTCAACCACGGGCGCATAGGCTTTTACCGCGGCCTCTTTACCGCCAAATTTTGTTTCCAAATAGGTGCGCCGCTCCATCCCCTGCTCCGGCATCTCTGGATTGAGTTGAAACGGATGCCAACGAATATTAAAAATTAAATTAAGCTTACTTTCTAAAGCCCTCTCAAGGTTTGTTTTTCCAATAAAGCACCATGGGCAAATTGGATCAGAAATAATGTCTAAATTAACCATTCAAGTTATTCCAGTTTAAGGCCAAGGCTCGACGTTGGATTTTACCATTGGCGGCCATGGGCAACGCGTTACAGCGGATATAAGTCTTCGGGCATTTATACGCTGCGAGATGATGTTTTGCAAAACGATCTAATACGGTGCCATCCAGCTCTGCCTCGGCCATATAAAACCCCGCAATGACAAAGCTGTTTGGCTTGATTTCGATCGATGTCACCGCAATATTTACAACCCCTGGACACATTTGCATGACGGTTTCAACCTCTAAAGGCGCCACCCGAAAACCGCCGGCATTCATCATATCATCAGCGCGTCCGCGATATGTGATTGCTCCATCCTTTTCCATGATGGCCAGGTCGCCTGTAAGAAACCAATCGCCGCGAAAACAAGCTTGCGTGGCCTGCAGCGCGCCAAAATATCCAAGCATCAAGCCTGCGTCGGCGCGATGCACGGCAATAATTCCAATTGCGCCATAAGCAACAGGGTGTTCCCCCCCATCCAGCGGCAGGATTGCCAGTTTACGTCCGCGTTGAGGGCGTCCAAGCGCCCCTTGTTTTAAGCTTAGCTGAGGCGCATTGGAAATAAATGTCGAACATTCAGACATTCCATACGCTTCGTAAATAAATGTATTCGTCTCTTTACGCCAATTTTCAGCAATCATCGGAGGCAGCTTTTCGCCTGCCGATAAACAATGACGCAGGTTGGGCAATTGCAGGTTCTGATCAAACTGCAAAACTTTGCGGTAAACACCCGGAACCGCAGCCATCAGCGTCACGTTGCGCGTGCGCAATATTCCCGGAAGCCCATCGATCCGATTTGGATTTTTCAAAACCAAGGCGGTTGCCCCCTTGCTCCAGGGATCTAATAACCCAGTGCCCAAGGTGAAGGTCCAATTTAGGGCCCCCGCGTGCAAAAGACGATCGGATGGTTTCAGATGATACCAGTCTTTCATCATCATTCGGCGGGCCCAGATCGCGCGATGCGCATGCATAACGGCGCGGGGCTGTCCTGATGTGCCCGAAGTAAACACGATATAAGCCAATCTATTCGGATCACCTTGATCATAATCACAAGGCGCCATATCACGCAGCGTTGCCAAAGTTGCTTGGCTGATGATCTGTCCATCATATTGGCTGGGCCCCGCCAATTCATGATCCAGCAAAATGGCAGCGGGTGAAATCAGCGAAACAGCATGGTCAACTTCTTTTTGCGTCCATTGCGCGGGGCTGGGCACGGGAATAAGCCCTACAGATATCGCAGCCAAAAAGGTGATCGGAAAATCGATGGTGTTTCCCAAGCGCATCAGAACACGATCCTGCGGCTTTAACCCTAAGGATAGAAGCCCCGTTGCAGTTCCACGGATCGCTTGCGTTAAAGCCTGAAACGTCCATGTTTCAACCGATCCATCAGTATCTATGATTTCAAGCGCTGTTTTCTGAGGAGTTTCATCTCCTGCGTTCAAGACATAGGCCGTCAAGTTAAATAAATCAGGACAGGGCGTGGCTTGTTCACTATGATATAAAGACACCATAGGTTTATGTGGTAGAAGGCCCTGCTCAAACTTGCAAGTATATGGCAAATAATCGAAGGCTTGATCATGTCGGAAACAGATCCAAAATCAATAATCCGGATCGCCCGCGCGAATGGGGGGGACGAATCTGTTGAACCGTTGAATTTAGGCGCACGCGTGCGCGAATTGCGCAAAGCCCGCAATTGGACGCTGGAACAAGCGGCGCAGCAAGCTGGCCTTGCCCGCTCGACCTTGTCAAAAATTGAAAATAGTCAGATGTCTCCCACTTATGAGGCATTACGAAAGCTGGCGGTAGGCTTGGAAATTTCTGTGCCGCAATTGTTTACGCCGCCGGTGAAAAACCAAATAAACGGTCGGATGGCGTCAACAAAATCGGGGCAGGGCACGGCGCATCCGACCACCACCTATGAACATGAGCTCTTGGCTGAAAGCTTGAGCAAAAAGAAAATGCTGCCTTATCATGCGCGGATTAGAGCGCGCTCGATTAATGAGTTTGATGGCTGGGTGCGCCATGATGGAGAAGAATTTCTTTATGTTCTTACCGGAGTGATAAAACTATTCACCGAGTTTTACGAACCGTTGGAAATGCGCCGCGGTGACAGTGCCTATTATGATGCCACGATGGGGCATAATGTGATTTCGACCAGCGAAGACGATGCAACCATTTTATGGATAACCTCTTTGGCCTGATGACAGCCCGTCAAGGCTTTTTACACGCGTCATTTTTCGACCCACCAGACATCCGGAAGAAAGCCGATACGATCGCCATAAAGGGGGAGGTTTTCAGGGTATTTCAAATTGGCTTTATGCGCAATGCGGCTGACTCCATCATGATAAATTGGAATGACATAGCGGCCGGCCATTAACACCCGATCCATCGCTCTGGTGATGGTTTGAACGTCATCTTGCGATTTGGCATGCACCAACCCTTCAATAAGCGCGTCCAATGCTGCCGATTTCACCCCCATAAGATTACGCGTTCCATCAACATCAGCCATCTCTGAACTCCAATACAGTTTTTGTTCATTGCCTGGGCTTAAAGACAGGTCGCGCCGATAGGGCGTCATGTCAAAGTCTAAAGCGCGGATGCGCTCTGCGTATTGCGCCCCATCAACAAGCGAAATCTCAGCTTCAATCCCAAGCCGCTCCAAGGCTTGACTGTAAATATCGAGGATAGATTTATATTCTTGGGCGCCCTGACGCAGCAATATTTCAAATCTGACTGGGGCTGCTTGAGGATCCATTAAAACCCCATCGCGCAGTTTATAACCTGCTTGCGCCAGCAGCGATTGCGCTTTGCGCATATTCTTGCGGTTGCCCAGAGAGCCATCGCCTTTTGGAAGCGCTATACCTTCAAGAGTTCCTGGCAGCAATTTTTCAGAATATGGGGCCAGTATTTGGGCCACTTTTGCCGGGGCTGCCCCGGGTTGCAGTGCCAGTGAGGAATTGGAAAAATACGAACTGATGCGCGCTTGACGGTTCGCATTCTGTGCCTCGTTTATATATTCGAAATTGAACGCGTGGATAAACGCATCGCGCACCCGCCAATCGGAAAATAGTGCACGGCGGCTGTTCATCACCAAACCGCGCATGCCGCTTGGACGCGCATGAGGAATTTCCGATTTGACCACGCGTCCCGAAGCAATGGCGGGAAAATCAAACTGCGTGGCCCATTTTTCGGCATTACCTTCGCGAAAAATATCCACCTCACCGGCCTTGAAGGCCTCAAAAAGCGCGGTTGCATCGCCAAAATAATCAATTCTGAGCCGATCAAAATTTTGCGTGCCTTTGCGAAACGGCAAGTGAGCGCCCCAATATTCAGGATTGCGCGTCAATTCTATAAATTTTCCAGCTTCAAGCGCGCTGATTTGATAAGGTGCGGTTGTGATTGGAATAATATCGAGGCCAGAGGCTGAAAAATCCAGACCCTGCCATTGCGCTTTTTTCAAAATAGGGCGCATCCCGGCCAACAGCGCCAATTCGGGATTGGGGTCAGAAAACGTGAACGTAACCGAGCGCGGGCCAGTGGCGATAGCGCTGGATATTTTTGACCATAAACCTCGGTAGCGCCAATGCCCCTCAACGCCCAAAGTCTTGTATGACCAGATCACATCTTCAACAGTAACCGGGCTTCCATCGCTGAACCTTGCCTCTGGCCGTAAGGTGAATGTGACCCATTCGCGATTCGCGCCAACCTCGATTGATTCGGCCAAAAGCCCGTATAAAGTGAAAGGCTCATCCCAACTACGGCCCATCAAACTCTCATAATTCCAAAATCGTAATTGCCATGGGCTGCGGCCTTTCAGGATATGCGGATTGACGGAATCAAACCCACCAACAGCCCCGATTTTCAATTCTCCGCTTTGGGGAGCCTCTGGGTTGGCGTAGGGTAGGGACACAAAATCCGGTGGTAGAGCCGGTTGCCCATACATAGAGATAGCAGGTCTGGCCTCTGCCCAAAGGATTGGTGCAGGCATCAACAACATACAAACCAAAGGGCTGAGGAAGACGCGAAACAAGGGCATAGCGATACTTTCTATTTAGGCGAGAGGCTCGTGGCCTGCCCAGCTTATGCTGCCTGAGCGTGGTTTTCAAATTTTTAGCTTGGAGCGGGTTCAACAACGCTTTATAGAGAAAGAACTGCTCGATAGGTTTCTTGCCTGTATGAAACCTGCCTCAATGACTTAGCGCCTGCTTTATGCAGGCGTTTTTTTTAATTTTATATTTTTTCTGCGACGCAGAAATACGCGTTGCGCGTAATCTGACTGTGTGGCATTTTTTGAAAGCAGCAAGGGGCGTAAGAGCAGGGCATGAACTTATCGGGAAAAACCGCCGTAATCACCGGATCAACCTCGGGAATAGGCTTGGGAATTGCGCGTAAACTGGCAGAGGCGGGCGCAGATATTGTTCTGAATTCGTTTACGAGCAAACCCGAAGATCATCAGTTGGCGAATGCTTTGGCCAGCGAGTTTTCAGTTCAGGCCCGGTATTGCTCAGCTGATATGCGCGACCCCAAAAGCTGCCGAGCTTTGATCGAAAACCTGCAATCTTGTGATATTTTGATCAATAATGCCGGTATCCAGCATGTGGCTCCGATCGACACGTTTCCCATTGAAAAATGGGATGAGATTATTGCGATCAATCTCAGTGCGGCATTTCACACATCGGCTGTTGCCCTTGGCTTGATGCGCAAGGCGGGCTGGGGAAGAATCATAAATATTTCATCGGCGCATGGGCTGACAGCCTCACCGTATAAATCAGCCTATATTGCGGCAAAACACGGGGTGATTGGGTTAACAAAAACAACAGCTTTGGAAACCGCCGAAGAAAATATCACCGCCAATGCAATTTGCCCCGGATATGTGCTCACGCCGTTGGTTGAGGCGCAAATCCCTGATACGATGAGAAAATACAATATGAGCCGCGAAGAGGTGATTAAAAAAGTGATGTTGGAGCGCCAACCTTCACGGCAATTTGCAAGCGTTGAACAATTGGGCGGTACATGCGTATTTTTTTGTTCTGATGCTGCGGATCAAATCACCGGCACGACCTTAAGCGTTGATGGTGGCTGGACAGCGTTGTAACACTGTTCACCCCCTCCATCCCATCCAATGCTCAAATGGTGAGCCATGATCAGAGCACGACATTCAAGCGCGCTTAACGCGACGGTTCTTAGGAATGCGATATCCTTGCTGAATTTCCCTTAAGGCTTCGCATTTGGTTTTTCCGATATCTGAAAGCTGTTCATCTGAAACGCCCTTTAAAGCGTTTCGTTCGCGCTTTACTTGCTGTATAAGCTTTATCGATTGCCCGTAATATGACAGATTTTGTAGTCTTAATATAGTTTTTAAAAATAACACTTTGTTCGCTCCTTATGTCTTAGAAGCGCACCACCGTAGGCGTTTTCAGTGAGACAGGTCTTAATTTACCCAAGGCCCCACTATTTGGCGGGGGCGCTTTGGGTTTATTTCTTATAAATCAAAAATAAAACGCAAAGATCCCCGCAAAGCGACCACGTTGTTTATTATTACTTCGGATATATAAAAACATACTTTTGGATATGCCGAGAGTTTGGGCATGTCAAGCCAGCCTAAATGTTATTATTTTCATAAAAACAATGAATTTCAGACATCAAAACAAGGCGCTCAACCTACTGAATTCATATTAGGCTTTTAGTTCTTTAACCGGCAGATCCTCAGGATAGACAAGCCCGGCCGAGATCACCAATTTGGCCGCGTCCTCAACGCTCATATCCAATTCGATCACATCTTCAGCAGGAAAGAATAACAAAAAGCCTGAGGTCGGGTTGGGCGTTGTTGGAACAAAAATCGATTGCATTTTCTGCCCTGATCCTGCGCGTTTTGAAACTTCACCTTTCGCTGTGGTGGAAATAAATCCGATGGCCCAAATGCCGCGCCGTGGATATTCGATCAAACATGCTTTTTCGAAAGATCTATCGGCTTGCGCAAACACGGTTTCCGCAATTTGCTTTACGCCCGAATACACCGAGCGGACAACCGGCATGCGGTTCACGAGGTTTTCTGCGGATCGAATGAAGGTACGGCCAAGCAGTCCTTTGGCAATCCAGCCGATGAAGGTGGTGAAGACCAAAAAGAACACAACGCCAAGACCACGGATATTGACCCGCACATCCTCGCCTAGGATAGCCTTTAAAATTTCTTCAGGTTGATATTGTGAAGGGACAAAGGGCAAAACGAAGCCATCAATCCAACCAATCACTGTCCAAACCAGCCACACGGTCAAACCTACGGGCGCAATGACGACAACCCCGGTTAGAAAGCTATTTCTGAACCCTGAGATAAACCTTTTTAACAAGGTCGGTGGTTTTACAAGATCACTCATGACTATAACCCTTTACCTGCGCCAACACATATCATACTTAGATGCGCGCACAATATTCATACGCCTCAATTCTAAACAGTAACGGCTCTGTCATAAATTTTGTGCAATCTGAGCCGCCAAACGCGCATTGTTCAGCACCAGAGCAATATTAGCGGTCAAAGATCGGCCTTGCGTGAGAGCAAAAACGCGTGAGAGCAAAAATGGAGTCACTGCCTTTGCGGTGATTTTTTGTTGCGCTGCCTCTGTGAGCGCTTGGGCAATCATAGGATCAATTTCGCTTTGGGGAATTTGATCACCCAATGGTATCGGATTGGCCACCAATTGCCCGCCAGACAGGCCCAATTCTGCGCGCATTTTATGCGCCAAAGCTATTTCTTTTGCCTCATCCATACGCAACGACGCAGGATAGGAAGACCTCGCAGACCAAAAGGCAGGGAATACATCGCTACGATAACAAATGACTGGAACGCCATAAGTTTCCAAAACTTCCAGCGTTTTTGGAATGTCCAATATTGCCTTTGCCCCCGCAGCGACAACCGTTACGGGCGTAAGCGCCAATTCCCGAAGATCGGCCGAGATATCAAAACTATTTTCGGCGCCGCGATGGACGCCGCCAATTCCACCCGTTGCAAATACCGAAATGCCTGCAAAATTCGCTGCAATCATCGTGGCGGCAACAGTGGTTGCTCCAGTCTTTTTTTGCGCCATACAAAGCGCCAAATCGGCCCGTGATAATTTGGCAGCATTTTTTGTTTGCGCCAAGTGTGTCAGATCTGTTGCGCTTAAACCGATTTTTAAAACACCATCGATCACGGCAATTGTCGCTGGCGTGGCCCCAGCCTCGCGCACACATGATTCCACTGAGTTTGCCATATCCAGATTTTGTGGCCAAGGCATCCCATGGGTGATGATGGTACTTTCCAACGCAACGATGGGGGTCTTTTTTGTCAAGGCCTCGGCAACATTGGGTGCAATCTGACAATTCAGCATTTCATATCTTTCCCGCAACAAAATTCTGCGCTTCACCTATGGCGCTCTGAAGGGCCTCCTCAGGCGGCGCGCCGTCTAACTCAGCCAAAATATGCTGCGCCATGAACACATCGCCTGCACCGGTTATTTGTTTGATCTGCACCTTGGCAGGGCGTGCAACGATTAAAGGCAGTCCACGCTGCACATCGGCAGCGGGCTTGACACCATCCGTCACAATGGCGCGCCAGGCGCCAGCCGCCGTCATCGCCTGTGCGGCATCCGCTGCGGTTGCAAATTCTGAAGCGCAGATAAACTCGGCCTCGTGCTTATTACAGTAAATCGTGACCCGAGCGCCCCCTAAAAAACACCTTAATCGGGTGGCTTTACCGGGGGAGGCCGAGCATATCCTAAGGTCACCTTGTTGGAGCAAGGGATCCTGCGCAATGCGCGCCAATAGGGTTTCGGTTAGATTGCCATCAACGACCATTGTTCCCTTAAAAGGAGCGTTTGGGGAGCCCAAGCGCCCATCGCTTAAAGGGCGCAATATTGCCTCCCCGGCCGCCTCAAGAGAATTTGCATCTGCTAGCGCTGCAATTAACCCCGTGGCATCTTCGATTGCCATATATCGATCCGTAGGAAGATTTGCGCTGCGATAGGCAAATTTTCCGTCTATGCCCAGCCCCGCCATCAAGTCTAATAACGCGCAACCGGCCGGATCCTTACCGATATGCGACAGCATAATGGTGTCGCAGCCCTTGCGGCTGAAAAGTTTGGCGATGTTAAATGCCACGCCCCCAGCTTGCTCTTTTATGAACCCGGCAACATCACCGCCTAATCCGGAATGCGTTCGCGTACGTCCGATCACATCCCAAAGGACACTGCCGATACAAATAATAGGCGTTTCCATCGCATTCTACCCTTCGGGTACAGCAAAGGTCACCGCTGCCCAGAGGCTTTCCCAATGGGCGGGCTGCCCGTTGGCGGTATTGGGATCTGGTACTCTTAGCAAGACAGCATCCAGCAAATATGTGTGCCCGGGCTTAATATCTATAACCGCCACTCCCTCGGCGTTGCTGCGCATCAAAGACACCTCGACAGTCCCGTCGGAGGCTCTTTCAAATATTTCGATTTGAGCATCCGCGCGTGGTGCATCGCGATACATAATTTGAACCGCAAGCCCATGCGCCGGGTCATCCCGATAGGGATTGCCTAGCAGCACAAACTCAGTTTCCAGCCCAAAGCGTTGATCAGCGCCTTGCGCCGCGCCGATGCCAATCAAAGCCTTACTATAGCGATGATACGCTTCTTTCACATTGGTTTTTAACAACCCGCGCGCTGCGTGCATTTCTTCGATGGGTCCAAGATCTTTATGCTGAATAAACGCATCAAATTTCGCCCAGTCACGATAGGTGAGGCTGCTGGGCGTGGATTCATACACAACCACCATCAGCCCATCTTCGCCGGGAGTTGCCGAAAAGGCTGGAATATCTCCCATGCGCGCTTCAACCTGATGGGTTTCCTGGTTCAAAGACCAATAAAACGATTTGATCCGGGACTTAAAATAAGCCTGCGCAAACCCTTTAAAGTTCTCGCCATTGCGCAAGTCCAAGCGAATGGTTTCGTTAGATTGAGCTTGAAAGTTCTGACCATCAATCCATAGTTCATGTGCGAAACAAGGCTGAGCAGCAAAAAACGTAACAAGAGGCATGATGACAAAGACTCCCTTACATTTATTGAAAAACCTGATCGCTGTAGTATTGCTAAACCTTTTGGGCATTCTCTCGGCCTCTGCACATGAAGTTTTCCCTTCGATAGCCGACATTACGATCACGGACAACCAGATTGAGATCGAAATACGCCTTATGGCAGAAGCTGTTTTGGCTGAAATAGATCTTTCTGAAACAAAAGATACCAATGGGTCAGCGCGGGTGGCGGAATATGACCGTTTTCGGGCCTTGGAGGCGCAGGCCTTGGCGGAAGCTGTGCGCTTATTTTGGCCCTCTATTCAAACCCGCCTGCATCTTTGGGCCGCGCCGGAACATCAGGATTTAGCGTTGAGGCTTGCCGAGGTGAGGGTGATTGGCGAAGAAAATCAGGATCTGCCGCGGTTCAGTATTCTTCGTATAACCGGATCGCTGGCTTCGCCAAGCGCGGTCAGCTTTGCCTGGGATTCTGAGCTGGGTAATCTGGTTTTGCGCCAGCAGGGCGTTGAAAATGGTCTAACCGAATATTTAAGCGATGGGCAACGCAGCAGCGCGATGAACGGGCAGGGCGCATTGGAAAAGCGCTCTGCATGGGGCGAGCTGGCCTCTTATGTGCCGGTCGGGTTCGACCATATCATACCCAAAGGGCTTGATCACATTCTTTTTGTCTTGGGTCTGTTCTTTCTCACCCTGCGAATCTCAGCGCTCTTATGGCAGATTTCGGCCTTTACTTTGGCCCATACGTTCACGCTTGCCGCCGGTGCGATGGGCTTGGTCACCATTTCAGGCAGTATAGTTGAACCTTTGATAGCCGCCTCGATCGTTTTTGTGGCGGTTGAGAATATCTTTTCTCAAAAGCTTCACCGTTGGCGACCGGCTTTGATCTTTGGATTCGGATTGTTGCACGGGCTCGGTTTTGCCAGCGTTTTGCAAGAATTTGGGCTGCCGGATGGACAATTCATAGCGGCTTTGATCGGCTTTAATATTGGCGTAGAAATAGGGCAACTTACTGTAATTGCATGTGCTTTTCTATTATTGGGCGTGTGGTTTGGAAATAAACCTTGGTATCGAGCCTATATTTCAATCCCGTTCTCTTGCCTGATTGCTTTGATCGGAGCCTATTGGGTGATTGAACGTACCATCTTAGCGTAAGACAACCCCTTGTATTTTAGGCTTGCGCCCAGAGATAAGCTGATTTAAACGCGCCTCTATCGAAATCCGCAGATGGAGTTTGGGCGTTTAAGGGATACATCCTTAAAGTCCACCGGTTGGAGCATCCGCTCTTACAGCTCTGTCAAGGCGAAAACCGGAAAGGAAAAATCATGGCTCTTCCAGAGTTTACTTTGCGTCAATTGCTTGAAGCTGGCGTACATTTTGGCCACCAAACACAACGTTGGAACCCGCGTATGGGTGAGTTCATTTATGGCGCCCGCAATGGCATCCATATTATGGATTTGACACAAACCGTGCCGATGCTGGACGCGGCCTTAAACGCAATTCGCGAAACCGTTGCGCGCGGCGGGCGTATCCTGTTTGTGGGCACAAAACGCCAAGCGGCTGCGCCGATATCCGAAGCGGCCGAGAAATGCGCACAATATTATATGAACCACCGTTGGTTGGGCGGCACGCTGACCAATTGGCAAACCGTTTCACAATCAATCAAGCGGCTTGCAAATATTGACGAGCAGCTTACAGCTGGTATGGACGGTCTTACCAAGAAAGAACGGCTTGGACTTGAGCGCGAGCAAAACAAATTGCAAGCGTCACTGGGCGGTATTCGCGAAATGGGCGGTGTGCCAGATTTGTTGTTTGTGATCGATGTGAAAAAAGAAGCGCTGGCGATTGCAGAAGCCAATAAGCTGGGGATTCCCGTGGTCGGTATTGTCGACACAAATTGTTCCCCAGATGGAGTTGATTACATCATTCCAGGCAATGATGATGCATCACGCGCTATCGCTCTGTATTGCGATTTAGCCTCTCGGGCTGCGCTTGATGGAATGTCTGCCCAATTGGGTGCCGCCGGGGTTGATCTTGGCGAAATGGAAGAGGCGTTGCAAGAAGAGGCCGCGGTTGAGGCCGAGCCTGCTGCTGAAGCGCCTGCTGCAGAGACGGCTACAGAAGCAGCTACGCCAGAGGCGTAAGCGCTGATCTAAAAGCCAAGGGCAGGGGAATGACATCCTGCCTTTTCTTATGACGCTAAATGAGGAGAGCCAAATGGCCATCACAGCATCAATGGTAAAAGAACTGCGCGACGCGACAGGCGCAGGTATGATGGACGCAAAGAAAGCCCTGACAGAAACTGAAGGCGATTTTGAAGCAGCGGTTGATTGGCTGCGCACCAAAGGCCTTGCCAAAGCGGCAAAGAAATCGGGCCGCGTGGCAGCCGAGGGCTTGGTAGCCGTTTCTGTTCAGAACGGCACGGGCGTGGCTGTTGAAGTGAACTCTGAGACCGATTTTGTTGGTAAAAACGCTGAATTTCAAACAATGGTCGGCTCATTCGCGCAAAAAGCCCTCAATGTGGCAGATCTTGATGCGTTGGCGCAAGCCGATATCGGTGGAAAAACCGTAACCGAGATTTTGACAGATAAGATTGCGACGATTGGCGAAAATATGTCATTGCGCCGGATGTCTAAAATCTCGGGCGACAGCGTGCAATCTTATATCCATAGCAGCGCCGCCGAAGGTATGGGGCGCATTGGCGTTCTCGTTGCCACGAAAGGTGTCAACGAAGCTTTTGCAAAGCAAGTTGCTATGCATGTTGCGGCCGCAAACCCGCAATCGCTTGGAGCTGAAGATCTCGATCCGGTTTTGCTAGAACGGGAGAAAAACGTTTTAACCGAACAAGCACGTGAATCTGGTAAGCCCGAAGCGGTGATTGAAAAAATGATCACGGGTCGCATTAAAAAATTCCTCTCCGAGGTTACGCTTTTGGGTCAAGCTTTTGTGATCAATCCAGATTTGACCGTTGAGCAAGCTGCCAAAGAGGCCGGCGTTGAAATCACGGGCTATGTGCGGATGGAAGTTGGCGAAGGTATCGAGAAAAAAGAAGAAGATTTTGCCGCCGAAGTTGCCAAGGTTGTGCAAGGTTAAATTGTGACTTTTACGGTTTCGGGCGCGTGATAGCACCCGGAGCCTTCAATAACCACCAAGGCCGCTACACGCGGCCTTTTTTATTGCGATTATCATTTGGTAATATGAATTTGATTTTGCCGCACAGTCTTCATTATGGCCTGCGCAGTGGTTTCAACGCCCAAACCTTGACGGGCAAGCCGCAAATGTTTTTCAACAGTGGCCGGTGATATGTTCAACAAAACGCTAACATCTTGTAACGTTTTACCATCACTGACCCATTGAAGAACCTGTATCTGGCGCTTTGTAAGGTTTAAAGCGGCGGGCGTTTCCAAAGGAAGCGCAATGATCTTTAAATGAACAACGTTATTGATAAGCAAAATCTCATCGCCAAATTCTTTCCAGTTCTCGTCGACTTCCTCTTGCGACATGTTTTTTGGCGCCGTCAGCCCAATTGCGCCTTTAGACCGCAATGAAGGCGCTTTAAAGCTGATCGTATAGCCGGCTTTGACATCGTGTTTATGGTTGAAGGCGATAGTGGCCAATTCACCTGGGCTTAATGTCGCGTTTTGCATTCGCTTTACAATATGTGTCCAACTGCAGGCGCCGTTATTGGCCCGTGCCCAATTGGTCATCGGCGCATCTTTGAAAAGCCCATCATTTATGAACCCATTTATATAATCTGCACTGTGGTTGGTAAGAAACGTAAAATCATTGGGATCGCCCAATCCGTTATCCGTAGAAAAATGCGTAAACCCATAGACCAAACGATCAAAATTATACTCGCGCATTTTTGATACGTGAAGTTCCCAAACATCGCGGATCAGATCCGCTTGCATAATCTCGCTTAGAAATCTTTCGACTTTCACGCGCTTAGAGTCCTTTCGTTTGTCCGTCTGGTTCAGACAAATATTAAAAATTATATTATAGGTCGATGGCAGAAATAACGGAACGCTCTTAAACACGCACGCAATTATTTAACATAATATATATTAT
>JADHOV010000026.1 GCA_016778765.1 Paracoccaceae bacterium | reverse complement strand
TTTGCCTCGCTTGGAAATAACGGATATAAGCCGCAGCTTTAACGGCCAGCGGGTGGTGGATAGCGTTTCTTTGCGGATCAACCCTGGGCAAGTGACGTGTCTTTTGGGGCCTTCGGGCTGCGGTAAGTCAACCACGCTTCGGATTATCGCAGGCGTTGATCGCCAAGATCATGGACAGATTTTGATCGATGGTCAGGTCGTGTGTGATGGCGTGTCTAGCTTGCCAGCAGAGCACCGCTCGATTGGATTGATGTTCCAAGATTTTGCGCTGTTTCCGCATCTATCGGTGGGCGATAATGTTGGTTTCGGCGTGATTGGCGGGCGTGATGCAAAGCGGGCAGCGGCAGAAACCCTGTTGGAAAAAGTCGGCTTGCGTCATCGTATTGATCAATACCCACATGCGCTTTCTGGAGGCGAACAGCAAAGGGTTGCTTTAGCGCGCGCCTTGGCGCCAAAACCACGTATAATGTTGATGGATGAACCGTTTTCGGGCCTGGATAATAGGCTGCGCGATGGCATTCGCGATGAGACCCTCGCGATCTTAAAATCCGAAGATACGGCCGTTCTTTTGGTGACGCATGAGCCTGAGGAGGCGATGCGGATGGCCGATGAAATCGCGCTGATGCGCGCGGGACGGATCGTTCAATCTGGCGCACCTTATAACATTTATAACGCGCCCGTAGATCGCGCCGCCGTGGCGGTTTTTTCCGATGCGAATGTTATAAAAAGCCAAGTTAAGGGGGCTTTGGCAGAAACGCCATTTGGACAATTTTTTGCCCCGGGCTTGAGCGACGGCACGAAGGTGGATATTGTTGTGCGCCCGCAGCATGTTCGCATTGATTTTGATCGTCAGGGTAAGGGGCCAAATCCAACCCCATCGCAAGGCGTGGCTGCATTGGGGCATGTCATCCGATCGCGCTTCTTGGGCAGTGAAAGCCTGGTTGAGTTTAGAATGGCCTATGACGGATCCATTTTAAAAGCCTCAATTCCAAGCGTTTTTTTACCCAAACCCGAACAGCCAATGTGGCTTACAATGCCCAGAGATCGCTGCTTTATCTTTGAAGCAACCCGCTAAAATATACCGGGTAAGTCGTTTTGGTTCTGTGGTGAATGAGTTTTAGAACCCTGTGAATTTGAGGGTTTTTTATAGGCAGCGCGATAAACAGGTGTTGATCATCGCTGCGGCTTTTTTGATGGAGTGGGCTTATTTTTTAAAAAATTATTCAATTCAAAAGAAAATATGACACAAAAATGCAGTTCGCGCTTTAATCGGCTGACCGAAAGTCATAGATAACAGATGAGAGAATGTAAGATCAGGCATTGGCTTGGTTGTATTAAGGAGAAAAAAGAATGCTTAATAATATAGGCCTTCCGGGTTTGTTGCTGATCGCTGTCGTTGTGTTGGTTCTGTTTGGGCGTGGTAAGATCAGCTCTTTGATGGGGGAAGTTGGAAAAGGCATCACCGCGTTTAAAAAGGGCGTGAGTGATAGCAGCAAAGAACTTGAAAAAACGATGAGCGAAGACGTCAAAGATATCACGCCGGAAACAGATAAAGACAAGGTCTGATAAATGTTCGATCTGGGTTGGACCGAGCTGCTCCTGATCGGGATTGTGGCGCTTATTGTGGTAGGCCCCAAAGATTTACCAATGCTGTTTCGGAAAGTTGGACAGTTTGTGGGAAAAGCCAAGGGCATGGCGCGTGAATTCAGCCGAGCGATGGATCAGGCAGCAGATGATGCGGGCGTGAAAGATATATCCAAAACGATCAGCGCGGCAACCAATCCAGTAAAATCTGGTATCGATGGTTTGAAAACTGCAGCGCAGGATTTCACTTCAGTTGCCCCCGGTTCCGAAGCAGGAAAATTGTCAAAAGAGCGCGCCGAGGCAGCTGCGAAAATAGAAAAAGCCACAGCCGAAAAAGCAAAAGCCCGTCTTGCCGCCGAGGCTGCGGCAGAAGTGGCTGAACCCAAACCCGAAGACGTGAGAGTTGATGCCAAAACGCAAGATACTGTTGCAGAGGCTAAAGGCGAAGCATGAGCCCAAGTGATAAAATTGAGGAAAGCACTGCGCCGCTCATAGAGCATTTGACAGAGCTGCGCCAAAGGCTGATCTATTCGGTGCTGGCGTTTTTGGTTGGCATGATCATTTGTTTTACCATCTGGAACCCGATCTTCAACTTTCTAACCCAGCCCTTGTGTTCAGCGATGGCACTTAAGGGACATGAGGATTGCGGGTTGATCCTGATCCGGCTTCAGGAAGGTTTTTTTGTCGCTATTTCTATTTCGCTTATGGGGGGATTGGTGTTGTCTTTTCCCTTTATTGGCTATCAATTATGGCGCTTTGTAGCCCCCGGCCTTTACAAATCGGAAAAGGGTGCCTTCTTACCCTTCTTAATCGCCTCGCCTTTTATGTTTTTTCTTGGCGCCGCCTTTGCCTATTTCGTTGTAACGCCGCTGGCCTTTGATTTCTTCTTGGGCTTTCAGCAAGCTGGATCTGTTCTAAGTGAAGAAATGACCGATAGTGCCACCGCGGGTATTGCGTTTCAAGGCTCGGCTCAGGAATATCTGAGCTTAACGATTAAATTTATTTTGGCCTTTGGCATATGTTTTCAGCTGCCTGTACTGCTTACTCTAATGGGAAAAGCGGGATTGGTCAGCGCTGATGGCTTAGGCAGCGTACGCAAATACGCCGTGGTGGCCATTTTGGTTTTGGCCGCGCTGGTTACGCCACCCGATGTGATCACGCAGGTGATTTTATTCGTGGTGGTCTATGGGTTATACGAAGTGTCTATCTTTCTGGTCCGACGCGTCGAGCAAAGGCGTGAAGCCAAGTTTAAGGCGGAGGGCTTGGATGAGGATGAGGCAGATATAGACTTTGATTCGGATCTTGAAGATGGACAGGGGTCCGGCAAGAATGACTGAGCCGCTTGAACGCATCGCCGCTGCGTTAGAGCGGATGGCGCCGGCGCCATTGACGGCCCCAGATTTAAAGCAAGCCGATGCTTTTGTTTGGCATGTTGATCCGGATTGCCTGCAGCCGGTTCAAGACGTTTCGCGCGTTGATCTAAGCCTTTTGGTGGGTATAAATCGCGCCCGCGATACGCTAATGCAAAACACGTTACAATTTGCCAAAGGACATGTGGCAAATAATGCGCTGTTATGGGGCGCGCGCGGTATGGGCAAATCATCGCTGGTAAAGGCGATACATGGGGCTGTGCTTGCGAAGGGTTTTGACGTGAAAATCGTCGAATTGCAGCGTGAAGATTTACCTAGCGTTGCCAGGCTATTGAATATTCTGCGCAGCGCGCAGCATCGCTTCATATTGTTTTGCGACGATCTGAGCTTTAGCCATGATGATCAGCATTATAAATCTTTGAAAGCTGTGCTCGATGGAGGCATTGAGGGGAGGCCGGAAAACGTATTGTTTTATGCAACCTCAAACCGTCGCCACTTGATGCCGCGCGATATGATTGAAAATGAACGCTCGCAAGCCATTAACCCCTCAGAAGCGGTGGAAGAAAAAGTATCGCTTTCGGATAGGTTTGGCCTGTGGCTTGGATTTCATCCGTGTACGCAGGATGAGTATCTTGAAATGATTAACGGTTATTGCACGGCCTATAACCTGCAGATTGATCCCGATGAATTACGCGCGCAAGCCATCGAGTGGCAGGCCACCCGTGGCGCGCGCTCTGGACGCGTCGCTTGGCAGTTTTTTGCGGATTTAGCGGGGCGGTCGGGGTTGAGCCTGCGCCAATAAAGCAGGCTTATTGCAAATAATCTAAAGGGTCCACGCTGTCCAAGCCCTGGCGCACTTCGAAATGAAGATAGGTTGGATTGCTGGGGGGGATTTTCCCAATCGCCTGTCCACGCGAGACTTTGGCGCCTTTGGAGACAGATATATTCCCAACATTTGCGTAAACGGTTAGCAGTTCATTGGCGTGTTTGATAACCACAATAGGAACCTGATCAACATCCGCCGTTATCGCGGCAACGGTGCCTGTTTCCGCCGCTACGATTGTGCTGCCCGCTGGGGCCGAGAGATCAATTCCCTCCGTTTTGCCTTTTACATATTCGCGAATAATTTTGCCGTTTACCGGGTATGTAAGCTTTCCTGTGGTGGCTACGGTCTCTTTCACAGGCGCTTTTTCTTTTAGGGGTGTGACTTGCGAGGTCGTGGCGCTTTCGGCTTTTGGCAGGGGGGTGGATGAACTGGGTGGCAATGGTGTTTGGGATCCCTGTCCTGGCTTTTCGGGTCGCGTTTTGGGGGCTGTGATCGGCACTTCTAGCGTCAGAGGGATCAGCAGATATTGATCTTCTCGTATTGTAAAATTGCTGTCTAATCCGTTCCATTCCGACAGTGATCGAATGGAAACATTATAAAGGCGTGATATGGTAAAGGCTGTTTCACCGCGGCGCACCTTATGGCGGATCGGCTCATCTTTATTTGTTGCGGGTTGTGATATTTTTGAAGCTTGAGACGTTTCTACCTTTGCAAGTGCGCTTTGCGTCAAAGCGCTGACGTCAATCTCAGCGCTTTGCCTGGCCGCGGTCTCGGAAAATTTCGGTAAAGCCAACACTTCGCCTGCGCGCATCTTTTTCTCGCGGGACACACCATTATAGCTGGCAAGAGAGTTTGGCGTGAGCCCTAAGCGATTTGCGATGGATGTTACAGTATCGCCCTCTCTGGCCACCACCACTTGATAGGTCGGGTATTCGATGATGCCAAGGTCATCTGGCTCGGCTCTTGGTGTTGCCACTCTTTGCGCGGCGGCGCTTGTGTTATATTGGTTTTGTCTCATATCAAGATCAAAACCTGAAGTGTCACAGCCAGTCAAAATTACGACAGATAAACAAAAAAGAGAAAAAGAAAGAGCCGCAGGCCTAAACATTTAAATAACTCCTAACCCAGAACAATTCTTACATGACCACAACTATTTTGTAAATTTTTACTTAATTTTCTTTTGCAATACCTTCCAAGAGCGGTACGAACCTAACTTCCTTTAAATCATCATATTCAAAACCGGTTTCCGTGCGTTTTACGCGGATTAGATTTTGAACCGCATCGGATTGTCCAACAGGCAGAACCATAATCCCTCCTACCTTTAATTGTTCCATTAAGGGGCCTGGGGGGTCTTCGGCGGCGGCTGTCACCAATATGCGGTCAAAAGGCGCTTGCTCCTTTAATCCGTGGCTTCCATCAGCACAGATTGAAATAATATTTTGCAACCCCAAGCGGTCAAAAAGCTTCTTTGCATCCCGAACCAAGGGTTTGTGGCGCTCTGCTGTGTAAACGCGTCGAGCGAGTTGGCTCAAAATGGCTGCTTGGTAGCCTGAACCTGTTCCGAGTTCTAGAACTGTATCGCGCGCGCCCACTTGCAGGGCCTGGGTCATTAAGCCCACCACCGAGGGCTGTGAAATTGTTTGGCCACAGGCGATGGGCAGGGGGATATCTTCATAGGCCCGATCTGCGAACACGCCCGTTACAAAAAGCCCCCGATCAATTTTTTCCATGGCAGTTAAAACGCGTACATCGGTTACGCCTTGCGAGCGCAATTGAAACAAAAACTGCATGATTGTTTCTGCTTCTTGCATTATTCGATGGCTTTCAAATCATGTAAGGCTTTGTGATCGGTGAAATCTGCGCGCATCGGTGTAATGGAAATATAATTTTCTAGGTTTACCGCAGCATCGCTTTCCGGTGCGGTTGCAACCTGCTGATCCCCGCCTTTGATGAATAGAAAGTTACGGCGGTTTGCTGCCGTATAAGGCTCGGTGCTAAAATTGGAGCCGCGTCGAAAGCCCTGCGTGGCAAGTTTACGCCCTTTAACCCATTCTGCCGGGCAGGGGGGGAAGTTGATATTGTAAAATAACTGATATTCTTGCGATGCTGGAGGGTTGGCGGATAAAACCGCTTGCACAATTTCAGCGCCATAGGTTGCGCTGGCCTCAAACGGGTCGTCAATGTTCACGTTGTTGGGACCCAAATATTGCGAAAGCGCAAAAGAGGGTACGCCTTGCAACGCCCCTTCGATCGCAGCTCCCAAAGTGCCTGAATAAAGAGCATTTTCAGCAGAGTTATTGCCACGGTTTACCCCGGATAAGATAATATCGGGAGGAGAGTCTTTCAAAATATGGTGCAGACCTGCCAACACGCAATCGGCCGGGTATCCGTCGATACTGAAAGAGCGCGGGCCTAGTTGCGAGATCAACACGGGTGAGGACAGGCTGATTGCATGCGCAACGCCGGATCTTTCGGTGCTGGGCGCCACTGTCCACACGTCTCCTGCCGCGCCTGCTAAGGTTTTGGCGATTTTCTGTAGGGTTTTCAGGCCCGGAGCGTTGATGCCATCATCATTGGTAATTAAAATCCGCATATTCCCACCCTATTGACGTCTTTCACTGCTTAAAGCAGACTGTTAATGCCGGCAAGCCATCCGCGTCATAAGCTTTTTATTCGCCCCCGCGTTTTTTCAAAGCGGACATTAATGAACGGGATGCATTTCCCCTGTTGTAAATGGAATTTAGCCGATTGCGGTCGGGCCATTAGGTTTAAATAAGATTGAGCTCTGTGAGAAGGCGTTTTGCTTCGCTGAGCGGATCGGCCAGACGCTCTCGAGCTTCGCCAGGATGAAACCGTGCCCGGGTTGCGGTTGGCATTGGATGAGGTGCAACAATATCAACGCGCGGCCCTGAAGTTTTTTGTTCTTTGGCCCAACTGCGTGCCAATGTAATTTGCGCTGTTTTGGTCGCCCCATAGGCGCCGTAAAACTTATTCCCAATATGCGGATCGTCAAAGAACACGGCGCGCCCCTCTTGCCCAAGAAGTGGCGCAATAAAAGGGATTAAAATGCCAGTGGCGGTTAGATTTGTAGCAATCGATTTGCTCCAATCTTTGCTGTCGAGCGTCGCTGCTGGCCCCAAAGGCGCCGCGTGCACTGCCGTATGACACCAAAGATCAACATGCCCCCAACGATCAAAGATCGAGCGACAGATTTGCGCCAAAGCATCTTGGTTTGTTATATCAACCGGGGCGAGAGTGGCTGATCCGCCTGTTGTTTGGATGCGATCATCAAGCGCCTCTAACGCACCTGTTGTACGCGCAATCGCCACAATGTGATGATTTGCGCTTAAAGTTTCGGCCAGGGCTGCGCCAAGCCCGCGCGATGCGCCCGTGATCAAAGCAATTTTTTCCGTCATGGGGCGCTGATGCTCATTTTTGCAACATTCGTCAAGAGGCGGTGAAAGAGGCTTATGCTTTATTGGTTTTGCACGCGCTTTATTCGGCCGCCTTCAAAACAAAGCCTTTTGTGATCATGTCTGAGGGTTCGACAGGGTATTCGCCTGAGAAACAGGCGTCGCAATATTGTGGACAGCTGCTGTCACGCCCTTTGGCTTCACCGACCGCGCGATACAGCCCGTTAAGTGAAATGAACTTTAAACTGTCGATTGCCAAATGTTGGCGCATTTCGTCTTCCGTCATCGTGGCCGCCAATAGTTTTTCCCGCTGGGGGGTATCTACCCCGTAAAAGCAGGGCCAAGCTGTGGGGGGGCTGGCGATACGAAAATGTACTTCTGCGGCACCAGCGTCTAGGATCATTTCTTTAATTTTGCGAGAGGTTGTGCCGCGAACAACGGAATCATCCACCAAAATGATCCGTTTTCCTTTGATCAAAGCGCGGTTCACATTCAGTTTTAAACGTACGCCCATATTGCGGATTTGTTCGGTTGGCTCAATAAACGTGCGCCCCATATATTGGTTTCGAATGATCCCCATCGCGTAGGGAATTCCTGATTGTTGCGAGAAGCCAATTGCAGCAGGCGTTCCGCTATCGGGCACTGGGCAAACCAAATCTGCCTCAACAGGGCTTTCTTTGGCCAGTTCAACGCCGATTTGCCGGCGCGTCTCATAAACGGAGCGGCCGCTAATAATACTATCGGGGCGCGAGAAATATACATGTTCGAAAATGCAAAATCTTGGGTTTTGTTGTCGAAACGGAAAGTGGCTTTCTATACCTTTTTCGGTTATAACGACCATCTCACCGGGGGCGATTTCCCGCACAAAATCCGCTCCAATGATATCCAAGGCGCAAGTTTCAGAGCTTAAGGCCCATCCATCCCCCAACCGGCCAAGCACCAGAGGCCTTACGCCCAAAGGATCGCGCACTCCGATCAGTTTCGTGCGCGTCATCGCGACGATGGAAAAAGCGCCTTCAACGCGCCGCAATGCATCTTCCATGCGTTCGGGAATATTACGCTGTAACGAGCGCGCCATCAGATGAATGATACATTCGCTATCCGAGGAACTTTGGAAAATCGAACCACGTTCGATCAATTCACGCCGCAATGAGTCGGCATTGGTGATGTTTCCATTATGCGCAATGGCCGCGCCGCCCATTGCAAACTCGCCAAAAAAAGGTTGAACATCGCGGATAGCTGCGCCTTTTTTGCCCGCCGTTGAATAGCGCACATGGCCAATAGACAAGGAGCCGGGTAAAGTTTGCATTAATGATTGCGATGTGAAATTATCCCGCACATACCCAAAGCGACGCGCAGAGTTAAAACCGGATTCGGGGTCATGGGCGACTATTCCGCCGGCCTCTTGCCCTCGATGTTGAAGCGCATGCAGGCCCAAAGCGACAAAATTCGCTGCGTCCTGAACGCCGGTGACGCCAAAGACGCCGCATTCCTCGCGCAGTTTATCATCATCAAACGGGTTCGCTGGCGGCATGGTCTTGGTTTGCAAAATAAGCAGCTCCGATTTAGGCGCAGGATTTACTCAAGCTCTTATCGAGTTTCAGCCAGTCTGTCACGGATGTAATGCGAAAGATCCGTCGTTTTCCCAAGGTTTTTAGCACGCGGCGTAAACCTATCTATTATTTATTCGCAGACCAGAACCAATTGCTCATATTGGAGAGTGATCCACCCCAAAGCGCGCTCTGGATTGCGTTCGGTTATTGCCGTGGCTAAATCACTGAACAATTGGGCTGAGAGGCTTGCTTCGATTATGGCGTAGCTTTCTGTATTGAAAACTGTCCGATAGGCAAAAAATGCGATCGCAATCAAAGCCACTCCACGCAACAGACCAAAGAGCAGTCCCAGCCCGCGATCAAGCCGGCCGATCGCTGTTTTATCTATTGCAGAGGATAAAAGCGGCGTGAACAAAGATAAGACGACCAAAAACACTGCGAAGATGGTTACAAAGGATACTATGATCGAGAGCTCACAACTATCAGCGAGAATTGGCCCGATTGCGGGAATTTCTTTGACCAAGGGCAAAAGTTGCGGTGCAAATATAAACCCTAACACCGCCGCGGCCACCCAACCTGCGATCGCCATTAACTCTCGCAGTAACCCGCGCGAATAGGCCAAAACGGCTGATAAGAGAATGATCGCCAGGATGCCGCCGTCAACAATGTTGAATGTGTCCATTTAATCCACTTCCTTATCGCGCGTCATTAACCTGCACCGAATATGTCACCAACAAACGAGGATAGATTCGTAAATTGAGTCAATTCAAGGTATTCTTTACTGAGCCGCTGTTCTGCGGTTGGTATGATGGCTTTGCTGAAACCAAGCTTTTGCGCTTCTTTCAACCTATTTTCTGATTGAGCAACCGGTCTTAATGCTCCGGAGAGGCTAATTTCTCCAAAGACCACCGATTCTGCGGGAAGGCTTACATCTTCGCGCGCCGAAAGAAGCGCGGCGGCAACGGCAAGATCTGCGGCAGGCTCATTGATTTTTAAACCGCCTGCCACATTTAAATAGACGTCCATGCCTGAAAATGGAATGCCACAACGGGCTTCGAGCACTGCCAATACCATTGCCAAACGGGCATTATCCCATCCGACCACCGAGCGGCGGGCCTGCGCGTGCGGAGTCGGCGCCACGAGGGCCTGAAATTCAACCAAAACCGGGCGCGTGCCTTCCATTCCGGCAAACACCACCGAACCCGGGCTTGGGGTTCCCCGCTCCGAAAGGAATAAGGCCGATGGATTGCTGATTTCTTGCAGTCCCTTGCCGGTCATCTCAAAAACACCGATCTCATCGGCGGCGCCAAACCGGTTCTTGACCGCGCGCAGAATGCGAAATTGATGGCCGCGTTCACCCTCAAAATAAAGCACCGTATCGACCATATGTTCAACCACGCGGGGCCCTGCAATCTGCCCCTCTTTGGTAACATGGCCCACCAATACAACCGAGATGCCGCGTTTTTTTGCGAAATTGGTCAATTCATGCGCTGCAGCGCGCACTTGGCTGACGCTGCCGGGGGCGCTGTCAACGTGATCCGACCAAATCGTTTGAATCGAATCAATAATCACTAATTTGGGTTTTTCACCGTCTAATGTTGTTAGTATATTTCGCAGATTTGTTTCGGCCCCAAGTTGAATAGGGGCTTCTTTCAAGCCCAAGCGCTGTGCCCGCATCCGAACCTGTGCGCTGGCTTCTTCGCCCGAGATGTAGATGGTTTTTAATCCGTTATGTGCAAATTGCGCCGCCGCTTGTAGCAAAAGCGTTGATTTCCCGATACCTGGATCTCCACCCACCAAAATGGCAGAGGCTGGCACCAGGCCACCACCCAAAACGCGGTCTAGCTCGTCTATTCCGCTCTGTGTGCGTGGATTTGGCGCTTCCTCGGTGTCAAGGTTGCTAAGATTAACAGGGCTCCCTTTTTTCGCCCCTAATGAGGTTTTTGATGGGCCTGAGCTTAAGGCTGTGTCTTCTGAAATTGTATTCCAGGCACCGCAAGAATCGCAGCGGCCTGACCATTTATTGGTGACGGCGCCGCAATCTGAGCAGGAATAAGATTTGGATTTAGCCATGCGCGTTATGTGCCAATTTTGCAGACTGATGGCAAGCTTGCTGTGCACGATCGAATGATCTTGCACGCGCCGCCATATGCGCCATTTTTCTAAGCAGTCTTCAACGAACCGCTTCGATAGGTCCTGTGGCGCGCCCATGAATGAATTGATCAACAAATGGATCATTTGACTCGGTCAGATTTTTAACGGGTCCTGTCCATTGAATTTTACCCAAATGAAGCATCGCAACTTGATCTGCAATCGCGCGGACCGAAGACATATCATGGGTGATGGTCATTGCGGTCACTCCCATTTCGGTGACGATTTCCCGGATTAGGTCGTTGATCACACCCGCCATAATGGGATCCAAACCGGTGGTTGGTTCATCAAAAAAGATAATTTCGGGATCCGCAGCGATCGCACGGGCCAGCCCAACGCGTTTTTGCATGCCGCCGGATAATTCGCTTGGGTATTTATCAGCAACATCCGGTTGCAATCCGACCCGGCGCAGCTTTTCAATGGCGATCTCGCGGGCGTCAGCTTTTGATTTTTTTAATGCTCCTTGCGTCAAGCGGAAGGCGATATTTTCCCAAACGGGCAGGCTGTCAAACAAGGCCGCACCTTGAAACAGCATGCCGAAGCGCGATAAAAAATGATCTCGATCTAGCGTTTGCATATCTTTTCCCTCAAGAAAAACTTGACCTTGATCGACGCGCATCAAACCCAATATGCATTTTAATATCACCGATTTGCCAGTGCCTGAGCCTCCTATCACAACCAAGGACGAGCCTTTGGCGATCTTTAAAGACACACCTTGCAAGACCTTATTTGGACCGAAGCTTTTGTGAAGACGATCGAGCTGTATCATGCGCTAAAAAACAATTCGGTTAAGATGTAATTGGCCGCCAGTATTAAAACGCTGGCGCTTACCACGGCAGATTTTGTCGCGCGCCCAACACCCTGCGCGCCGCGCCCAGAATTCATGCCAAAATAACAGCCCATTATAGCCACGATAAACCCAAATACGGCCCCTTTTACCATCCCGCTAAGAATATCCCAAAGCTGCAAAAAATCGACGGTGTTTTTTATATAGGCTGCGGGGTTAAAATCTAACCGGGTGACGCCAACCATATAACCGCCCATAATACCAATCGCATCGCCAACGCCCACCAAAAGAGGCACTGCCAATGTTGCGGCAAGCACGCGGGGCAGGGTAAGGTATTTCATCGGATTTGTTGACAGGGTCACCAACGCGTCGATCTGCTCGGTTACTTTCATTGTGCCAAGTTCCGCGGCGATTGAACTGGCCACGCGTGCCGCAACCATCAAACCGCCCAGCACAGGGCCCAATTCGCGCGCCATACCGATCGCTACGATCGATGGGACCACCGCTTCCGCGCTAAAACGGGCGCCCCCGGCATAGATTTGCAGAGCCAAAGCGCCGCCTGTGAAAAACGCGGTCAAGCCAACGACGGGCAAGGATAACCAGCCAATTTGCATCAAAGCATTTCCAAATTCGCGCAGATAAAACGGCCCCGAAAAGGCTTGGCGCAGCGTGTCGAGGATAAACAAGGTTACGCGACCAGTCGCGGCCAGCACGTTAAGCGTGGCCGAACCAATGGCCTGCACAAGGGTGGTCAGGCTCTTCATTCGATATATCGCCGCTCATAGCGCCCGCCTAGAGAGGTTAATATCTCATATCCGATCGTACCAGCGCCATCCGCCAGCGTATCAATACCCTGCGTCGCATTGAGCAATTGCAAACTTTCCGGCAAGTGATCGAGTAAAGTGACGTCGACGCAAATTAAATCCATTGAAATACGCCCCACGATAGGGCATCCAATATTGTCCGAAAACAGCCGCGTATTTGGGCCCATAGCGCGCAGGATACCATCGGCATATCCGGCGGATATAGTTGCAATTTGCCTTGGGGTTGTGGCAGTCCAAGTGTTTGAATAGCCTACGGTTTCCCCTGCAGTCACGGGCCGGGTTTGGATCACCGGAATATCAATTTTTACAACCGGGTTTGCTTCTAAAAAGGGCGCGCCGCCGTAAAGCCCAATGCCCGGGCGGGTAACTTCGAAGTGATACGCTTCACCCAACAGAATGCCACCTGTTGCTGACAGCGAACGCGGGATGTTGCAATCGGCTGTCAGCTCACGAAACAGCTGCAGCTGATGCGCGTTCATCTGGTGGTTGGGATCATCTGCGCAGGCCAAATGCGACATGATCAGTTGTGGCTTTAAGCGCAGCGCCAAATCACGCAGCGCTGTCCATTCGGTTGGCTCCATTCCCAACCGGTTCATACCCGTATCAAGCTGCAATCCAAAAGGATGATCCGGAAGCGATTCAATATGGCGCAGCAATTGATCTACGGAATTAACCATCGGGATCAAATTTGCCTCTTTGATTAAAGCGGTATCCTGCGCCATATGGCCAGAAAATACGCTGATACTGGGGCCGTTGCCCAACGCTTTGCGCAGCGCCGCGCCTTCTTCTGCCACCGCCACGAAGAAATGCTGCGCGCCTTCTGACGCCAAGGCGGTTGCAACGCGCGCGCTGTCAAGCCCATAGCCATCGGCTTTCACAACCGCAGCTGTGATACCCGCGGATTTCGCGTTCAACGCCTTCCAATTCGCCCTCAGAGCGCTTAAATCAATTGTTAAAACGGCAGTGCCCATACGCTTTTCTTCACCGAGCTTTCTAGAACGTCAAGCATAAAGCGCTTTCTGCGAAACTTGATGGGTCAGGGTGCGTAAAATAGCACTGGTTTAAAGCGCTGCGGCGCAGAGGTCGGCAAGGTCATTTTTAGCGCCGCATCGCTTGTATTTTAGCTATCGGCGTTCGCTGTCTTGCTGCCAAGGTTTGACCAAATTGCCAAAACGGGTAAATCTGCCTTCAAAGCTAAGCTCAACGGTTCCAATAGGGCCGTGCCGCTGCTTTCCGATAACGATTTCCGCTTTCCCATGCAGCCGCTCCATTTCATCTTGCCACAGAGCCATTTTTTCAAGATCGTGATCGCTAGGTTTTTCGCGTTCTTTGTAATACTCCTCTCGAAACACGAACATCACCACATCGGCATCCTGTTCAATTGACCCCGATTCACGCAAATCCGCCAATTGGGGGCGCTTGTCATCGCGATTTTCCACCTGTCGCGAAAGCTGCGACAGCGCGATTACGGGGATGTCCAACTCTTTTGCGATAGCTTTAAGGCCTTGGGTGATCTCAGACACTTCGTTGACGCGGCTGTCTTTTGCCGAAGCAGGTCGAACCAGTTGCAGATAATCTATGATAAGCACATCCAAACCATGCGTCCGCTTCAACCTGCGCGCGCGCGCGGCCAATTGCGAAATCGGCAGGGCTGGGGTGTCATCAATAAATAAAGGGCAGCTTTCCAGCGTTTTTGCTGCTTCAACAAAGCGTCGAAACTCGGTCTCTGTCATATCGCCGCGTCGAATTTGCTCAGAGGGCACTTCGGAGGCCTCGGATAAAATACGGGCGGCCAGCTGCTCAGCGCTCATTTCCAAGCTGAAAAAGCCAACAACACCACCATTCAGCGTTCCTTCAGTGCCATCTGCCAATTGACCTTTTTGATAGGCTTTGGCGATGTTGAAGGCGACATTCGTGGCAAGCGAGGTTTTACCCATTGACGGCCGGCCAGCCAGGATCAGCAAGTCGGATTTATGAAGCCCGCCTAGCTTTTTATCCATATCAATCAATCCTGTAGAGATGCCAGCTAATCCAC
This sequence comes from Paracoccaceae bacterium, assembly GCA_016778765.1. Classification (GTDB taxonomy): domain Bacteria; phylum Pseudomonadota; class Alphaproteobacteria; order Rhodobacterales; family Rhodobacteraceae; genus Thalassovivens. The sequence continues at coordinate 25,086 of JADHOV010000026.1, read as the reverse complement.
CCTCGCGCTTATAGGCATTATTGGCCACATCCACGGCGGCGGTGACGGCTCTTAGAAAGGATTGAAAGCCGCTTTCGCCTTGGCCCTGTTCACCCAGCTTATACAGCGCTTGTTCGGCCACGACGATTTGCTCCGCGGGCTCTTGGCTTTCATCCATCGTTGTGGCGCGTGCACAAATATCTTGACCTAATTGAATTAAATTGCGCCGAATGGCTAAATCATAGATCATTTGGGCGTAATCGCGCGCAGCAAATCCAGCCACTGCTGAGGCGGCAAGCCGCGCCAAATATGCAGCGCCGCCCAGCTCTTTTAGACCTTCATCATCTTGTAAAAACGTTGCGAGCGTAACCGGTGAGGCCAAATTATTTTTGGCGATACGTGCGCTGGCAAGTTCGAATATCCGTGCATGTACCGGATCGTAAAAATGCTCGGGTGTTACGATGCTGCCGATCCGATCGAAAATATCATTATTGGTAAGAATCGCACCCAGAAGCTGCTGCTCGGCCTCAATCGAATGGGGCGCAATATCCAGAGATTCTTGGTCCGGCTCTTGGCTGTTAATATCAGATATCTTATTCATCACATCGCTCTCTTTGAGCTTCTTATTTGCCTGATTGCGCGGCGTGGGGCAAATTGTATATTTCTGTGGATAAGTGGCACACTAGCACATATTGCGGTCATATCCTAGGATAACGCCCAAATGTAGGGGCGCTTCCTTTGATCTTTGACATATTTTCTATGACTGCTCAGGTGGATTTGCGGGCGTTTTGCCAAGCGCGTGGGTTTGTGAGAAACTGTTCAACTTCGTGTAATGTCTTTGAATCAAAAGCAGATTGGGCCTTGGCTTCGCGCAATACATCCCACCAAGTGCACAGATAGTGAAGGCCAACACCATGATCTGACAGCGTTTTTTCTGTTTCTTGGAATATCCCATAATAAAATATTACCGCCGTATGGGCACAGGCCGCGCCGGTGTCGCGAATAGCGTCAACGAAGCTAAGTTTGCTGCCCCCGTCGGTGGTCAGATCTTCGACCAACAAAACGTTTTGCCCTTCGCTCATAAGCCCTTCGATGCGCGCATTTCTGCCATAGCCCTTTGGTTTTTTGCGAATATACGTCATGGGAAGGGCCATCCGCTCGGCCATTAGGGCCGCAAATGGAATTCCGGCGGTTTCGCCACCGGCCACCGAATCAAAAGCTTCATATCCGACATTGCGCATTACCGTTACGGTTAGGAAATCCATCAGGCTGCTGCGAATGCGCGGAAAGCTGATTAGTTTTCGACAATCAATATAAGTTGGGCTTGGCAGGCCCGAGGCCAGAATAAACGGATCTTCACTGTTGAAATGCACCGCTTTCACCTCAAGCAGCATGCGCGCTGTTAATCGGGCGATTTCTTCGGGGCCGGGCGAGGAACTTGGGATCATCTTTGAACACTTTCTTAAGTTTGTGTTGACGCATGGATAGTTCAAGCTGTTTGCGCAATGCGCTAAAGCGGGTTTACGCCACTACATGCCAAAAGATCGGAACGCCAGGGTCGAACAAAGTGACTGGCCCGTCGGGGGTTTGCAGCTGCGGCTCTATCTGCAGCTGCTTGGATCTTTTTTGAAGCGTAAGCGTTTTTTCGGTCATCGGTTTATTGTAAAACATCGCCCCATTGGTTGAGGTGAAATTGGCCAAAGCCTCCAGCGCATTTTCTTCTTCGAAAACATGCGCAAGCAAAGGCATTGTAACGCTGGCGGTAAAACATCCAGCGCATCCACAGGCGCTTTCTTTTGCGGCATCAATATGCGGCGCGCTATCCGTGCCTAGGAAAAACCGGTTATCACCGCTGGTGGCCGCAGCGCGCAGCGCCAAACGGTGTTCTTCGCGTTTGGCGACAGGCAGGCAATAATAATGGGGTTTGATGCCGCCAGCCAGAATATGATTGCGGTTGATCATCAGATGATGCGTTGTGATGGTTGCGGCAAGACCAGAGGCGCTAGATTTCACATAGTCTACCCCTTGCTGCGTGGTGATATGTTCCATAACCACCTTAAGATTTGGATTTTGACGTCGAAGCGGATCCAGCACGCGATCTATAAACACCATTTCACGATCAAAAATATCAACAGCTGGATCTGTCACCTCTCCGTGAATGCAAAGCGGACATCCGATTTCAGCCATTTTTTCCAACGCGGGCTGAACCGCTTTAAAATCAGTGACGCCCGATGCTGAATTGGTTGTCGCGCCCGCCGGGTACAGTTTTACCGCGCTGATCAGCCCGGATTGAAAGGCTTTTGCCAGATCCTCGGGGTCGGTGGCTTCGGTCAAATAAAGCGTCATCAATGGCGAAAAATCCGATCTCTCGGGAAGCTGCGCCATTATTCGGGTTTTATAGGCTTGAGCTTCTGCTCCTGTGACCACTGGCGGCACCAAATTGGGCATGATTAAGGCCCGGTCAAAGTGATCGGCGCTTGAGGCTAAAACGGACGCCATCATCGCGCCATCGCGCAGGTGAAGGTGCCAATCATCCGGGCGTGGAAGGGAAAGGGTTTTATGCATAGCGATCTGCTAACATAAATCCGGCGCGGGTTTCTAGGGCCATCGGATATCATAGTCCGATTTTTTAAACAGCCTTTATGGTCTGTTTTTAAAACAGTTTTCTTTATGCATGCCCGTTTATGGGGCAATTACGAAGATGCGCTTTCTCGCCTTGGGGCTTGACCTTCGTGCTTAGTGATGCAGCTATTGGTTCTGGGGCAGGAAGGGTTTTTACGGTGGAGTCGATTGATCAAGTTCAAGAGCGGTTGAACGCTGGTGGGTATGTCTGCGGGCGTGCTTTGGCGACAGTGGTGTTTTTATCGTTGAAATTGGGCCGCCCCTTGTTTTTAGAAGGCGAAGCTGGGGTGGGTAAAACTGAAATCGCCAAAGCGCTTGCAGCCTGTCTTGGGCGCAACCTAATTCGGTTGCAATGCTATGAAGGATTAGACGCTTCTTCTGCCGTTTATGAATGGAACTTTGCCGCGCAGATGATCGCCATTCGCACTGCAGAAGCCACCGGAGGCGTTGAGCGAAGGGGCTTGAAGCAAGAATTGTTTTCCGAAGAGTTTTTGATCGCCCGCCCCCTGTTACAAGCCATGCAAGGCGATGACCGTGGTCCCCCCATCTTGTTGATTGATGAGTTGGACCGCACTGACGAGCCCTTTGAGGCATTTTTGCTTGAGGCTCTGTCAGATTTCCAAGTGACCATTCCAGAGCTTGGCAGCATTAAAGCGCCTGAGCCGCCGATTGTGATTGTGACCTCGAACCGAACCCGTGAAGTGCATGATGCGCTGAAGCGCCGCTGCCTGTATCATTGGGTAGATTATCCTGATTTTGACCGTGAACTGGCGATATTAAAGGCGCAGGCTCCCGATCTTGCGGCAGATCTAAGCCGCGAAGTTGTGGCCTTTATTCAAGCCTTGCGGGAGGAGGACTTGTTTAAAAAGCCCGGCGTCGCCGAAACCATCGACTGGGCCAAATGCTTATTGGCGCTGGATAGTATCTCTTTGAGCCCGGAGGTTATTGCAGATACTCTGGGTGCTATTTTAAAATACCAAGACGATATTTCAAAGCTGCAAGGGTCAGAAGCCAAGCGGATTTTGGATGATGCGCGCAGAAGTTTAAACCCTGCATGATACGGGCGCGTTTCTTAATCTTCACGCAGCACTGCCGGTATGGTTTTCTGACCATATATGGCAGCGCGCGTTCCAATTGCGTTTCAACGATAGCGATCTAATGGCGCGGTACCATCCTTTACACTTGCCCGATGACCCCAAATTGGCGCAGAATATTATGCATTTTGCTCGAGCCTTACGGCGCGCGGGTCTGGCGATTGGAACAGGGCGGGTGATCGATGCTATTGAGGCTGTCTCTGCTGCGGGCTTTACCAAAAAGCAAGATTTTTATTGGACCTTGCATGCCTGCTTTGTGTCTCGGCCGGATTCTCGCGCGGTGTTTGATCAAACGTTCCGTTTGTTTTGGCGCGATCCGCAATATCTTGAGCATATGATGGCGCTGATGTTGCCCTCAATCGGCGCGGCACCCGAGAAAACTGCTTCGGTTGCGGCTGAAAAGCGCGCTGCCGAAGCGCTTTTAGATGGCGAACAACCGCAAGCGCCAATCCAAACGCCGCTGTCGCAAGACGAGGCGCCAATGCTTGAGCTGGATTGGGCGCTGACAGCCTCTGCAGAAGAGCGATTGAAATCGATGGATTTTGAACAAATGAACCTTGAGGAAATTGCCGAGGCAAAGGCGATGTTGGCGCGGTTAGAGCTTCCTATACGTCCGCTTTTGTCACGGCGCTTGCAGCGCGCGTCAAGGCGCAGCGTGATAGACAGGGCTGGCAGCTTGCGCTTGGCGCAACGCTCAGGCGGCGAGTTGCACAAACTCGCTTATCAAAAGCCACGTATCCGCTGGCCGAATTTGGTTGTTCTTTGTGATATATCAGGATCCATGAGTCGTTATAGTCGAATGGTTTTGCATTTCTTACACGCGGTGAGCAATCAAAAGCAGGGCGGTTGGGCGCATGTCCACGGGTTTACATTTGGAACGCGCTTAACGAATATTTCAAGACATTTGCAAAAATCTGATGTGGATACAGCACTGGCAGCGGCGGGTGTTGAAGCGCAGGATTGGGAAGGTGGAACCCGCATTGCCAGTTGTTTGCAAGCTTTTAATCGGGATTGGGGGCGGCGAGTTTTGGGCCAAGGGGCGGTTGTACTGCTGATTACCGATGGTTTAGAGCGTGATGTAAGCGCGGATCTCGGAGAAGAAATGCGACGCCTGCAACGAACCGCGCGGCGTTTAATATGGTTAAACCCCTTGTTACGGTGGGATCAATTTAGCGCAAAGGCTGCTGGTATACGCGCGATTTTGCCATATGTTGATAGCCTTAGAACCAGCCATTCTATTGCTTCCTTGATGGAATTGGCTGAGGTTGTTTCAACGCCAGATGATGTGGGCGCGAAGACTCGAATATTAAAAACGATGGCGTGAAGCTGAAAATAGGATGTGTAAGTTGACCGAAATCAATAGCGCAAAGCAAATTGAAGCGATCCCCGAGCAAGCCTTAGCCTGGCATCAAGAGGGGCGCGGGGCTGTGCTCGCCACGGTTGTTCAAACTTGGGGCTCGGCGCCGCGGCGGATCGGCGGCCAAATGGCGATTAGCGGGCAGGGGGATATGGCGGGCTCGGTTTCTGGTGGCTGCGTGGAAGGGGCCGTTGTGCTCGAGGCCTTAGAGGCGCTATACGCTGGAGAGATCAAGGTTTTAGAATATGGGATTAGCGACGGGGATGCGTTTGCGGTGGGATTGGCCTGCGGCGGTACGATCCGAGTGTTGCTAGAGCCTGTGGGCGCTGTCTTGTCAGAGCCGTTGCTTGCCGAGTTGGTGGCCGCGCGCGCCGCGCGTCAGCCAATGGTCTATTCTGTGAATTGTGAAACGGGAGCGAATGCCTTGCACGCACACGGTTATGAGGAGCGGATTCGGCTGGACCGTTCAGGATTTGAACCCGACGGGAATACATTCGTTTCAGTTCATAACCCAAAGTTAAGATTGATTATTGTTGGAGCTGTTCATATCGCACAGGCGCTTGTGCCGATGGCCGAGCTGGCCGGGTTTGATGTTTATCTGATTGATCCACGGGGAAGCTTTGGGTCGATTGAGCGGTTTCCCAATCACCAAGTTATTGAGGATTGGCCAGATCAGGCGCTTTGTGATTTACAGCTTGATGCGCGCAGCGCTTTGGTCTTATTGACCCATGATCCAAAGCTTGACGACCCAGCGCTACAGGTTGGACTGGGCTCAAAAGCCTATTATATCGGGGCCCTGGGCTCAACACGCACACATCATGCGCGCGTTGAACGATTTTTGAGCTTGGGGTTTTCTCAGGCCCAAATTGATCGCATTCATGGTCCCGTGGGGCTGCCAATCGGGGCGGCTACCCCCGCCGAGATTGCTGCGTCGATTTTAGCTCAGATTATATCCGCGCTTCGGTTGCTCTGATGGTATTTGATGAGCTTCCTGTTAGCGCCGCTGAAGGCTGTATTCTTGCGCATTCTATTGGCCTGCTAGGCAAGCGGCTGCGCAAGGGCGTGAGGCTGAACAAAGATCATATTGACGAATTAACGCGTGCCGGCATAACGCATATCAGCGCGGCGCGATTGCAAAAGGGTGATATTGCGGAAGATGCCGCGGCTGTTGCTTTGGCAAAGGCCTTGGTGCCTCATCCTGATCAGGCCGGTTTGCGTTTGGGTGCGGCCTTCACGGGACGGGTCAATCTAATTGCCAGCTCGGCAGGCGTGGTCAGTCAAAACGTTGAAAAATTGATCGCCCTCAATTCAATCGATTCAATGATTTCTTTGGCGACCTTGCCCCAATATCAGCAGGTTTCGACCGGAAACTTGGTGGGAACGGTAAAAATCATCAGCTATGGCGTGCCCAGTGACAAGCTACAAGCTGCCTGCAAGCTGGCACAGGCGGCGATCAAAGTACTGCCGCCGGTTGCGCGCTCTGCCAGTTTGATTGTGAGCGTCTCGAAAGGTGGACCCGGCGAAAAGGGCGTTGAAGCGATAAGGCAGCGGCTTGACGCTTTAAATATTTCGCTAATGGAAGTGGTTACGACGCCTCATCAAACCGGAGCGATGGCGAATGCGCTGAAAGATGCATCGGGCGATCTTATATTGATGCTCACCAGCTCTGCCACCTCTGATCTCAATGACACCGCTCCGAAAGCCGTGCGCGCAGCTGGGGGCAACATTGAACGATTTGGAATGCCGGTTGATCCAGGAAATCTTTTATTTTTGGGCGCGCTCGCTGGCAAGCCGGTGATTGGATTTCCTGGTTGCGTTCGGTCTCCGGCGCTAAATGGGGCGGATTGGGTTTTGTCTCGGATTGCCTGCGGGGTTACTTTGGATGACCGCAGTTTTGCTGAAATGGCGATTGGGGGCTTGTTGAAAGAAATTCCAACCCGGCCCCAGCCTCGGCGGCGTGCAGAGGGGTAACGCGCGCAAACTTGCGCGGACATTTAAGGTTTTGAATATAAAAAACCGAGGCACAGCCCCGGTTTTGAAAAAAATTTGAATGTATGTAAGCGATTATTTTGTGGCAGGACCGATCATCATCGTCATTTGCCGACCTTCCATTTTTGGCATGTTTTCTACTTTGCCCAATTCTTTAACATCATCCGCCACCCGTTCCAGAAGCTCACGCCCCAGATTTTGATGCGCCATCTCACGTCCACGGAACCGCATGGTGATCTTAACCTTATCACCGTTTTCCAAAAATTTATACACGCTGCGCATTTTCACTTCGTAATCGTGAACATCTGTTCCAGGTCGAAATTTGATTTCCTTGATTTCGATAATTTTTTGTTTTCTACGGGCTTCGGATTCGCGTTTTTGCTGCTCGTATTTATATTTACCAAAATCCATGATTTTGCACACGGGTGGGTTGGCATTGGGGGAAATTTCCACCAAATCCAAACCGACTTGATCTGCAAGTTCTTGGCCGCGTGCGGGGGTAACCACCCCTACGTTTTCACCTTCGGGCCCAATGAGCCGTATTTCCGAGCTGTCTATGCGATCATTTACGCGAGGTCCAGTTTCGCGCGATGGTGGCGCGTTGTGAGGTCTGCGAGCTATGGGTTCATTCCTTATGTTGTTAATGGTTCTTAGTGGGGTCGATATCGAGACCGCTCGTGCATGACAAGCGTTATTTCTAAAACCAGACAGGGTTTTGTGGCTCTGTTGCGTGAAAGACAAAAAATTATACAGTTTCAGCACATAATAGACCACGCCGAGCCTAATTACCCGACAAACGCTTTTTCAACCACATATTCCGCCGGTTCCGAATTGGCGCCTTCTTTAAGCCCGTAGCTTTCTAAAATAGCTTTTAAATCGGTGTTCAGACCCAGTGACCCACAGACCATTGCCCGGTCTGTCCTTGGGTTAATAGAGTCAATTCCAAGATCGCTCAGCAGTTCGCCAGTGCTCAACAGATCTGTGATTCGCCCCATTTTTGGGCTCTGCTCGCGCGTGGTCGTTGGATAATAGGTAAGCTTGTCGCCTATCATCTCTCCGATTAAAGGATCGTCTGCCAGCGCGTTTATCAATTCTCTACCATAGGTCAATTCTGCGCGGTCTCGGCAAGTGTGCGTTAGAATGATTTGATCATAATCTTCATAGGTTTGCGGTTCGCGAACCAATGAAGCAAACGGCGCAATTCCGGTTCCAGTGGCAAAAAACCATAGGCGTTTTCCAGGAAGCAATGCATCATGCACCAGCGTTCCAACCGGCTTTGGCCGCAGGATAATTTCCTCCCCGGGTTGGATATGCTGAAGCCGCGAGGTCAGCGGCCCATCTTGTACTTTGATAGAGTAAAATTCAAGCTCCTCGGCCCAAGAGGGTGAGGCGATAGAATACGCTCGCAAAAGCGGTTTTCCATCTTCTTTCAAAAGGCCAATCATGACGAATTCGCCTGATCGAAAGCGCAGGCTTTGTGGTCTTTTTACGCGAAATGAAAACAAACGGTCTGTCCAATGTTTGACATGGGTAACGGTTTGCGCATCGGGCAATCTTGTGGGTTTTATAGCAGCAGCTTGGTTCAAAATAATACACTCTGTCAGATTTTGTTTACAGTTTTTAGCATGTTTAGCGGGTTTTGAATTAAATTTCTAGCCGCTTGCTTGCAAGCGCGATTGATAGCTGTGGGCTGTCCAATTTGACCGAAAAAGCCAATCGTGTTCAGGTTGACGCACGGCTTGAGCTTGCGAAATTGCAATTTCATCGAATCCCGATCTGCGCGCCATCGCGTATTGGTCAGAAATAATGGGTCCTTTGGCCCTGAGGGCGCCGCTATACCCGCGCAACCGTAGCAACCGAGCAAGCGTAAACCCGCGCCCATCAGCGAAATTAGGAAAGGTGATCACCACCCGCTGAATGTCATTGGGTAGGGTTAGGTTTTCGGGATCTGTTTCCGAGGAGATGCTGAGCGTGGTCTCAGCACTCCATGTATCGGTTGAAAATCCGTTATCCGTTACGATAACATCCATGTGAGTGTTCCTGTCGTTCTAAGGGGCCATTTCTGGCGGGTTCTGTTATAGCTGTTTAAGGGTTTCAAGCGGCGGTTTTGCCTTCGTTGCCGCCTGGATAAAGGGCTGCTTTGAAAGGCGGGGCGCCCACTCTGCGAAAAGTTTCGAGGAAGGTTTCACGATTGGAGAGGCGTAGATCAAGATAGGTAAAAACCACCCGTTCAATCGCAGAAACGATAGTTGACGCATCAAACCCTGGGCCTGCACGTTCTCCGATCGTAGCGGTTTCTGTGGCATCTCCGCCAAGCGTGATTTGATAGTTTTCAACGCCTGCACGATCCAACCCCAATATCCCAATATGCCCGACGTGATGATGTCCGCAGGCGTTTATACAGCCCGATATTTTGATTTGCAGCGGACCGATATCATGCTCTAATTTTAACGCCTTGAAACGCAGCGCGATCTCTTGTGCAATGGGGATAGAGCGGGCGGTTGCCAAAGCGCAATAATCCATGCCCGGACAGGCAATGATGTCTGAGATCAATCCCGCATTGGCAGTTGCCAACCCGGCTGGATAAAGGCCGTTATAGAGCGCGAAAAGATGGCTTTTATGCACGTGGGGCAGAACAATATTCTGCGCATGGCTTATCCTAAGCTCATCATGGCTATAGGATTTGGCCAGATCTGCGATTACGCGCATTTGCGCGCTGCTGGCATCGCCTGGCGTCTGCCCCGGAGTTTTAAGGCTGACAGTTGCTATGGCGTAATCATTGTTGCGATGCGGGCTGGTATTGATATCCACCCAGGACTTAAAATTTGGATATTTTGCATAATTTTCGTGAAATGTGGCGGTTGGAGCGTCGATCCAAACGGGGGCTTTGAAAGCGTTTTTCAAAGCGTTAAGAAGTGTTTGATCCTGCCCTTTAAACTGTGGGCGAAGTTCCGAAAACCGTTTTGCGACAAGACGTTGAATTTCTTGCAGCCCATTTTCATGTACTGTAATTTTTATGCGCGATTTATACTTGTTATCGCGGCGTCCCAAAAGGTTCCAAACGCTGACGATGGCCTCAACATAGGGTAACAGATCACTTTTTGGTAAAAAGTCGCAGAGGGTTTTGCCAATCATCGGGGTTCGACCTAATCCCCCGCCTATAATCACTTCGAAGCCAACTTCTGCACCTCTTTTTTTGAGAAGCAAGCCAATATCATGCGCGCGCGTGACTGCGCGGTCTTTTGCGCTGCCGCTCACCGCAATTTTGAATTTGCGCGGCATAAATTGAAATTCGGGGTGGTCTGTTGACCATTGTCGAAGCAGCTCGGCATAGGGGCGCGGGTCTTCAATTTCATCCGCTGCGGCGCCCGCAAAATGATCTGCAGTGACGTTGCGAATTGTATTACCACTGGTTTGGATGGCATGCATGTCTACTTCTGACAATGCATCTAAGATATCGGGAACATCCTGCAATTTGGGCCAATTAAACTGGATGTTTTGACGGGTTGTGAAATGACCATAGCCTTTATCCCATTTTTCCGCGATCGAGGCCAAAGCTGTCATTTGCGCGCTGTTTAAAGTTCCATATGGAATAGCCACGCGCAGCATATAGGCGTGAAGCTGCAAATATAGCCCATTCATCAAGCGCAGTGGTTTGAATTCTTCTTCGCTGAGCGCGCCACTGATACGCCGCTGCACTTGATCGCGAAATTGAAGGTTTCTTTGTTTTAAAAAGGCGGTGTCAAACCCGTTATACTGATACATTTTTTGCCTCTGCTTGTTTGCCGTGGAAATAATTTCCAGGCCCCTTGGTGCGAAATGCCTCTCGAAAATGAGCCGGCTTTGGACCTGCGTCTTCGTCTATGAACTCTGCCAGATAGGCGCCCACCACTTGAGATGTCTGAGCCGTGGCTGCATCTAAAGCAGCTTGTGCATCCTTTTGTTCGTGGAATATTTTGGCGTTTAAATGCTGCCGCGTCCAACCCCCATTGGCGTTAAGATAGATCACATCCCCGCTCAAAAGCGCATTTGCGGTGATTACTTTAATGTAAGATTTTCTGGGCATCAGGCACTCACTTTCTCGTGGTGGTTTTCGATCTGCAAAGCTGCTTTTCGCGCGGCCAGACCGAATAAGGTAAGCGCGGGCCCCGATACGCTCTGCGCTCGCAAGGTTTCAGCCAAATTATCCAAGCGCGCTTCAATTATCCGTTGACTGGGCCGCGAGGCGTATTCTACGATGCTTACCGGTGTCTTTGGATCCGCCCCATGCATCAAAAGCCGGCCTTGGATAAACCGCGCGGATTTTTTTCCCATATAAATCGCTGCAACCGTGTTCGTTTTCGCCAAAGCTTGCCAATCTTGCTCGTGAAACCCGTGCATATCGTGGCCAGTTAAAAACCTGACTGAGGCGTTGCGTTGGCGGCGCGTCAGCGATTGTCCGATCGCGGCGACGGCAGCCGAGGCCGCCGTGATACCTGGCACAATGCTCCATTCGATTTGTGCGGCCTCGCAGGCGTCGATTTCTTCATCAAGGCGGCCAAAAATTGTTGCGTCACCGCCCTTTAAACGCACCACAATTTGACCATTCTGGCTATGTTTGAGCAAGAGGGCGTTGATTTCGTACTGCGGGGTTGAGGCCCCAAACCCTGTTTTCCCAACGTCAATCAACTGCGCCTCGCGTCTGGCCAATTCTAAAATTGGCTCGCCGACCAAGCGATCATAGAGCACAACATCAGCGCGATCCAAAGCTTTGCAGGCTTTCAACGTTAAAAGCTCTGGGTCACCTGGCCCAGCTCCAACGAAAATCACATGCCCCGTTGGGGCGGCTTTTTTGACATGCGTCGCAAGCAAGTTTGACAAAGCGTTGCCTATGCCAGCTTCACCGCTTTTATCCAAGGCTCTTGGGCCGGTGTCGAAGTAAAATTCGCTCCAAAAGCGACGCCGCGCGCGGCCCATTGGCAAGGCATTCACATTTTTCCGGAAGGATTTCGCAATCCGCGCCAAAACGCCAATCTGTGCAGGTAGTCTTTGTTCTAAATCAGCCTTGATTGCGCGCGCCAAGACAGGCGCCGCGCCTTCGGTGCCAATCGCAACCGTTACGGGATCACGATCCACGATTGCGGGTGTGATAAATTGGCTGTCTTGCAGGTTATCAACGATATTTACCAAAGCGCCGGCCTCATGGGCGAGTTTGGCCACGCGCCTATCTTCTTGCGCGTCTTCATTTGCGGCATAAAACAGCGCCGCACAAAGCGCATCGCCGGTTTCAAGCCTCCGCCTCACCAAAGCCAGTTTGCCGTTTTTTTCCCAATGCAAGATTTCAGGTAAAGGATCTTTTGTAAAGACAGTGATATGCGCCGTCGTTTTGAATAAGAGCCGCAACTTAGCGATCGCAGCATCGCCGCCGCCAGATAGGATGATGCGTCTTCCGGCCACAGCTAAGAAGATTGGGAAATGATCCATGAGGCGTTTCCTGTTTGATTTACTTATCCCTATATAGTAAATAATTCTAAGTTTTGGCTATATTATCGAAAAAATAAGAATAATATTTTCAAATGGGGTAATTTTTGGAATTACCTTTTAGCAAACGGGATAGGAGTGAAATCATGGCGCGCTTGGATGAGACAGATCGAAAAATTCTTGCAGAGCTTCAATCGGATGCGGGTCAGTCTTTGGATGAAATTGCTGGAAAAGTCAGCTCATCCAAGACTCCTGTGTGGAATCGTATCCGAAAAATGCGATCGCTTGGTTTGATTGGGCGTCAAACGGTTGAGTTAAATGCAGAAGCACTTGGTTTCGAGGCCTGTTTTTTTGTTTTGATCCGCACCAGTGAGCATGACGCAGCGTGGCAGGCAAGTTTTTTAAAAGCGTTGCAAAATCACCCGGAAGTGCAAGAGGCGCATCGGCTTGCGGGTGATATTGATTATATTTTAAAAGTGCGGGTGAAAAACGCCCGCGCCTATGATGCTTTTTATCAACGACTGATTTCCGAAGTGAAAGTGCATAACGTGACTGCTTTGCTGTCAATGGAGGAGATAAAATCCACCAGGATGCTGCCGCTTTAAAGCCCGGTTTTCACGAAAAGGTTTTGTAACCCATGGAAATGGTAAACATCAGCATAACAGGGGGATCTGGCCAGTTGCATCTGCGGGCAGCGTTCAAAAACAATCGGTAAAGCCGTGCGTAATTCCAAACGCGCCAGCGCGGCGCCCAAACAGAAATGGATGCCTGCCCCAAAGGCTGCGTTTGTTTGCACTTTTCGCGTCGGGTTGAAAATATCCGGATCGCTCCAATTGGCTGGATCGCGCCCCGCGGCGCCCAGGATTAATGCGATTTGATCTCCGCGCTTAAGCGCATGCCCTTGAACCGTAAGATCTGCATTTGCATAGCGTGTGAACATATGCAGCGGCGGATCAAATCGCAAAATCTCTTCAACCGTGCCTTCAATATGTTTTGGCGCCAAACAGCTTTCGGGCACCGCGGTTTCAAGAAGTGTTTTTACCCCATTTCCCAATGTATGTACCGTGGCCTCGTGACCAGCGTTTAGCAAAAGAATGCATGTGGTGATCATTTCATCGGTTGTTAAACGTTGACCCTCTTCTTCGGCGGCAATCAAGTGGGTGATTAAATCATCCGCAGGCCGCGTGCGCCGTTCTTCGATAAAAGAGCGCATGAAATCTGAAAAAGCCTGGCTGGCAGCAACCGCACGCGCTTCCAGTGTTTTGCTGCGCCGCGCTTGATACATCATCACCATATCATTCGACCAGCCCAGCAAGTCATCTGCCATGCTTTCAGGAACGCCAAGGAGCCGCGCGATTATTATCACTGGAAGGGGCTTTGCATAGGCCTCTAACAGATCAATTTCTGAGGATTTAAAATCGTCGATCAAACTATGGCATAGCTGTTTGATCTCGGGTTCTAGCGAGGCAATGCGTCGCGACGTAAAGGCCCGCAACACAAGCCCGCGCAAACGGCTATGGCGCGGGGGTTCCAGCTCAAGCATGGAATTTTCTTCCAGCTTATAAAAAGGGGCAAGATGCTTCGGCGTGGGTTGGGCCAAATCTTTTGGGCATTCTCTGACAAAGCGGCGATCTTTCAGCAAGGACATCACGCTTTGATGATCAAAAAAGCTGGCCATGTTGTAATCGCGCCAAAATACCGGCTGCTGTAGGCGCCGGGCGCTTTCATAAAAAGGGTAGGGGTTTTGAACAAACATAAAATCGGTGGGGGATTGTTCGAGTATTTGCATAGCGATATCCTTAATGCGCTTTCAGCCTACCTGATGCGGTTGCGTATTGCGAGATGTTTACCGGCGACAAAAAGAATCTTTTGATTAAAATATATCGGGTAAGGCCTGCCGTTAAGGGGGCATTTAACTGTTCGAGCGGTTTTTCGAGTTGAGCCTGTGCGCCGGCCTGAAAAGCGTCTGTATTTCCCATCTTTAAAAATTTGCTGCATCTTCTTTTGCGATTTTCACTTCCAAACCTGTTAAGTTTCAATGGCGGTTTTTTGTGTTCTCTTTAGGGAGCGGCCTTTGATGCAGAAACCCTCATTGCTCAAAATATAGATAGTCAGACATGGGTCTTTCGAATGACAGGAAAACGGTTGATCCGTTGATAATGTAGGGGCCGTGACAATAATGTCTCTTGCAACTGCAGTCAGAATACTACCTTCTAGGCATCGCCCGACAGGGTATTGTCATATTTGGGAGGAAATCAGATGAAACTTATTACCGCTGCCGTCACTGCGATGGCCTTAACTGCCTCAGCATCCAGTGCTTTTGCCGCTTGTGATGACGGGGAAATTGTCATCAAGCTCAGCCATGTGACAAATACCGATAAACACCCGAAAGGTATTGCCGCGACGCTGTTGCAAAGCCGCGTCAATGATGAGATGAATGGCAAAGCCTGTATGGAGGTGTTTCCAAACTCGACCTTGTATAATGACGATCAAGTTTTGGAAGCAATGTTGCAAGGTGATGTGCAAATGGCTGCGCCATCCCTTTCAAAATTTGAACAATTTACAAAAGTGTTTCGGATTTTTGATCTGCCATTCATGTTCAAAAACGTAAACGCTGTGGACGAGTTTCAAAATAGCGAAACGGGTCAATCTATGAAGGAAAGCATGACTCGCCGTGGTTTGCTTGGATTGGCGTTTTGGCATAATGGTATGAAGCAAATGTCGGCAAATAAACCGCTGAATAACCCAACTGATGCCAATGGCCTCAAATTCCGGGTTCAAAATTCAGAGGTGTTAAAGGCTCAAATGGCCGCTTTGGGGGGATCACCTCAGCCGATGGCCTTCTCTGAAGTATATGGTGCGCTGCAAACCGGCGTTGTGGATGGGCAGGAAAACACCTGGTCAAATATCTACGGCAAAAAGTTTTTTGAAGTGCAGGATGGGACAACAGAAACCAACCACGGTATTATCGATTACCTTTTGGTCACCTCAACAGATTGGTGGGATGGGCTTGATGGTGAAATTCGCGACCAGCTGAGCACAATCATTGCTGAAGTGACCGAGGCGCGGAATTCAGAATCAACCGCCGTGAATGAGGCTGCGAAGCAAGAAATTATCGCTGCGGGTGGTGTTGTGCGTCAATTAAGCGCCGCCCAGCGCGAAAATTGGGTGGCCGCAATGAAGCCCGTGTGGGAGCAATTCCGCGGTGATGTTGGGCAAGACAATATTGATGCAGCCCAAGCGATAAACGCCAAGCATTAAGCGCAACCCATTTAAGAAGTCTCTGGTCCAAATTATTTGGGCCAGAATCTCCGCGCCAGAATAAGTAAAGAGCAGTCTCATGGCCGAACCGGAAAAGCAAATTGCCCGCAGATTTATTGATGAATTAGAAGAAACAGTGATTGCGGTTCTGTTGGCGGCGATGGTGGTTGTCACATTTATCAACGTTGTGCTGCGCTATGGGTTCAACACGGGGTTGATTTGGGGGCTGGAGTTGGTCACGTTTTTATTTGCTTGGTTGATCTTATTCGGCGTCAGCTATGCGGTGAAAACCTCTGCGCATTTGGGCGTGGATGCTGTGCTTAACATCACCTCTGGCCGGTTGCGCCGGATTTTGGTGTTCGCGTCAGTGGTCTTCTGCGTGATTTACGCCGCTTTGTTGTTGAAAGGCGCGTGGGATTATTGGGCGAACTTTGCAAATTTGCCGCAAACCACGGGTAGATGGTTTCCCACGGGATTTGAAGACATGCGGCGCACCTCTTATCGGGCTTGGTATGAGGTGATTGATATTCCTTTCCCCGAATTTCTACGTTGGATCGAGCCCCTGATGAACGAAGGCGAGACCTATGAGAAACTTCCCCGCTTCATTCCTTATGCCATGCTGCCCGTGGGGGCGGCTTTGTTGCTCTATAGATTTATTGAAGTTGGGCTGGCCGTGTCGCGTGGGGGCGCTCGTGGATTGATCGTCAGCCACGAGGTTGAGCAAGAGGTGGAAGAGCTCAAACATGCGGCAAAAGAGGAATAGGCCATGGAGGTTGCCGCTCTCTTTTTCATGATCGTGGCGATGCTGCTGATCGGCACGCCTATCGCTGTCGCGCTTGGATTATCCTCGATAAGCTTCTTATTGGTGCTCAGTGACACGTCGCTGGCATCAATCGCGCAAACATTTTTCCAAGCGATGGCTGGGCATTATACGCTTTTGGCAATTCCGTTCTTTATTCTTGCCTCCTCCTTTATGTCGACGGGCGGCGTTGCGAAACGCATCATCCGGTTTTCAATCGCAATTGTCGGGCATTTTCCGGGAGGGCTCGCGATCGCGGGCGTTTTTGCTTGTATGCTGTTCGCGGCGCTTTCTGGATCTTCGCCTGCAACGGTGGTGGCGATCGGCACAATTGTGATCGCGGGGATGCGGCAGGTTGGCTATTCCAAAGATTTCGCCGCGGGCGTGATCGCGAATGCGGGAACTTTGGGAATTTTGATCCCACCGTCAATCGTTATGGTGGTTTATGCCTCTGCGACTGATGTCTCGGTGGGGCGGATGTTCCTTGCGGGCGTGATCCCGGGGCTGTTGGCGGGGACCATGCTGATGGTGACGATTTATGTGATCGCCAAAATCCGAAACCTGCCAAAGGGTGAATGGCTAGGCTGGCAAGAAGTGTTCGCCTCGGGGCTGGATGCGATTTGGGGCTTGTTTCTCATCGTTATCATTCTTGGGGGCATTTATGGCGGCATTTTCACGCCCACCGAGGCGGCGGCAGTGGCTGCGGTATACGCGTTTTTGGTTGCCACCTTTATCTACCGCGATATGGGCCCCTTGGCGACGCCAGAGGGGCAGCCCAATATACCTATTTGGCGCAAGCCACAGGCATTGCTCACCGCTTTTGTGCATCGCGATACGCGCGATGCGTTGTTTCAAGCGGGTAAGTTAACCATTACGTTAATGTTTATCATCGCCAATGCTTTGATTTTAAAACATGTGCTGACCGATGAACAAATTCCCCAACAAATTGCCAGTAGCATGCTGTCTGCAGGGTTTGGGCCGATCATGTTTCTGGTTGTGGTCAATATAATTTTGCTGATTGGCGGCCAGTTTATGGAGCCCTCTGGCCTGATCGTGATCGTCGCGCCATTGGTTTTTCCAATCGCAATGGAATTGGGGATAGATCCAATTCATTTGGGCATCATCATGGTTGTAAATATGGAAATTGGCATGATTACACCGCCGGTGGGCCTAAACCTATTTGTGACCTCTGGTGTCGCTGGCATGCCCATGATGCGGGTGGTGAAAGCCGCTTTGCCTTTTCTTGCCGTGCTGTTCGTCTTTTTGATTTTGGTGACCTATGTGCCGGTTTTGTCGACTTGGTTGCCAAACACCTTTATGGGCCCCGAGATTATAACAAAATAATGTAAAACCGCGCCCGTTCACAAATGGCGCGGCTAGATTATTCATGCACCAAATTTAAGGTTTGTTTAAGCCATTTCCAACGCTTCGATAATTGGTGAGAAATCTTCAAAGCGCAGACTGGCTCCACCCACCAAAGCGCCATCTACACAATCAATCTTAAAAATCTCGGCGGCGTTTGCGGCTTTGACCGAGCCGCCATAGAGCAGGCGCATACTGGCTGCTTTTGTACCCAGTTGTTTAGTGATTTGAGCGCGGCAAAAGCGATGTGCTTCTTCGATCTGCGCCGGTTCCGCCACGAGCCCGGTGCCAATTGCCCAGACAGGTTCATAAGCCACCACGGTATTGTGCGCTGTGGCGGTTTCTGGAAGCGATTTTTCGAGCTGGTCTTTCAAAACTGTCAGCGTTTCTTCTGCCTGACGCTGTTCAAGCGTTTCTCCGATACAAATAATCGCAGTTAAACCTTCATTGAGGGCAGCGGATGCTTTTTGTTGAATCAAAGCGCTGCTTTCAGCATGCGCCTGGCGGCGCTCAGAATGACCAATGATCACTGCTGCAGCACCAATGTCTTTCAATAGGCTCGCAGAGATATCGCCGGTATGCGCCCCAGAGACCTCTTGATGGCAATCTTGTGCGCCGATCAAAAGATCAGGCGCTTTCTTTCTTGCTGGTAAAAGAAGCGGAACCGGAGGGCAAATCACAATATCGATCTTGGAATTTGAATGCGCTGCCTGAAGGCGTTCAATTTCCTTTAGGCTGTCCAGCATTCCATTCATTTTCCAGTTGCCTGCGGCCATTTTTTTGATCATCCGGTTCTCTTTTCAATCTTGTGACTCTGTTTCAGCTATCTTAAACAGCAACCGGCGGGCCTTCAAGGAAGCCACGCCTGTAAAGAGCGCTGCGGACATTTTTTGGTCGGGCACGCTGGCGCTAATCGCAAACTAGTTTGGAAAGGCGCATGGTTCCTCGACTGGATTTTTTGGATTTAAAGCGGCAGGATCGGGCGGCCTTGCATGCATTAAAGGCGGCTGCGAAAGAGGTGGGGTTTTTAACCGTATATAATACGGGGATCAGCCGCGAAGATGTTTTGCGACTGCTTGACGTTTATAAAGCTTTTTTCAAAGGCCCCAATGCCGAAAAACAGGCGGTTAATATGGCGCTTACCGGTGCAAACCGCGGCTGGGGCGCTCCGGGAGCAGAGCAAGTCAGCGCCGACGCCAACCCAGATTATAAAGAAGTATTTGATTGCGGGATAGCGCTTGATGAAAGCGATAGTTTGTGTGGGCTTGGCGTTTATGCCCCAAATCAATGGTCGAAAACCCCTGCAATGTTCGATGTTGATATTATGGCGTATTTTGTACGTGCGCGTGCTATATCCCTGATTATTTTGCAAGCTATTGCGGCGGGAAATGGGCGCGATCCTGCATTTTTTAATGATAAATTTAACAAACCTATGGCGCTGCTTCGGGGAAATTTTTATCCAAAAAGGCCTTTGGATAGCGGGGATAAAGATTTTGGAATTGCAGAGCATACCGATTATGGATGTCTGACATTTCTGGCCACTGATGGTCAGCAAGGCTTAGAGGTGCAACTGCCCGATGGCAAATGGCAAGCCGTGCAAGTGCCCCCTGGCGAATTTATTATAAACTTCGGTGAAATGCTTGAGTTTTTGACCGGAGGAGAAGTTAAAGCAACTTTGCACCGGGTGCGCGGAGGTTCGCAGGAGCGGTTATCCATTCCGTTATTTTTCAATCCCAACCATGATACAAATGTGGCGCCAGAGGGGGCAAGCCAACCTATTCTAGCGGGTGAACACTTGCAAAAACGCTTTAGCGAAACCTATCGGCACCTCAAAAAGAGCTGATTACATTTCTGCGAATTTGATCGATTCCCCGCATCCGCAAGATTCGGTGACGTTTGGGTTCTTGAATTTAAAACCAGCTTCCAACAGGGAGACTTCATAATCGATTTCAGTTCCAAACAAAAACATCTGCGCCATTGGAGCGATCAGCACCCGCGCGCCATCTTGCTCGATCACCTCGTCGTGTTGGGCTACTTCGTCGACGTAATCTAGCGTGTATTCCATGCCCGCGCAGCCGCCCTTTTTAACGCCCAAGCGCAACCCATAATGGCCATTTTGCTCCATCAAGGCGTTGATTTGCTCTACCGCTTTTTGCGTTAAAGTGACAGCTTGCTTTCCAGGCATTGAGAACATTTTATCAGTCCTAATTACGGGTTACATAAACCCAAGTTCTAATCTGGCTTCATCGCTCATCATATCCATACCCCAAGGCGGTTCCCAGACAATTTCAACATCCACCTCTTTCACACCCGCCATCGGCTCGACCGCTTCGGCAACCCATCCAGGCATCTCACCCGCAACGGGGCATCCAGGCGCAGTTAAGGACATCTTGATTTTGACCGCATTCTCCGCGTCAATATCCACGGTGTATATCAGCCCAAGGTCGTAAATATTCACTGGTATTTCAGGATCAAAAACGGTTTTACAGGCTTCGACAACACCATCATATAGGGGGTGATCTGTGCTTGAAGGGGCGATCAAAGGCGTGCCTTCCATAGGGGGAGATGCGTCAGTCATTAACTCTTCCGTTTATTTCCTGACTAAAGATATAGGATATACAGGGGCGAAGGTCTAGGCCTGCAGCTCTGATTAATTATGGCCCCACCGGTTTGCTATCGGGCAGCGCGATGCCGGCCACCTGTTCAGCGATTGGCTCGGAATTCAAAGGATGCAGATCGGCTGAAAAGGAACTGGGATCCCCCAGCGGTGTCCAGGTTTTGTTAAGATAAATTTCAAGGCCGGAAAAACGCGCTTTATAGCCCATTTTTGGGCTTCCGGGCACCCAATAGCCCAGATAGACATAAGGAATATCCGCCTCTTTCGCCAAAGCAATATGATCCAATATCAAATAGGTGCCAATCGAACTTTTTGTAAAGCTGGGATCATAAAACGAATAGACCATGCTTAATCCATCATCGATCAAATCTGTGAGGGAGACAGCAATCAAATCTTGCCCCAACGTATATTCGGCAACCCGCGTACGAATGGGGGTTTCTTCGATCATTGCCGCAAATTCAAAAACATCCATATCAGCCATGCCGCCCCGCGCATGGCGCGCACCCAGATATTTGCGGAACAATTCATACTGGTCTTCTGTTGCCCAAGGCGAATTTACTTCACGTTTTAGGTTCTTGTTGCGATTAACCACGCGCTTTTGGCTTTTGCTCAGTTCAAACTTTTGAACGTCGATGCGCGCCGATAAACAGGCGGTGCATTCGGTGCAAGACGGGCGATACAGAACGTTCTGAGACCGTCGAAACCCTTGATGCGATAATTTGTCATTCAACCGCTGCGCGTCATCTCCGTGCAACGAGGTGAAGAGCTTGCGTTCCTGCCGCCCTTCCAAATAGGGGCAGGGTTGCTGTGCAGTCACATAAAACTGCGGGGCAATGGGCAAGGTATGACGCATATTTGCTGTTTAGCAACTTATCCGCGTATTATCAATGATCCGCGTCTTAGCTTTTGGTTTTAGAGTTAAGCTTACCATTGACCTAATCGGTAACAAGGCGCAGGTTGTTGCTATGCACTTTTCTCATTTGATGCAGCACATTCCAAGGCCATTTTCTGCGGATCATGGGTATGAAGCACGCCAATTCTTTGCTGCGGATGGAGAAGAAATTCAAAACTTTGTGGCTGCGGTTGCAGGCTCAAGCCCCTATTTGAAGGGGTTGATAGAAAAAGAGCATCATTGGCTGCGGGGTGCATTCGCACAGCCCGACGCCGCGTTAGAGGTTGAGTTATCGAATTTGAAGGTGACGGCCGCGCGCGACCTGATGAGCGCGCTTAGACGCGCCAAGAGGCGCGTCGCGCTTTGGACGGCTTTATGCGATTTGGCGGGCGTATGGGCGCTTGAAGAGGTCACCGAGGCGCTAAGCAAATTTGCCGATCTCGCCTGTCAAATGAGTTTAAACCATGCGCTTAAAGTTCAGTTGCAACGCGGCAAAATCCCCATGCGCAAGCCTGAGACGGATCCGGCAGAATTGGGTATGTTCGTTTTGGCTATGGGAAAGCTTGGCGCCAGTGAGCTGAATTATTCCTCTGATATAGATCTGATTTGTTTTTTTGATGAAAGCTATTTTGCCTCGGTGGATGTTTTCGAGGCCCGAGCCGGCTTTATTCGCGCAACCAAGAATATGGTGGCACTTTTAAATGATATCACGGCCGAGGGCTATGTGTTTCGAACCGATTTGCGTTTGCGGCCAGACCCGTCTGTGACACCAGTTTGTATGGGGGTCGAGGCGGCCGAACATTACTATGAAAGCCGCGGGCGCACGTGGGAGCGCAGTGCCTTCATCAAAGCGCGGGTGATTGCGGGGGATTTGCAAGCTGGGGCGCGGTTCCTCCAAAAAATGGAACCGTTTGTATGGCGGAAATATTTAGACTTTGCGGCCATTGAAGATGCGCATAATATTCGCTTGCAAATCAGACGTAAAACCGATGTGACGGGGGCGATTACGCTGCCCAAACACAATATTAAACTTGGCCGGGGCGGCATTCGCGAAATTGAATTTTTTACGCAAACGAGGCAATTGATTGCGGGCGGGCGAGACCCTGATCTGCGGTTGCGCGGAACGCAGCAAAGCCTTGCAGCGCTCTGTCAAAAAGGTTGGATTGATCCTTTAACCAAATCCCAGCTTACAGAGCATTATCAGGCGCATCGGGAACTTGAGCATCGTTTGCAAATGATCAATGATGCTCAAACGCATAGTTTGCCGGCATCTGAAGCGGAATTTGAGCGCTTAGCGGCGTTGATGTCGCGCAGCGCAGATGCGTTGAAATCGGAAATATTCGCGCGGCTGACATCGGTTCATCAAATAACCGAAGCTTTTTTTGGGCCTGCCTCGAGCGATTTGCCAATCGAGGCGCCAGAGTTTTCAGAAATATTGGACAAATGGCCAACCTATCCGGCGCTGCGTTCGGAAAGAGCCTATACGATATTTATGCGGTTACAGCCGGAAATTCTAAAGCGGCTTAAGCATACGGATAAGACCAAAGAGGCTGTTTTGGCTTTTGATCGGTTTTTGAGCGGCCTTCCTGCGGGAGTGCAGCTGTTTTCTTTGTTTGAAGCCAACCCTCAATTGATTGATCTGTTGGTCGATATCGTGGGCACCTCGGATCATTTGGCCGAATATTTGGCGCGGAATGCTAAGGTCTTTGATGCGGTGATTGGTGGTTCTTTTTGGGATTCTTGGCCGGGGTCTGAAACGTTAAAGAAAGACCTCTTTAAGCTGCTGCAAACGACATCAGATTATGAAACCAAGTTGGATATGACGCGCAGATGGGTAAAGGAATGGCATTTTCGAATTGGCGTTCATTTGCTGCGAGATCTGACATCCGTCGAGCAAACAGCCCGAGAATATGCAGATTTGGCCGAGGCAGCCTTAGCCGCCTTATGGCCAGAGATTTGTGCTGAATTTTCGCGCAAATATGGCCCTCCGCCGGGGCGCGGGGCGGCTTTGATTGCGATGGGGTCTTTGGGCTCGCGGCGGTTGCATCCAAATTCAGATCTTGATGTGATTCTTCTTTATGACGATGCAGGGCAGGAAGCCTCGATCGGGCCGAAATCTTTGCAATCACGCAGTTATTATGCTCGCTTAACGCAATCTGTCATCACTGCGTTAACGGCACCCATGGCAGAGGGTCGGCTGTATAACGTAGATATGCGATTGCGTCCTTCGGGCAATCAAGGGCCTGTTGCCACCTCATGGTCTGCGTTTAAAGCCTATCAGCAAAAGGAAGCTTGGGTTTGGGAACATTTGGCGCTAACGCAAGCACGACCGGTGACGGGATGCGACAGTCTGTGCTCTGATTTTGAGGGGTTTCGATTGGCCACGCTTCGGCAGGCGGATCGAGATAAGTGTTTGCGCGGTTTGTCGAAAATGCGCGCGCGCTTGCTTACTGCTTGGGCCGAAAAATCGACTTGGCATTTCAAGCTCGGCAGAGGGGGGTTGCTTGATATTGAATTGCTGTCACATCTTGG
Source organism: Paracoccaceae bacterium (assembly GCA_016778765.1). Lineage (GTDB taxonomy): Bacteria > Pseudomonadota > Alphaproteobacteria > Rhodobacterales > Rhodobacteraceae > Thalassovivens. The sequence goes on along the minus strand of JADHOV010000026.1, from coordinate 1,122 downwards.
GTTGCTTTTAGGGGCCTCGATGAAGCGCGATACGCGGAGCGGACTAACCAGTTTGCAGCGCCTTGGCATTGTTAATGCGGCTGATTTGGCCCGCTTGATTGCTGCGCATAATTTTTTGTTCCCATGCCGATTGGTGTCAAAATTTTTATCGGATGACACGCTCAACCCCAACGCGATGGGCAGCCGTGACTCGGCGCTCTTATTCCGCGTTTCTGGGACAAAAGATTTTGAAGATTTACAAAGCCAGATAAAACATCATAGACAATTAGTAGATGCTGTTTTGACGCAAGTTCTGCCGGTTTTACAGGAGAGTGATCATGAAAGGTGATGCGCTAGACCCAAAAGCTCTGATCCGTGAGGCGTATAATATAAACGATATAAGCGCCGCAGAATGCCGCAGCATTTTTTTGGATTGGGCACTTACGATCCCAAGCCAAGAGGATATGCAAGATATTTTAAGGCAGCTTTTGGATAAATATGAGAGCTTCAGCCAAACACATCCAATGACGGAAACTTTAAAGCTGGGTTTGCAAACGGCGGAACCGCCGCGGCGCCGCGGCGGCTGGCGCAGGCGGGCGGCCGAAAGGGCCCTCTAAATCTGCAGGGGGCATGTTTGATTCAAAATCTGCAAAATGCTAAATTCACGCGGCCAGAATCAGAGATGATGCCAGGGTTATACGAGCTGACAAGCTGCCCGTGCTAAGGCCTCGATATCATCCCATTCACCTGCCTCGATCAGCGCTTTTGGCGCAACCCAGCTGCCGCCAACGCAAAGCGTGTTTTGCAAACTCAGATAACTTCTTGCATTTTGTGGGGTTACACCGCCAGTGGGGCAAAACATCGCTTCCGGCAAAGGCGCGCCTATTGCTTTAAGCGCGCTGGGGCCGCCATTTGCTTCAGCAGGGAAGAATTTCTGCACCGTATATCCGCGTTCAAGCAAACTTAAAACTTCGCTTGCAGTGGCCGCTCCTGGCAATACGGGTAGGTCTTCTGCTTCACAAGCTCCAAGCAACCGATCTGTTGAGCCTGGGGTTACGCCAAATTTTGCCCCAGCTTGGCGAGCGGCGGCAACATCTTTGGGGCTGAGCAATGTTCCAGCTCCGACAGTAGCGCCGGGCACTT
>JADHOV010000025.1 GCA_016778765.1 Paracoccaceae bacterium | reverse complement strand
CAATGATCATGGTAACGCATCAAATGGGGTTTGCCAGAGAAATATCGGATCGCGTTTGTTTTTTCACGGAAGGAAAGATTTTAGAACAGGGTCCCCCAAAAGAGCTATTGGACAATCCTAAAAATGAACGAACAAAACAATTCCTTCACACCGTTTTGGATGCCAATTAGGGATAGATCCGGCTGCAGGCGCGGTGTTAAATTTTAGGTTTATCGCTAAGAAAAGTGAGGCTGTTAATGTTCAAATGAGGGCTGCACAACATGGCGGTTTCTAAGGTCTCATCTATGTAAAAATTGTTTTGCAGATGAGCGTAAGCTCTATGACCCAGCGTAAGTTCTGAACCATTAGAAGGAAAAGAAATGTCTCGATTATACATCACCGGCGCTGGCGTCAGTGCTGAAAGTGGCATTCCGACCTTCAGAGGCAAAGATGGTTTTTGGGCAATCGGGAGCGAGAATTATACACCTCAAGAAATGGCCACTCGTGCGATGTATTTGACCCATCCAGATGAATTTCTTCTATGGTATTTCCGACGGTTTGCGTCCTATCGGCATATTCAGCCGAATAATGTTCATGATTGGTTGGCTGATAAGAAACTTATCACCCAAAACATTGATGGATTAGATGGGAAGGCGGGCAATGCTGATTATATTCCAATCCATGGTCGGTTGGATAAGGTAACGGTGTTGCATGCGCAAGGCGATGAGGTAGAGCTGGTTGATGCGCCTTGGGAAAAGGTTGTCGCAATCTGTTCTAACCTTGAAAACGATGCCGAGGTTAAAGCCGCGTTATTAGAGGCCTTTAAAATTTCCAAAACCACCTTGGTCCCAGAAGTCGAGCATTCTTTGAAGCCCTTCGTGCTATTATTCGATGAATATTATACAGAGCTTTACCGCATGTCTCTGGCGGAAAGCTGGATGCGTGAGGCGGAGCATTTTGTTTTTTTGGGCACTTCATTCAGCGTGAATATTACCAATATCGCGCTCCGCTATGCGCTTGCCTCTGGCGCCAAAATTGAAGTGGTTGATCCCGAACCCGTTGATCTTGGATTAAAGGGCGTCACGTATCACCAAATGACAGCCCAATCTTATGTTTCAAGGATATAATTTGTTAAAAAAACCCAGCGTTAAAATCGCTATCCCGTTTTGCTGCGTCATATGTGACAGAAAGGACTTTGCATGTCTTGCCTTGTTAAAACCGATTTTATAGGCACTATCGCTTGGTTGGGGCGGGTTTCTAGGCCGGAAAATAATATCAGGTCTGAAGCTCTAACAAGTGCTGAAGCTAGCATTGAGGGTATCGTTGGGGAAGCGCATTCTGGTGCAACGCGCCCATCTTGCGTGCGCGTGAGCATGCTGTACCCTAAAGGTACCGAAATACAAAATACGCGTCAGCTCTCAATCTTGTCCGCAGAAGAAAATGCCGAAATTGCAGCGAGTATTGGCTTGACGCAACTTGATCCAAGCTGGCTTGGAGCATCGATCGTTATCGCTGGGCTACCTGATTTCACGCATATTCCACCCGGTTCGCGGCTGCAAACGGAAGCCGGCACCACCCTTACAGTTGACTTGGAAAACGCGCCGTGCAATTGGCCGGCCAAAGAAATTGAAATGGATCGTCCAGGTCACGGCAAAGCGTTTAAAAGCGCAGCCAAGGGGCGGCGCGGGATCACCGCTTGGGTCGAACGACCGGGCGTGCTTTCAATCGGTGACGTGGTGAATTTATTTGTTCCGACACAACGCAATTGGCAGCCGAACTAATAACAATTAGAAAGCGAAAATCTTCTATAGCTCGTTGATAAACGATCTTGATAAGGAAAAAATGTCAAAATAATACCACCCGCCTTGTTTTGGTATTTTGCGTCCTCTGAAGCGGGTTGTAAACTTTGGACGAGGCTTTAATTACGGCGACCGGATGTTTATCTCTTTGAAAGTTTGCTGCTGCGCATAACCCGGATGTTTTTTGGGTTTATCCAAGCTTAGTTTGGGGAGGTAACTAGCGCCTTCTTAGGAAACTATGGATACGGCCAAAATTTTAATTCGGGTTATATTGGGACTCAATCAAACGAAATCGGGTCAGGCGGCCTTCTCGACTGTTTTTTAAGGCAAGAAGTTGGGTGTCGATTTTTATGCTGGAGATAGGATCTTTGCATTCTCATTTCATATTTCAAGATTTATTCCAAGGTGACCGTTATATTCAAGCTACGACGCTGGTTACCAATTATTATCAATGGGATAGTTGTTCAATGACCCAAGCCGCGTCTGAGTCACTAGGAAAAATAGGATAATGGACTTTCACAACAATATTACTCTCAGCAATCAGTGTGATCCGTTTTAATAAACGCACACCGTTTACTTCAAAAGTTGGGAGTCTCATTGCGTCACAAAATTTGAAGTTAACATCACTCAGCACCAAAAACGGTAGGTGAAGTCGCTCTACCATTTCTTTCTGATACTCGCTATTTTGTGTGCTCAACCCAAAAATGTTTGCCCCAAGCGCAGATAATTCAACATAGTGGTCTCTGAATGAACAATTCTGAGGCGTGCAACCCCTTGCACCGGGAATTTCATCCCAACCTTCTGGTAAAGGGACGCCTGGTTTTCCCGTCATGGGATAACAATAAACAACTGTTTTCTTTAGTTGGGCTGATAAGTTCACAATTGAACCGTCTGTCGCAATTAGACCAATGTTAGGCAATTTCGTTCCTATCACATGGTCGCAAGCACCATCGTCAATTGGTTTTGGAAGGTCTTTGGGCATCGTTTCAAATCTGTTCATTTTCACCTTTCGAAATTATGGGAGGTCAAGGATAGCTATACCCGTGTTTTTCATTTTAAATTTAATTCAATAATCAACCTCCCTCACGCAATTTCTTCTTTTTCACAATAGAAAAGATATCAGTATTCTTAACCTCATGCCCCGTCATTGTTTTATGAGTATTTTTATTCAACCACTGCGCAATCGTCCGATAACCCATGTTTGCTTCATATTTTGTTTTATGATTTTAAGAAGCGACTCTTGATATTCAGAATGGAGTGAATGCCAAAGCTGAGACACTCTTAAAACCACAGTAAACAAAGAAACCCTGTAGAACGGCGTCCGTTGAAAACTATTCCACGGTGACCGACTTGGCCAAATTCCGCGGTTGGTCAACATCCGTCCCCATCGCCACGGCAGTGTAATAGGCCAATAATTGCGCGGGAATGGCGTATAAAATAGGCGTGAGAGCTTCATGGCAAGGCGGCATGGAAACTTTATGCCAAGGTTCTTCTCCAGCTGCTTCAAGCCCTGAAGGTTCAGAGAAAAGGGCTATTTTGCCTTTGCGCGCCATCACTTCTTGCATGTTGGAGATGGTTTTTTCGAATAATGTATCTTTAGGGGCAAACACAACCACCGGCACTGCGCCATCCACCAACGCAATCGGTCCGTGCTTCAATTCACCCGCTGCATAGGCTTCGGCGTGTATATAGCTGATCTCTTTTAACTTTAGCGCCCCTTCAAGCGCTAGTGGATACATTAAACCCCTCCCAAGAAATAAGATATCTTGGCTTTTCGCCAGATCATTGGCCACTGTTTGATAGGCCTCGCGCTGATCAAGCGCGCGGTTTATTAAGGCCGGCAGATCCAAAATCGCCTGGGATAAGGTTTCGTGCGCGCGCGCGCTCATAGCGCTGCGAACCTCTGCTGCTTTCATTGCGAGTGCGAGCAGAACCGTTAATTGGCAGGTGAAGGCTTTTGTTGATGCAACACCGATTTCAATTCCGGCGTAAATCGGAAAATTGACGTCACTTTCGCGGGCGATTGAGCTTTCTGCGACATTGGTTACCGACCAAATTTCAGCGGCTTTTCCCGCGCAATAGCGCAGCGCAGCCAGGGTATCTGCGGTTTCTCCGGATTGGCTGACGAAGATCGCTAAAGTATTTGGGGTAATGGGCGGCTCGCGATATCGAAATTCCGAAGCAATATCGATTTCAGCGGGCATATCTGCCAATTGTTCCAGCCAGTATTTTGCTGTGAGGCAGGCATAATAGCCAGTGCCGCATGCGATCAGCAAAACTCTATCAAATCGACTGAGATCTATATCTTTAAGCCGCGTTTCTTGCGCTTTTTTTGGATTGAAATATTGGGTGATTGCGGTTTTTATTACGCTGGGTTGCTCAAAAACCTCTTTTTCCATGAAATGGGTGTAACCATCCTTGTCATAGCGGCTGCTATCGCCGCGAATGATCCGCTTTTCGCGTTGAACGGGTTGGCCGTCTTTGTCATGAATCTCCACGCTTTGCCGCGTTAAAATGGCAAAATCGCCCTCTTCAAGATAGCTGAGTTGGTTGGTTAAAGGCGTTAAGGCAATTGCATCCGATCCAACAAACATCTCCCCCTTGCCATACCCGATCGCCAGGGGTGAGCCCTTGCGTGCTGCGATCATCAAATCGTCATATCCGGCGAATAAAAAACAAACCGCAAATGCGCCATCTAGCTTTTTCAACGTGCTGCGCGCTGCGTCGATAGGGCTTTGCCCTTGGGCAATAAAATGCCCCGTAAGCATCGCAATGGTTTCGGTGTCAGTATCGGTTTCAGCGTGGATATTGTGCTCGGATAATTCACGCCGCAATTCGCGGAAATTCTCTATAATTCCGTTGTGGACTACGCTTACAGCGCCAAATTGATGCGGATGGGCGTTTGATAGCGTGGGCTTTCCGTGGGTGGCCCATCTTGTATGCCCAATGCCCGCGCGGCCGCGCAACGGTTCGCGCACCAGCACATCGCTTAATTCAACCAATTTGCCAACGGCCCGTCTGCGGTCCAACTTCCCATGTTCAATCGTGGCAACCCCGGCGCTGTCATAGCCGCGATATTCAAGCCGCTTTAACGACTCGACAAGTATAGGGGCAACTTCATTTTTCCCTAAAACTCCAACAATTCCACACATCAGCTTTGTCCAGTTTCTTTTTGCTGTTTCCGTTTGGCCAAAAGTTTACGAAGTTTTCGCGCTAGTCCCGGCTTGTTGATTTGCTCGGCGCGCGCAAGGGCCAGCGCATCTTCAGGAACATTTTTGGTGATGACAGCGCCGCTTGCTGTCATTGCTCCATCGCCAATGTCAACCGGTGCGACCAGCATGGTATTTGAACCGATAAAAACGTTCTGGCCGATTTGCGTGTGATGTTTCATCACCCCGTCATAATTACAGGTGATTGTGCCCGCGCCAATATTGCTGTCTGAGCCAATATCGGCATCGCCAATATAGCTTAGGTGGTTGACTTTCGCGCCTTCGCCAATTTGGGCATTTTTTATTTCAACAAAATTTCCAATTTTGGCAGCATTTGCAACTTCAGCCCCCGGGCGCAAGCGAGCATAAGGGCCAATCACCGCCTCTCGCGACACATGGCATCCCTCCAAATGGCTAAAAGCGCGGATTTTTGCGCCGGTTTCAACCGTGACACCAACGCCGAAGACCACGTTTTGTTCAATCAGAGCGTCGCGGCCAATTATCGTATCAAAGCTTAAAAACACTGTATCAGGCGCCAATAGGCTAACGCCTGCATCCATTAAAGCCGCACGCGCATTGTTTTGAAAGGCCTGCTCAGCTTGTGCGAGATCGCGGCGAGAATTTACCCCAAGCGTTTCTGCCTCGGGGCATGTCACCACGCTCGCAGATTTTCCAGCGGCGCGCGCCAAAGCAATGCAATCGGTTAGGTAAAGCTCACCAGCATTGTTGGAGGTTTCGACCTGCTCGATCAGTTGGAAGATTAGTTGAGCTGGGCCAGCCAAAACGCCACTGTTACAAAGCGTAATATCTTTTTGTGCCGCGTTAGCCTCTTTATATTCAACGATTTCAAGTAAATCTGTTCCGGATGTGATCAAACGGCCGTAATGGCCGGGATCATTTGCTTCGAACCCTAAGATAACAAGGTCGCTTTTTTGCCGGGCTTGCGCCAGCTTTTCAAGCGTTTCTGGCCTTATAAAGGGTGTGTCGCCATAAAGAATGATGAGATCGCCTTCAAAGCCGCTTAAAATTTCGCGGCTTTGCGCAACGGCATGCGCTGTGCCCAATTGCGCGCTTTGCGTCACAATTTGGCTATCTGGCGCGTAGGTTTCGGCCGCTTTTGTAACATCTTCGCTGCCGTGACCTGCCACGATGATCAAATGTTCGGGCTCGATTGTTTGCGCTGTTTTCATGCAATGCATGAGTAGTGGCGCGCCGGCAACTTCATGCAAAACCTTTGGCATCTCTGATTTCATCCGAGTGCCTTTGCCTGCTGCTAAAATCACAATGGCGGTTTGCATAAGATCTCAACCCATTACTAAAAGTGCAAGGCTCTTTTATCGGGTGGGCCACAAAGCGCAAGCCCGCGCTGCACAAGTTTCATTGCACAATGTTACGGGTCGTGGCAGTTAACCGCCGAACAATGTATCGGCAGGGGCAATGAAAACAGTTATTTTTGATTTAGACGGGACTTTGGCTGATACCAGCGGCGATTTATTGGCGGCCGCAAATTTTTGTTTTGCACAGATGGGTCATCCCGAGCTTTTGACCTGGCCTGAGGATGCAGCGACCGCCTTGCGGGGCGGGCGGGCGATGTTGACCCTTGGGTTGACCCGATTGGGAAAATTTGATCAAGCGGTGATTGATGAATTCTATCCGGTTCTTTTGCAGGCGTATGGCGCTTCAATCAATCGCTTCACCACTTTTTACCCTGGTGCGCTTCAAGCGGTTCAAGATTTGAAGTCTGCGGGGTTAAAAATTGGCATTTGCACGAATAAACCATTTGCTCTTGCCGAGGATCTGATGGTCCGCATGGGGCAGCGTGCGCTGTTTGACTCGCTGATTGGGGCCGACAGTTTATCCGTGCGAAAGCCCGATCCGGAGCCATTTTTTGAAGCGGTTCGCCAAGCCGGCGGCCTGCCTGAAAAGGCGTTTATGATCGGAGACACGCTCACCGACCATTCCACAGCAAGGGCTGCAAATGTGCCCAGCATTTTGGTTGATTTTCATCCCAAAGGGTCAGCGCTTTCACAAGAAATCCGTGCGCTGAGGCCTGAAGCGGTAATAGAGTCTTTTGAAGAGCTGCCGCCCTTGATTGCACGCTTGGCGATGCGGTGATCGCGCTTAGGGCCAAAGGCTTACAAAGCGGTGATAATCTGGTCTTGGCGCAACCGGGAGGGTTTGCGCTCTTGACCTTCGCTTTTGAAGAGGCAACAACGTATTATGACAGAAATATTCACCGGTGAATTCACCCAGCAGGAACCCATCCCGGAAGCGGCAATAGAAGCTGCGGTGGCCGTGATGCGAAGCGGTCGATTGCATCGCTATAATGTTGCAAAGGGTGAGCAAGGTCATGTGGCTTTGCTCGAGCAGGAATTTGCAGCAAGCGTGGAGGCTTCGTTTTGCTTGGCGGTTGCTTCGGGCGGATATGCGTTGGCAACGGCGCTGCGCGCATTGGATGTGCAGCCAGGTGATAAGGTTTTAACCAATGCGTTTACGCTTGCGCCGGTTCCCGGCTCTATTGCTTCTGTTGGCGCCATACCGGTTTATGTTGGGGTGACCGAAGATCTGGTGATCGACCTAGAGGATTTGCAGGCAAAAATTGCACAAGCGGATGTGCTTATGCTCAGCCACATGCGTGGGCATATTTGCGACATGGATCAGTTGATGAAAATCTGTGAGCATGCAGGCGTCCGAGTTATTGAGGATTGTGCGCATACGATGGGTGCGAAATGGCGGGAAACATGGTCTGGGCGTCATGGAGTGGTGGGGTGTTATTCAACACAAACTTACAAACATATAAATTCGGGCGAGGGCGGATTTTTGGTCACTGATGATGCGGATGTGATGGCCAAAGCGGTTATATTGTCGGGATCTTACATGCTTTATGATCGCCATATTGCCGCACCGGCGGCCAGCCATTTTGACGATATCCGGTATCACACGCCCAATGTTTCCGGCCGGATGGATCATTTGCGCGCCGCAATCCTGCGTCCACAATTGGCCAATCTGCAGGCGCAAGCGCAGGCGTGGAACGCGCGCTATCAAGCCGTTGAAGCCGCGCTTGCGCATACGCCGGGGTTAACGCTGATATCGCGACCAGAACAAGAAAGCTATGTCGGGTCATCTATTCAGTTTTTATTGCTAGATTGGGCAGCTGACAGGATTGAAAAGATGCTGGCGCGCTGTGCGTCAAGAGGGGTTGAGTTGAAGTGGTTTGGCGGGCAAGAGCCGACCGGTTTCACATCACGTTATGACAGTTGGCGCTATGCCCCATCATCTGCAATGCCAAAAAGCGACCGTGTTTTGGCTGGGGTGATCGATATGCGCTTGCCGCTTACTTTCAGCCTCGAAGATTGCGCGGTGATTGGGCGTATTATTCGCGCAGAAGTGGGCGCGCTCTACCAGCTTGCAGATAGCGCGGCCCAAACCGCAATATAAGCAGATTGTGCTTCATTTATCGTGGCCGACTGCACTGATTCAGTGACAGGCGCGCGAACTCCATAAGAGTGACTTGCGTTGAAAATATTCCCATTGGCCGCCCAGTCATGCAAAGATGCCATATATAACTTTGCGCATTTAAGACGAACGCGCCAGGTGACTTGATGGGGTGAGCATTTTTAGCCGTATATTTTGGGCCGGTTGAAAACCTGCAAAAACGATTGTCGTTCCAGTGTGGGTTGGCAGATTCTTCGCTTGATGGCGCGCATCAATCACTGTTTTGTCTTATATTTTGGTTTGAAAGTTCAGGGCATATGAGTTGTTGATCAATTGAAAAAGACTTGCGCTTCCTGCCGAAATTGCCGGGTTGCACAAGCGGCACTGAAGCAAAAGGTTAATCCTTGACCGTATTGAACGGCGCAAGAGGAACATACCGAATGCACCTCAATCGTATCACCTGGAGCGCTACCTTGAAAACGGCACTTTCATGGGTTGGATCTTTGAGTTCTTCTTGAGACAGTCCTGCGTTTTTATTTCAATGATCGCCCTCCGTTTGTCCATTATTGACAGAAATTGAGAATCCAGCGCCGTTACGCTCAGCGAATATGTGGGTTTGTATGTTGCATAAGTATATATTGCGAAAGCTCACTGCGAGATTAAAGCCACTGGCATTGACACTAAATTTTTGACAGATATTGCGGGATGTTTAAGGGCCCGAGCCATATTTAATGTGATCGGCGACGGTCAATGCGGGATTAAGCGCCAACAAAAGCTATCCAATAATCGAAACCTGTTTCATGATAAATTCCTTATTTTGGTAATTCATGATAAAATCTAAAAGGATCTCGATCTGTAAAATCTCATTTAAATATAAAAACGGCTTTTGGGCGGCAAAACCTCTTACAAATAAGTTTTTGAGTACTTGAAGAGGCGCTCAGGCTTACAATGAAATGCATATTCAGAAAATTCACATGCCACGCGTCGTGATAGATTCTAACCGTTTAAAATGCTTACCTTTTAACTCCCCTTCTATTTTAAGAGGGGAGTCAGCTTTGATTTTTTGCGCTTCTGGACCAGAATTGGTAGGTGTAAAACTATTGACTACTGATCGATAATGCTCCAATTAATGAACAAGTGTTCAATAAATGGAGTGCGATATGTTCTTAGCCTCTATGCGGTTTGATCTTGGCGAAGATGTGCAAGCGCTGCAGGATGCCGTGCATCGATTTTCTCAAGATCGTATCCGCCCCTTAGCTGGTGAAATTGACCGGTCAAACCAATTTCCTGATGCGCTTTGGCAAGAGCTTGGGAAAATGGGGTTGCTCGGTATTACCATTTCGGGTGCGCATGGTGGCGCTGAGATGGGCTATTTAGCGCATACTGTGGCGATTGAAGAAATTGCCCGCGCCAGCGCGAGCGTGGCGTTATCATATGGCGCGCATTCAAACCTGTGCGTCAACCAAATCAGTTTAAACGGCACTGAAGAGCAAAAACAAAAATATCTTCCCAAGCTGGTGTCGGGGCACCATATTGGGGCCTTGGCGATGTCAGAACCTGCAGCGGGGTCCGATGTGGTTTCAATGCAGTTATGCGCGGAAAAACGAAACGGTTATTATCGGTTAAATGGCAGCAAATATTGGATCACCAATGGGCCTGATGCGGATACATTGGTTGTTTATGCCAAAACCGATCCGGAATCAGGCTCAAAAGGTATTACTGCCTTTTTGATCGAAAAAGCAATGTCAGGCTTTTCGACCTCAACCCATTTTGACAAGTTAGGCATGCGCGGGTCCAACACGGCGGAACTTATTTTTGAAGATGTTGAAGTGCCGTTTGAAAACGTTTTGGGGGAAGAGGGCAAAGGGGCCAAGGTTCTTATGTCGGGTTTGGATTACGAGCGGGTTGTCTTATCGGGAATTGGCACTGGGATTATGGCCGCCTGTCTGGATGAGGTGATGCCTTATTTGGTTGAACGCAAACAATTCGGCCAAAGTATCGGGGATTTTCAACTGATGCAGGGCAAAATTGCAGATATGTATACAGCGATGAATTCAGCCCGAGCCTATGTTTATGAGGCGGCAAAAGCCTGTGATCGGGGCGAAATTACCCGCCAAGATGCCGCCGGTTGCGTGCTTTATGCATCCGAGCAAGCGATGAAAATAGCCCACCAAGCCGTGCAGGCGATGGGCGGGGCAGGGTTTCTGGCTGACGCGCCGGTTGCGCGCCTTTTTAGAGATGCAAAATTGATGGAAATTGGTGCCGGTACGTCTGAAATTCGGCGTATGTTGATCGGTCGAGAGCTGATGTCGGCGATGCGCTGATGGGGAAGATGCGGATCATAATGGCTGCCATGAAGACGGGCGTCAGGTGAGGCTGCGTAACTTGCATCCCGCCTGGTTGGTTCTTGGCGTGTTTTGCCTGCTCTTACTTTTTTTGGCGTTGCGTTTGGGGGTGAAAGCTGCCGTTTTGGATGAGACAGCAACCATCACCTTTTACGCAAGGCATTATATCATTGCCTCCTCTAAAGAGGGGCATAGCGGGTCTGAGAGCGATTGCTATGCAACGCCGCATGATTTATTTTGGGTGCGCCTTGAGGTGATTTGCCAGCCAGGCGCGGCAGCACCCTACCGCTTTTTGATCGCGCCTTGGGGGCAATTGATCGGTACATCACGCGCGCCTCTTGGCTCTGATGATTTGCAGGCAGCGTTTATCGGAGGTCAAAATGCGTCTTTTCTCTAAAATAAAAACGGCATCAGAAGATTTCATGAGTAACCAATCTGCGCATTTGGAAAGCCTAGAATTGGTTCGGTCGGCGGCCGAGCTTGCAGCTGCAGGCGGCGGCGAAAAGGCCCGGCAGCGGCATCTGGACCGCGGCAAAATGTTGCCGCGCGCGCGGGTGGCCAATCTGTTGGATTATGGAAGCGCGTTTTTGGAAATTGGCGCAACCGCGGCGCATGGGCTGTATAATGGCGATGCGCCATCGGCTGGGTTGGTTGCGGGTATTGGTCAGGTGCACGGTCGGGACTGTATGATCATTTGCAATGATGCCACGGTGAAGGGGGGAACCTATTACCCAATGAGCGTGAAAAAGCATTTGCGCGCGCAGGAGATCGCAGAAGAATGTCATTTGCCCTGCCTATATCTGGTGGATAGTGGTGGTGCCAACTTGCCCAATCAAGATGAGGTTTTCCCCGATCGAGACCATTTTGGGCGGATTTTTTACAATCAAGCCAGAATGTCTGCCAAAGGCATCGCGCAAATTGCCGTGGTGATGGGCTCTTGCACTGCGGGCGGTGCCTATGTTCCGGCGATGTCTGATATCACAATTATCGTGCGCGGCGCGGGAACGATTTTCTTAGCCGGTCCCCCTTTGGTCAAAGCTGCCACGGGGGAAGTTGTAAGCGCCGAAGATCTTGGTGGCGCTGATGTGCATACGCGCCTATCCGGGGTGGCTGATTATCTGGCTGAGGATGATGACCATGCGCTGGCTTTGGCGCGCCAGGCTGTGGACAATCTCAACCGTCCAAAACTGGAGCTGCCAAATTTGCAACCTGTTGAGGAACCCCAATATGATCCAAGTGAAATCTTGGGCGTTGTGCCGCGAGATTTGCGTAGTCAATATGATATACGCGAAGTGTTGGCGCGCTTGGTTGATGGGTCACGGTTTGATGAGTTTAAAGCCCGTTTTGGCACAACTTTGGTAACAGGCTTTGCGCATGTGATGGGGTGCCCTGTCGGAATTGTCGCCAATAACGGGGTCTTGCTAAGCGAAGCCGCGCAAAAAGGCGCGCATTTCATTGAACTTTGCAGCCAGCGAAAAATACCACTGGTGTTTTTACAAAATATTACAGGCTTTATGGTGGGGCAGCGCTATGAGAATGAAGGTATCGCCCGCCATGGTGCAAAAATGGTGACAGCGGTTGCCACCACGGCGGTGCCAAAAGTGACGGTTCTGATCGGGGGCAGTTTTGGGGCGGGAAATTACGGTATGTCGGGGCGGGCTTATCAGCCGCGTTTTTTATGGACTTGGCCGAATAGTCGAATTTCGGTGATGGGCGGCGCGCAAGCGGCGCAAGTTCTGGCCGCGTTGAAGCGTGATAATATCGAGCGGGCGGGCGGCGTTTGGTCCGCTGAGGAAGAAGCGGCCTTTCAAAAACCCACTTTGGATATGTTTGAAGAGCAATCGCATCCGCTTTACGCCTCGGCGCGGCTTTGGGATGACGGAATCATTGATCCGCGAAAAACCCGTGAAACGCTTTATTGCTCGTTGCGGGCGGCCTTGAACGCGCCCATAGAGGAGACCCGCTTTGGCCTATTTAGAATGTAACATAAGCCGAGGCGCAGCGCGCGTAATCCAATCTATACTTGGTCAGTTTGGCATGAAACCGCAGATAGGGGGTTTATATGTTTGAGGCTATTCTAATCGCGAATCGTGGTGAAATTGCCCTGCGTGTGATGCGCAGCGCCCAGCGCATGGGCGTGCGTTGCATTGCGGTGTATTCCGATGCGGATCAGAATGCACAACATGTTTTGCAAGCGGATCACGCGGTGCATATTGGTGGCGCATTGCCAGCGCAAAGCTATCTTTGCGGTGATAAAATAATTTCAGCCGCTTTAAGCTCTGGGGCGCAGGCTATTCATCCTGGTTATGGGTTTTTATCTGAAAACCCCGATTTTGTTGAGGCGGTAGAGGCTGCGGGTTTGGTTTTTATTGGGCCCTCGGCCAGCGCCATTCGAGCCATGGGGTTAAAAGATTCGGCAAAGGCCTTGATGGCGAAGGCAGGAGTGCCCGTGGTGCCTGGGTTTTCCGGCCATCAAGATCCCGCGCGTTTGCAAAAAGAAGCTGAAAAAATAGGATTTCCGGTTTTGATTAAGGCGGTTGCGGGCGGCGGCGGGAAAGGTATGCGCTTGGTCAAATCTGCTAATGCCTTCGCGGCAGCCCTATCCGAGGCGCGTTCTGAGGCGGTAAATGCCTTTGGCAATGGCAATGTTTTGCTTGAAAAATTCATTTCGCAACCGCGTCATATTGAAGTACAGGTATTTGGGGACGGGGCAGATGTTCTGCATTTATTTGAACGGGATTGCTCTTTACAGAGGCGCCATCAAAAAGTTGTCGAGGAAGCACCTGCACCCGGGATGACCGAGCAGATGCGCACGGTGATGGGCAAGGCCGCAGTTGCAGCGGCCAAGGCTATAGAATATCGCGGAGCAGGCACGGTTGAGTTCATTGTTGATGGATCTGATGGGCTGCGTGAAGATCGCTTTTGGTTCATGGAAATGAACACCCGTTTGCAAGTTGAGCATCCTGTGACCGAAGCCATTACCGGCGTGGATCTCGTGGAGTGGCAGTTAAACGTGGCGGCGGGCGGTAAATTACCAATGCAGCAAAAAGATTTACAGATCACTGGCCATGCGATCGAAGCGCGGCTTTACGCCGAAGATCCCCAGCAAGATTTTTTGCCAATGGCGGGACAGCTGACGCATTTGGCCTTTCCCAGCGCGTGCCGCATCGATTCTGGGGTAATTGCCAATGATATGATAAGCGCATTTTACGACCCGATGTTGGCGAAAGTTATCGTGTTTGGTCAAAATCGGCGCGCTGCGATCTATAAAATGGGTCAGAGCTTGGCCGCGATTGAGATTGCCGGTATTAAGACAAATCTGGGTTTTCTCGCTGCGTTAACCCAAATTAGCGATTTCACATCCTGTCGGCTCGATACAGGTTTGATTTCTAGAAATTCATCCGTGCTGACTGCGCCGGTCAAGTTGACGGCACGCGCCCTATTGGCGGGCGTGGTCTCTGCAGTTGGGAACCAGGCCACCAAGTCGCGTTTAAGCGGGTTTTCTCTTTGGGGAGGCGTCCCGCAGAGGGTGCAAATGATCTTTGAGGGGCAACAGATCGTATTGCCGATCCAGCTGATTGAAAACCAAATTATTTTAAAATGGCAGGGTGCAGATTATCCCGCGGTTTACAGCGAGGCGGGGTGGCAATTTGAGGGGGAGGCTTTGCCGGCCGCTCATCGGGCGGGGCGCGATATCACAGTGTTTGATCAGGGCGGTATAGCGCTGAAGCTGATTGACCCGTTAAGCCGCGCGGAAGTGGCTGCTGTTGGCACAACACAGATCGAGGCTCCGATGCCCGGGCTTGTAATTGCAGTATCTGTGAGCGCGGGGCAGGAGGTGGAAGAGGGCCAGCCTTTGATCACGTTAGAGGCGATGAAGATGCAGCAAGTGCTCTCTGCCCCTTTTTCCGCCAGAGTTGATGAGATTGCTGTTCAAGAGGGCGCTTATGTTGAGGCGCAAGCACTGCTTATTCAGCTAAAAAAATGATCAAAATTAAATTTTTTATGGTTTGAAACGATTTTTTTTTGATCGAATTTTCCGAATTTTAGAGGTTTGCGATCAATATGGTTAGGTTGCGCTATTCTGGGCGGTGAATTCTTCTCTTGGTATGTTGACCCCGAGTTCCCAGAGGGGTAAACCCGAGCGAAGCCAACTGGGCGTTGGGTTTGCCACCGTAACGCCAAAATATGGAGCCGTCTGTGGATGACTTGCTAAGGGAATATCTCCCGATACTTGTATTTATGGCCATCGCTATTGGCCTTGGCTTATTGCTTATTTTGGCCGCCGTAGTGGTGGCTGTTCGAAATCCAGATCCCGAAAAAGTCTCTGCCTATGAGTGCGGATTTAATGCCTTTGACGATGCGCGAATGAAGTTCGATGTCCGATTCTATTTGGTTTCAATCCTCTTCATTATTTTTGATTTGGAAATTGCCTTTTTATTCCCTTGGGCGGTGGCCTTTAAGGATATAAGCATGGTCGGATTTTGGTCTATGATGGTGTTTTTGGGCGTTTTAACGATTGGCTTTGCCTATGAGTGGAAAAAAGGGGCTCTGGAATGGGATTGATGGCGGGCGTAAACGCGGCGGGTGTGGATAAAGAAGTTGCCACGCAAGAGCTGAACCGAGAGCTTCAAGATAAAGGCTTTTTGCTGACCTCGACAGAAGATATTATCAATTGGGCACGTACGGGCAGCTTACATTGGATGACGTTTGGATTGGCCTGTTGCGCCGTTGAAATGATGCATACCTCGATGCCTCGCTACGATCTTGAGCGTTTTGGAACAGCACCCCGCGCCAGCCCGCGCCAGTCGGATTTGATGATTGTGGCGGGTACTTTAACCAATAAAATGGCGCCTGCGTTACGCAAAGTTTATGATCAGATGCCCGAACCGCGTTACGTGATTTCCATGGGTTCCTGCGCCAATGGGGGTGGTTATTATCATTACAGCTATTCGGTGGTGCGCGGGTGCGATCGCATTGTGCCTGTTGATATTTATGTCCCCGGATGCCCACCAACAGCTGAAGCGTTGCTCTATGGGATTATGGCTTTGCAACGTAAAATCCGCCGCACGGGAACGATTGTACGATGACCCAGTCAAATGTTTCTGCTTTGAAGGAGTTAGGCGCTCAATTGGCCGATAAGCGTAAGGATTGCGTTTTAAGCTGGGAGATTGCGTTTGATGAACTCACAATCTGTGTCGCTCCGTCTAATTTGCATAATTTCGTGAGTTTTTTGAAGACGGATGCGAATTGTCAGTTTTCAAGCTTGGTGGATATTACCGCGGTTGATTATCCAGAGCGCAGCGATCGTTTTGACGTCGTTTATCATTTTTTATCGATGTATCAAAACAAACGTATTCGCCTGCGGGTGGCTATGCGCGAAGATGAAATGTTACCATCTATCTGTGATATTCATCCCTCAGCGAATTGGTTCGAGCGCGAAGTGTTTGATATGTTTGGGGTTCTATTTACTGGTCATCCTGATTTGAGGCGTTTACTGACAGATTATGGGTTTCGCGGGCACCCGCTGCGCAAAGACTTTCCGACAACCGGATATACCGAGGTGCGCTATGACGAAGCGCAAAAGCGTGTGGTGTATGAGCCTGTGAGCCTTGTGCAAGAATACCGGCAATTTGACTTTATGTCGCCATGGGAAGGGGCTGAATACGTGCTTCCTGGTGATGAAAAAGAGGCTGCGAAATGATGGATGGCTCCAACGAATTTAACGATGCGCTCACAGGCGAACAGAAAATTCGAAATTTCAACATAAATTTTGGCCCTCAGCATCCGGCGGCGCATGGTGTGTTGCGGCTGGTCTTGGAGCTTGATGGCGAAATCGTAGAGCGCTGCGATCCGCATATTGGCCTGTTGCATCGTGGCACTGAGAAGTTGATGGAAAGCCGCACTTATTTGCAGAACCTGCCCTATTTTGACCGGCTGGATTATGTCGCCCCGATGAACCAAGAACATGCGTGGTGTTTGGCGATTGAAAAGCTGACCGGCGTTAAGGTGCCACGTCGTGCCTCGCTGATACGGGTTCTTTACAGTGAAATAGGCCGCGTTTTAAATCACTTGTTGAATGTGACAACGCAGGCAATGGATGTGGGCGCCTTGACGCCGCCTCTTTGGGGATTCGAAGAGCGTGAAAAGCTGATGGTGTTTTATGAACGCGCTTCCGGCGCGCGTTTGCATGCGGCTTATTTCCGTCCCGGAGGGGTGCATCAGGATATTAGCGATGATTTGATCGATGATATAGAGGCTTGGGCCTTGGCGTTTCCAGAAGTGATGGATGACATCGATGGGCTATTAACAGAAAACCGAATTTTCAAGCAGCGCAATGCAGATATTGGTGTGATCAGCGAAGAAGATATTCTGAATTACGGCTTCTCGGGCGTGATGGTGCGTGGATCCGGTTTGGCTTGGGATCTGCGGCGGGCACAGCCTTATGAGTGCTATGATGAGTTTGAATTTCAAATCCCGGTTGGAAAGAACGGGGATTGTTATGATCGGTATTTGGTACGGATGGAAGAAATGCGCCAATCGGTTTCGATTATTCGGCAGGCCATTGCTAAGTTACGTGTCGAAAAGGGCGATATTTTGGCGCGTGGTAAGCTGACACCGCCAAAGCGCACCGAGATGAAGCAATCGATGGAAGCGCTTATTCATCATTTTAAACTGTATACGGAAGGTTTTCATGTTCCCGCCGGTGAAGTTTACGCGGCGGTAGAAGCTCCGAAAGGTGAGTTTGGCGTTTATTTGGTGGCGGATGGAAGCAATAAACCGTATCGGGCAAAGTTGCGTGCGCCAGGGTTCTTGCATTTGCAAGCTATGGATTACATCGCGTCTGGGCACCAACTTGCGGATGTGGCTGCAATCATTGGTACGATGGACGTTGTTTTTGGAGAGATTGACCGCTGATGCTGCGCCGCTTACACCCTGATCAACCGGATAGTTTTGAGTTTACGCCTGCGAATAAAGCTTGGGCGGAAGCGCAAATCAGCAAATACCCCGAAGGCCGCCAAGCTTCGGCGGTCATTCCGCTTCTTTGGCGCGCGCAAGAGCAAGTGGGTTGGTTGACACGCCCTGCCATTGAAGCCGTGGCAGATATGCTCGGCTTGGCGTATATGCGGGCTTTGGAGGTGGCGACATTTTACTTTATGTTTCAATTGCAACCTGTTGGATCTATTGCGCATATTCAAGTCTGTGGAACCACATCTTGTATGATTTGTGGCGCGGAAGATCTGATTTCAGTTTGTCGGGAAAAAATCGCTTCCGAGGCCCATCAGCTATCAGCTGACGGGAAGTTCAGCTGGGAAGAGGTTGAATGTTTGGGCGCTTGTACAAACGCACCAATGGCCCAGATCGGCAAGGATTATTACGAAAACCTAACGGCAGACGGCTTTGCTGCGATCATCGATGAAATGGCAGAGGGCGCAATACTGCTGCCAGGCCCACAAAACGGGCGTTTTTCATGCGAACCTTTGGGGGGCGCGACTTCTCTGAAGCAATATGAAGCTAACCGCCAGACCCACAACGCCAGTGCCGCGCTTGCGGTTGAACTCAACGATACAGTCAAGCGCATCGATGGAAGCGAAGTGCCGCTGACAACGCCGTGGCTTGGCAAGTCAAGAGCAAAGACCAAAATCGCTAAATCCAGCGCGAGTGAAAGCTTAACGGGCATTGCGGCGAAACAGCCGCGGCTTTTAAAGATGGCGCGCAAAGCGGGCTCTGATGACTTGGGGCAAATCAAAGGCATTGGGCCAAAGTTACAGGCGCTTTTAAACGCTGCGGGCATCTTTCACTTTGATCAGATTTCAAAATGGACTGCTGAGAATGTGGCGTGGGCTGACACGCATTTTCCAGGATTTAAAGGCTGTGCTAGTCGTGATGCTTGGCCAGAGCAGGCGGAAGCGCTTAGCGCGCAAAACAAGACGAAAACTCAAACTCGTGGTACAAAGGAATAGCGTTTTTAAGCGTGAGTTCCATTAGAGAGGAGTTTCAATATGTTAGAGCCGATTAAGAATACAAGCTGCCAGCTGGGCTGCTGGGCGATTTCGGGCGCTGCAGCTGTGTTGACCTTCATAATGTGTTTTGGGTTTGGCAAAATAGTCTTCATGGGCGCGGTATTTTTTGCTGCGACCGTTTTCGTTGCCCTGGGTTTGCTGTTGGGGTGGGTGTTTTGCACACCTTTGGCTCCGCTTGGCGGCTCGCGCGCGCGCGCTTTGGTTGAGGCCAGCGCTGAAGATACTTCGCTTGGCGGCGTTGGTGCTGAACGATATGACGCAGCATCTGAGCCTGCTTCTACGCAGCTTCCCGGACAGGTTGAACTTGCCGGACGTAAACCTGAATGGGCCTATGCGCCCTCCGCAGCAGGTGCAGATGTTACCGCCCCAGGCGCGATAGCGCAGCCGCGCAACGGTCAAGCAGATGATCTGAAAAAGATAAAAGGCGTTGGTCCAAAGCTGGAAGCGCTTTTGAACGCGCTTGGCGTTTTTCATTATGATCAAATTACGGCCTGGGGAGCAGATGATATTGTTTGGATGGATGAAAACTTAAACGGGTTTAAGGGGCGTGTCAGCCGCGATGAATGGGTGGCTCAGGCGAAAGCCTTAACGACATAGAAATAACGATAAAAGGATGCGGCACGGCTCGCGTTCGAAGGGAAGATGATGGCGCAGGGCGCGGGGCAACATGAAAACAGACAGGGCCGTTTGGTGGCCTTGGTCATCGCAGGCGCGATGCTTTTTTGGATTGTTGTGCAATGGCTTGGTCCCAAGTTGGGGTTGGCCGGGCGGTTTGCAATATTGATAGATCTCGCTGTTTTGGCAGCGTTTATTTGGGCGATGGTGGTGTCTCTGCGCATGTGGCGGCACCGCCAGAAACAAGGGAAATGAGGCGCGTATGCTAACGGATAAAGATCGGATATTTACTAATATCTATGGCATGCATGATCGTTCGCTCGCCGGTGCGCGTGCGCGCGGCCATTGGGATGGTACGGCGGCCATTATCAAAAAGGGTCGCGACTGGGTCGTTGACACAATGAAAGCATCGGGTCTGCGCGGCCGCGGCGGCGCTGGTTTTCCGACCGGCCTCAAATGGTCTTTCATGCCCAAGGAAAGCGATGGGCGTCCGGCTTACCTTGTTGTTAACGCGGATGAATCAGAGCCGGGGACGTGCAAAGACCGCGAAATCATGCGCCATGACCCGCACACATTAATCGAGGGCTGTCTGATCGCCAGTTTTGCGATGAATGCCAACGCGTGTTACATTTACATCCGCGGCGAGTATATTCGCGAGCGCGAAGCGCTGCAGGCGGCGATCGATGAAGCCTATGATGCGGGCTTGCTTGGCAAGAATGCCGCCAAGTCGGGTTGGGATTTTGATCTTTATCTGCATCATGGGGCGGGCGCCTATATTTGCGGTGAAGAAACTGCCCTCTTGGAAAGCCTTGAAGGCAAAAAAGGAATGCCGCGGATGAAGCCGCCATTCCCTGCAGGTGCCGGGCTTTATGGCTGCCCTACGACGGTGAATAACGTGGAATCGATCGCGGTTGTTCCAACTATTTTGCGCCGAGGCCCTGACTGGTTCAGCAGTTTTGGGCGGCCCAATAATGCGGGAACAAAACTGTTCGCGATTTCTGGGCATGTGAACAACCCATGCGTTGTTGAAGAGGCCATGTCGATCAGTTTTGAAGAATTGATTGAAAAGCATTGCGGCGGAATTCGTGGCGGTTGGAGTAATTTGAAAGCCGTTATTCCCGGCGGTTCTTCGGTTCCTTGTATCCGCGGCGAGCATATGCGTGATGCGATCATGGATTTTGATTATTTGCGCGAGCAACGCTCGGGGCTAGGAACCGCGGCGGTGATTGTGATGGATCAATCGACCGATATTATCAAAGCGATCTGGCGTCTTTCTAAGTTTTATAAGCATGAAAGTTGCGGGCAATGCACGCCGTGCCGTGAAGGTACTGGATGGATGATGCGCGTGATGGACCGTTTGGTGACAGGCGAGGCCGGTGTTGAAGAAATTGACATGCTGTTGGATGTGACCAAACAAGTGGAAGGCCACACTATTTGTGCGCTTGGCGATGCTGCGGCCTGGCCGATTCAGGGCCTTATCCGCAATTTCAGAGATGAAATAGAAGATCGGATCGCGCATAAGCGATCTGGTTCGATCGATGCGGTGGCGGCGGAATAAAACAATGCGTTGCTTGATAGCCATATTGCCAATCATGTTCTGCGTCTCTTGTGGTGAACGCTACACAGACAATCAACATGCGTTTGACGGTGTGAAATTTAGCGCATCCTTGAAAGCGGAAAAAGACGCCCCTGAGGCCTTCTCGCTGCGCGTAAAAAAAGCTACGAAAAGTGTTGCGGGTGCGCGCGAAGCCGGGCGTTATGAGGCAACGAAATATTGCGTTGAAAAGTTTGGAACCTCAGATATTGCTTGGATAATGGGCCCTGACAACCCCGATTTAGAGCTTGAAAATGGCAATTTTAACCTGACTGGGAGCTGCGTGATTTTATGAGCCAAGCGTTATTCGATATGCGCCAAACGGGGTGCTATTTTTGCCTTGTCTGCCCAGCCACGCTTGGCCACATGCTGGCCAGCGCATTAAGAGCCGTCGCAGCGCAGCCCTCTAACGCAACAAAAGTTGAGATCATACAATGACCACAATGCGTACCATCGTTATCGACGATAATGAAATTGAAGTAGATAGCGCCATGACGTTGATCCAAGCTTGCGAGCAAGCTGGCATTGAAGTGCCGCGCTTTTGTTACCATGAGCGCCTTACAATCGCTGGTAATTGTCGTATGTGTTTGGTCGAAGTTGTCGGGGGGCCGCCAAAACCTGCGGCCTCTTGCGCGATGCAGGTGCGCGATCTGCGCCCCGGACCGGAAGGGCAGCCACCGGTGATCAAGACCAATTCACCAATGGTCAAAAAGGCCCGTGAAGGCGTGATGGAGTTTTTACTGATCAATCATCCGCTGGATTGTCCGATTTGTGATCAGGGTGGTGAATGTGATCTTCAGGATCAGGCGATGGCTTATGGCCTTGATTTTTCGCGGTTTCGCGAAGCCAAACGGGCAAGTACCGATTTGGATCTTGGCCCTCTAGTTGAAACGCATATGACGCGTTGCATCAGTTGCACGCGCTGCGTGCGCTTCACAACAGAAGTTGCTGGAATCACGCAGATGGGTCAAACTGGACGCGGCGAAGATAGCGAAATAACCAGCTATCTTGGGGAAACGCTGAACAGCAACCTGCAAGGCAATATTATCGATCTCTGCCCTGTTGGGGCTTTGACGTCAAAGCCCTATGCTTTCACCGCGCGCCCTTGGGAGTTAACAAAAACAGAAACAATCGACGTGATGGATGCGCTTGGATCCAATATTCGCGTGGATACGAAAGGCCGTGAAGTGATGCGTATTTTGCCACGCAATCATGACGAGGTGAATGCAGAATGGATTTCGGATAAAACCCGGTTTGTTTGGGATGGGCTGCGCCGGCAAAGGCTTGACCAACCCTATCTGCGTGAAAATGGCAAATTGCGCCCCGCCACATGGCCCGAGGCTTTGAAGGCCGCAGCAGCGGCGATGTCGGGGAAGAATTTGGTTGGTTTAATTGGGGATCTTGTGCCGGTTGAAGCGGGTTTTGCGCTGAAAAATCTGGTTGAAGGTTTGGGGGGCGCGGTTGAATGCCGCGTTGATGGCGCGCAGCTGCCCGCTTTGAACCGCTCTGGCTATGTTGGATCTGCGGTGATTGAAGATATTGATGCCGCGGATGAAATTTATTTGATCGGCTGTAATCCTAGGTTGGAAGCGCCGGTTTTGAATGCGCGCATTCGTCAAGCTTGGACAAAAGGCGCGCAAGTCAAACTTGTCGGGCAGGCGGTTGATCTCACTTATGACTATGAGCTGATTGGCGCGGATCGAGCTGCGCTGGCCAAATTGTCGAAAACCGCAAAAGCTGCAACGACGCCATTATTCATCATTGGCATGGGTGCTTTGGTTGAGGCTGATGGTGCGGCTGTGCTGGGGCACGCGATGGGGCTGGCCGAAGACGCGGGCGGCAAACTTATGGTGCTGCACACGGCAGCCAGCCGCGTGGGCATGCTGGATATCGATGCCACCTGTGAGGGCGGCGTCACCGCAGCGCTTGATTCGGCTGAGGTTGTTTTCAACCTCGGGGTGGATGAAGTTGAAATTGCCGCAGGTCCAGTGGTTATTTATCAAGGCAGCCATGGTGATCGCGGTGCGCATCGCGCAGATATCATCTTCCCAAGCGCTGCCTACACGGAAGAGAACGGCTTATTCGTCAATACCGAGGGGCGCCCACAATTGGCCGTAAGGGCGGGTTTTGCACCTGGTGAGGCGAAAGAAAACTGGGCGATTTTGCGGGCGTTATCAGCCCAGTTAGCCGCTACCTTGCCCTTCGATTCAATCGCTGAATTGCGTCAGAATTTGCTTGAAGCTCACCCGCATCTTGGCCAAATCGATCAGATCTCGCAAAGCGAATGGGCGCCGCTTAAGGCGGGGACGTTGGGCAAAGCTACGTTCAGAAGCGTGATTTCAGATTTCTATTTAACCAATCCGATTGCGCGGGCGTCAAAATTGATGGCAGAACTTTCGGCGGGCGCTGAAGCGCGCGCCCAAGCTCCGGTGGCGGCAGAATGAACCATTGTTTAGAACAGGTCTGCGCGATGCAGATTACCCCGCGTTCTTCCACGTTTTCAGCGAAACTAGTTAGGAATACCGATGGCTGATTTTCTCACAACTCCAGGCGGTATTGCGCTGACCATCGTGGTGCAATGTCTCGCGGTTTTGGGCTTTGTTATGGTCAGTCTGCTCTTTCTTGTATACGGAGATAGAAAAATTTGGGCGGCCGTACAGATGCGCCGCGGCCCTAATGTGGTTGGCGTGTTTGGTCTGTTGCAAACAGTCGCGGATGCGCTGAAATACGTTGTGAAAGAAATCGTGGTGCCCGCGGGCGCCGATAAAACGGTTTTTTTCCTTGCGCCGCTGATTTCTTTTGTGTTGGCGATGGTAGCCTGGGCGGTGATCCCGTTCAATGACGGCTGGGTCTTAGCCAATATCAACGTTGCTATTCTATATGTTTTTGCGATCTCCTCGTTAGAGGTCTATGGCGTAATCATGGGGGGCTGGGCCTCGAATTCAAAATATCCGTTCTTAGGCTCATTGCGCTCAGCAGCGCAGATGATTTCTTATGAAGTGTCGATCGGCTTGATTATCATTGGGGTTATTATTTCAACGGGATCCATGAATTTTGGCGATATTGTTGCAGCGCAGGACGGCGCTTATGGGTTCTTCAGCTGGTATTGGTTGCCGCATCTGCCCATGGTGTTCTTGTTCTTCATCTCTGCATTGGCAGAAACAAATCGCCCGCCTTTCGATCTGCCGGAAGCTGAATCAGAATTGGTAGCTGGCTATCAAGTTGAATATAGCTCGACGCCATTCCTGTTGTTTATGGCAGGCGAATATATTGCGATTTTCCTGATGTGCGCGCTGACCTCATTATTATTCTTCGGGGGCTGGTTGTCACCAATCCCAGGAATTCCCGATGGAGTTTTATGGATGGTCGGCAAAATGGCATTCTTCTTCTTCATGTTCGCCATGGTGAAGGCGATTACGCCGCGCTATCGCTATGATCAATTGATGCGGATCGGCTGGAAAGTCTTTTTGCCGATGTCGTTAGCCTGGGTTGTTATTGTAGCGTTTTTTGCAAAATTTGAGCTGTTTGGCGGCGCTTATGCCCGCTGGATGATAGGGGGTTAAGATGAGCCAGATAGATTATACACGCGCCGCGAAGTATTTTTTGCTTGCCGATGTGTTTACCGGATTGAAGCTTGGCCTGAAATATTTCTTCAAACCAAAGGCAACGCTAAACTACCCTCATGAAAAAGGCCCTTTATCGCCACGGTTTCGCGGAGAGCATGCGCTGCGACGCTATCCAAATGGCGAAGAACGCTGCATCGCTTGTAAGCTTTGCGAGGCGGTTTGCCCCGCGCAAGCGATTACCATCGATGCAGAACCGCGCGATGATGGCAGCCGACGCACCACCCGCTACGATATCGATATGACCAAGTGCATTTACTGCGGCTTTTGCCAAGAGGCCTGCCCGGTTGATGCTATCGTGGAAGGGCCAAATTTTGAGTTTGCAACCGAAACCCGCGAAGAGCTTTTTTATAATAAAGATAAATTGCTTGAAAACGGCGATCGTTGGGAAGCAGAAATTGCACGCAATCTTGAGTTGGACGCGCCGTACCGATGATGGATTTTTTGAGTGGGCCTTATTTGAGCGTTGCAAAGCGAAGAAATCGGAATGCGCTGAGAGGCGCAGCAGCTTATGACATTGTGGTGGATGCGTCATTGACAAAAAAGGATATTTCTGGATGAGCGTGGTTGGATTTGCATTCTATCTGTTTGCGTTATGCACGGTGACAGGCGGGCTGTTTACCGTGGTAAGCCGAAACCCAGTGCATTCTGTTTTATGGCTTATCTTAACATTTTTATCATCTGCTGGATTGTTCGTATTGCTTGGCGCCGAGTTTGTGGCGATGCTTTTGGTCATTGTCTATGTTGGCGCTGTTGCGGTTTTGTTTCTCTTCGTCGTGATGATGTTGGATGTTGATTTTGCTGAATTAAAGGCGGAGATGGCGCAATACTTGCCGCTTGGCTTGTTAATCGGTTTGGTTTTGTTGATGCAGCTGTCGATGGCGCTTGGCGTGTGGAGCGTTGCTGACACGGCTGAGGCGGCGCGGGCAGCTGTGACCCCAGCAGAGACGCATAACACCGCGGCGCTTGGTTTGCTGATTTATGATCAGTATTTCTTGCTCTTCCAATTGGCGGGTCTGATCCTGTTGGTGGCGATGATCGGGGCGATCGTTTTGACCTTGCGCCACCGCAAGGACGTAAAGCGGCAAGATGTTTTGGCACAAATGTATCGCGATCCAGCATTAGCGATGGAATTGAAAGACGTAAAACCGGGGCAGGGGCTTTAAGCCAATGTCGCCTAAGATTACAGGAACCGAGGGAATTTTATGATTGGTTTAGAACATTATCTAACAGTGGCGGCCTCGCTTTTTGTGATAGGTATTTTTGGTTTGTTTTTAAATCGAAAAAACGTGATTATTTTGTTGATGTCGATCGAGCTGATGCTGCTTGCTGTGAACATCAATCTGGTCGCTTTTTCGAGTTTTTTGGGCGATTTGGTCGGACAGGTTTTTACGCTTTTCGTGTTGACGGTCGCCGCCGCAGAAGCTGCGATTGGTCTGGCGATTTTGGTCAGTTTCTTTCGCAATCGCGGCACCATCGCCGTTGAAGACGTCAACGTGATGCAAGGATAGTCGAAAATGATAAAGCTCATTCTTTTTGCGCCCTTAATTGGAGCCTTGATTGGCGGGTTCGGCTGGAAAATAATCGGTGAAACCGCCGCTCAATACGTGACAACGGGTCTGTTGTTTTTGGCTTGCGCCCTAAGCTGGATTGTCTTTTTGGGATTTGATGGTGAAACGCAAATCATTCAAATATTTCGCTTTATCGAAAGCGGAAGCTTAAGCACAGATTGGGCGATCCGGTTGGATCGGCTGACAGCGATTATGTTGATCGTTGTCACCTCTGTGTCTGCTTTGGTGCATCTTTACAGCTTTGGATATATGGATCACGATCCGCAATGGAATGAGGATGAAAGCTATAAACCCAGATTTTTTGCTTATTTGTCTTTCTTCACATTCGCGATGCTTGCGCTTGTCACATCTGACAATCTTATTCAGATGTTTTTTGGCTGGGAAGGCGTTGGTGTAGCCTCTTATCTTTTGATCGGGTTTTATTATCGCAAACCCACGGCCAATGCTGCGGCAATCAAAGCTTTTGTGGTGAACCGGGTTGGGGATTTTGGCTTTGCATTGGGCATTTTTGGCCTGTTTTATTTGACCGATAGCGTGTCTTTTACCGAGGTGTTTGCCGCTGCGCCAAACCTAGCCGAAACACAAATTCATTTTTTATGGCGGGATTGGAATGCCGCCAATTTACTAGCGTTCTTGCTGTTTATCGGTGCGATGGGCAAATCGGCTCAGCTGTTTTTGCACACATGGCTTCCGGATGCGATGGAGGGGCCAACCCCGGTTTCTGCGCTTATTCACGCGGCCACAATGGTTACAGCGGGTGTATTTTTGGTGTGTCGGATGTCACCTTTGATGGAATACGCGCCCGAAGCTATGGCATTTGTGACCTTTCTTGGCGCTTCAACAGCCTTCTTTGCCGCCACTGTTGGTCTGGTACAAAACGATATCAAGCGCGTCATTGCCTATTCAACCTGTTCGCAGCTTGGCTATATGTTCGTCGCCGCGGGCGTGGGTGTATATTCGGTCGCCATGTTTCACCTGTTCACGCATGCGTTTTTCAAAGCCATGCTATTTTTGGGGGCGGGATCTGTGATCCACGCGATGCATCATGAACAAGATATGCGCAATTATGGCGGTTTGCGTAAAAAAATTCCCTATACATTCGCGGCTATGATGATTGGAACTTTGGCCATTACCGGTGTTGGTATCCCTCTGACGCATATTGGTTTTGCCGGATTTTTATCAAAGGATGCGGTGATTGAAAGTGCTTGGGCAGGAACCTCGGGTGGCTATGCGTTTTGGATGCTGGTTTTCGCCGCTATGCTGACATCTTTTTACAGCTGGCGTTTGATTTTTCTAACCTTTTACGGTGAGGCGCGCGGTGATCACCATACGCATGAGCACGCGCATGAAAGCCCCAAAGTCATGTTGATACCCTTAGGTGTTCTCGCGCTTGGCGCGGTGTTCAGTGGCATGGTGTGGTATAGCAGCTTCTTTGGCGATCATGCCTCTGTGAATAGGTTTTTTGGCATTCCCGAACATCATGTGTCAGAGAAAGACCATGGGCATGATGCGGGCCATGATCAGGGCGATGGGGCGCAGGCTGACAAAGCCGATACGCATGCGAAAAAAGCCGACGGACACGCGTTACAGGCGCAAGCACCAATAGGCGCGATTTATATAAGAGCTGACAATCACGTCATGGATGAGGCACATTATGCTCCGGTCTGGGTAAAAATCAGCCCATTTATCGCGATGCTTATTGGTTTTGTAACAGCGCTTTGGTTTTACATTTGGAATCCGGCGATGCCCGCGCGCCTGGCGGCAAACCAGCGCCCTCTTTACCTATTCTTGCTCAACAAGTGGTATTTTGATGAAATCTACGATGTGCTTTTTGTAAAACCAGCCAAAGCTCTTGGGCGTTTGCTCTGGAAGCGGGGCGATGGAAAAATCATTGATGGCACGCTCAATGGTATCGCGCTTGGGTTTATTCCGATGGTGACGCGTTTGGCGGGGCGGGCGCAGTCCGGGTATATCTTCACCTATGCCTTTGCGATGGTGATCGGAATTGTGGTGCTTGTCACTTGGATGAGCTTTACCGGAGGAGGCAACTGATATGGATACTTTGCTATTGTCCATTGTAACCTTTGTGCCGGCTATGGCGGCTTTGATCCTTTTGGTCGTTGCGCGCGGCGAAGATGCCGCGGCCGGTTTGGTTGCCAAGCGCTTCGCGTTGGTCGCAACAACCGCAACATTTATCATTTCGCTGTTCATTTTATGGCAGTTTGATCCGTCTGATACGAGATTTCAAATGGTGGAAGAGGCCGATTGGCTTTTGGGTTTGAAGTATAAGCTGGGTGTGGACGGGATCAGCATTCTATTTGTCATGCTAACAACATTCATGATGCCCTTGGTGATTGCCGCATCCTGGGGTGTGAACACGCGCGTCAAAGAATATATGATCGCGTTTTTGCTTTTAGAAACGTTGATGCTGGGCGTGTTTATGGCGCTTGATCTGGTGCTGTTTTACCTGTTTTTTGAAGCTGGCTTGATCCCGATGTTCCTCATCATTGGGATCTGGGGCGGAAAAGAGCGGATCTATGCCTCGTTTAAGTTTTTCCTCTACACGTTTTTAGGATCTGTTTTGATGTTGGTTGCAATGGTGGCGATGTTTGCCGAAGCGGGCACCACAGATATTCCAACTTTGATGATCCATGAGTTTGATTTTGCCGATATGAAGATATTGGGCCTTCATATCGTGGGTGGAATGCAAACCTTGCTGTTTTTAGCGTTTTTTGCCAGCTTCGCCGTAAAAATGCCGATGTGGCCTGTGCACACTTGGTTGCCCGATGCGCATGTGCAGGCACCCACGGCCGGCTCTGTTGTATTGGCGGCTATCCTTTTGAAAATGGGGGGATATGGGTTCTTGCGCTTTAGCTTGCCGATGTTTCCCGTCGGCTCAGACGTGATGGCGCCGGTTGTGCTGTGGATGTCGGCGATCGCTATTTTCTATACGTCTTTGGTGGCGCTGATGCAGGAAGATATGAAAAAGCTTATCGCTTATTCTTCGGTTGCGCATATGGGGTATGTGACAATGGGGATATTTGCGGCCAATCAACAAGGGATTGACGGCGCTATTTTTCAAATGCTGAGCCATGGCTTCATATCAGGAGCGCTGTTTCTCTGCGTTGGCGTTATTTACGACCGTATGCACACGCGCGAGATCGATGCGTATGGCGGTTTGGTGAACCGTATGCCCGCCTACGCACTTATTTTCATGCTGTTCACAATGGCCAATGTGGGCCTTCCGGGCACGTCGGGTTTTGTGGGTGAATTCTTAACGCTTGTCGGCATATTCCAGGTCAATACCTGGGTGGCTTTGGTTGCAACGGCCGGGGTGATTCTATCCGCCTCATACGCGCTTTGGCTATATCGCCGCGTGGTTATGGGGGATCTGATCAAAGAGAGCCTGCGCACAATATCTGACATGAGCCGGCGGGAGCGGGCGATCTTTGCACCATTGGTGGTGATGACCTTATTGCTGGGTGTGTATCCGGCATTGATATTGGATCTCATCGGCCCCTCTGTCGAGGCCTTGGTGTTGAATTATGAAATGGCTTTGGGGACCGCTGAGACCAGTACCCAATTGGCCGCATCGCATTAACAGGAGCACGGTCAATGATCCAAGCTGATCTGAACATTATTCTGCCCGAGGTTTTTCTATCGGGTTTTGCGATGCTTGCTTTGGTGGGAAGTGTCTATACGAGTAAAGACCGCTTGGGCCCGCTTTTGGTCTGGCTCACCGCGGCTATTATGGCTTTGGTTGCATTGGCTCTTGCAACCACTGGCTCCGGCGAAACGCAGGTCGCGTTCGGCGGTATGTTTGTAGATGACGGCTTCGCCCGTTTCGCAAAAGTGACTATTTTGTTCTCCGCGGCAGCGGTGCTGGTGATGAGCGAAGATTACATGACCCGCAATGGGTTGTTGCGCTTTGAATATCCGCTTTTGGTTGTTTTGGCGGTTGTCGGGATGATGGTGATGGTCTCGGCTGGTGATCTTATGGCGCTTTATATGGGGCTTGAGCTACAATCTTTAGCGCTTTACGTGATCGCCTCGCTGCGCCGCGATAGTTTGAAATCGACTGAGGCCGGCCTGAAATATTTTGTGCTCGGCGCTTTGTCATCTGGGCTTTTGCTTTATGGTGCGTCGCTCTGCTATGGCTATTCAGGCACAACTGTGTTCGCGGGCATTGTCGCGGCGACAGCAGAGAGCGACATTTCTGTTGGCTTGTTGCTTGGCTTGGTCATGATCAGCGCGGGTTTGGCGTTCAAAGTCTCCGCCGTGCCCTTTCATATGTGGACGCCTGATGTTTATGAAGGTGCTCCTACACCGGTGACGGCGTTTTTTGCTACGGCGCCGAAAGTGGCCGCGATTGGTTTGTTTGCGCGCGTGCTGCATGATGCCTTTGGAAATGTTGTCGGAGATTGGCAACAGATCATCGCTGTTTTATCGTTGCTCTCGATGTTTTTGGGTGCGTTTGCGGCGATTGGGCAAACAAACATCAAGCGTTTGATGGCCTATTCCTCGATTGCTCATATGGGCTATGCGCTTATGGGGTTGGCTGCGGGCACGGCTTTTGGATTGCAAGCCTTGCTCATTTACATGGCCATTTACGTCACGATGAATATTGGAACTTTCGCGTTTATTCTTTCGATGCAAAAAGATGGAAAACCGGTCACGGATATTGCGTCTTTGAACATGTTATCGCGCAGCCAGCCTGGTAAAGCCTTGGCCATGCTGGTGCTGTTGTTTAGCTTGGCAGGCGTTCCCCCTATGGTCGGGTTTTTTGGAAAATTATATGTGCTGCGCGCCGCTTTTGACGCGGGTTTGGCTTGGCTCGCGATCGCTGGCGTTATCGCGTCTGTGATCGGGGCCTTTTATTATTTGCGGATCGTGTTCTATATGTATTTTGGCGAGGAGCAAGAAATTGGTCTTGATGTTTCAAAATCTCCAGTCATGGCCTCGGTTTTAATGGCCTCTGCAATCATTATGGTGGTTGGCGTTGCCAATCTGTTTGGATTGGAAGGCCTGGCAGCAGCAGCGGCCCAGACTCTTGTGCAATAATCTGCCCAAAGGGTATGAGCTTAGGGAATTTGAGGAAATCTCTAGCACCAATGCTGAAGCATTGCGCTGCGCTGGCCGGATAGAAAAACCCACTTGGTTTTTTGCCCATAAGCAAACCGCAGGCCGCGGCCGGGGTGGAAAAGCCTGGGTAGATCCGGTTGGAAATTTTGCAGCAACAGTGCTGGTATTTCCTCAAGGAAAAATTCAAGACGTTGCCTTGCGCTCTTTCGTGGCGGGCTTGGCGGTGCATGATGCTTTGGTTGAGGTCAGTTTTGGCGCTGATGAATTTTCCTTAAAATGGCCAAATGATGTCTTGTTACAGGGCAAAAAATTGGCGGGAATTTTGCTGGAAACCAGCATTGATGAAGGCGGTCGCCGCGCGCTTGCGATTGGGGTTGGGGTGAATTTAAACCAAGCGCCCGCGCAAACAGATTTGCAACTTGGCGCGCTGGATGCGGTCGGTTTATCCTCTGCGCTGAACCTGAAAATTACACCACTTAGCTTTTTAAAGATATTGGCGCAGCGCTTTGATGATTGGGAAACCCGGTTTTTAAAACAAGGCTTTGAGCCGATACGCGTGGCGTGGCTTGCACGGGCGGCGCGCCTTGGCGAGGTTATTACCGCGCGCGTGGGTGGCGAAGACATAACCGGACGATTTGACAGGATTGATGATTCAGGGCATTTGCAGTTGCAGACACCATCCGGCGTGCGTTCTATTGCCGCCGCTGAAATCTATTTTAGAGGAACGTAGCTGATGTTACTTGCGGTGGATTGCGGCAATACCAATACGGTTTTTTCAATTTGGGATGGCGAAAGCTTTATCGCCACTTGGCGTGCTTCGACAGAAACGCAAAGAACCGCCGATCAATATTTTGTCTGGTTATCAACGCTGATGTCGCTGCAGAAAATCAAAGCGGACATCACAGAGATGATTATTTCGTCAACGGTGCCGCGCGTGGTATTTAATTTGCGCGTCTTGGCAGATAGATATTTCAACACTCGGCCATATGTGGTGGGAAAGCCTGATTGCCTATTGCCCGTAAACATCCGCGTCGATCGTGGCACTGCGGTGGGTCCGGATCGGTTGGTCAATACTGTTGCGGGATTTGATTTATATGGCGGCGACCTGATCATTGTAGATTTTGGCACCGCCACCACATTTGATGTTGTGGATGATGACGGGGCTTATATCGGTGGTGCAATTGCACCAGGGGTAAACCTATCACTCTCGGCGCTCCACCAAGAAGCTGCGGCGCTTCCGCATGTTGATATTGCCAAGCCGAAAGCGGTGATTGGTAAGAATACGGTCGCCTGTATGCAATCGGGAGTATTTTGGGGGTATATTGGTTTGGTGCGAGAAATCTGCAAACGGATCAAAGCTGAACATGCGCGCCCAATGCAGGTTATTTCCACCGGTGGTCTTGCGCCATTGTTTCAGACGGCAGATACGCTATTTGACCATTACGAAGATGATTTAACAATGCATGGCTTACAGGTTATCCATGCCCATAATAAAAACGGATAGGGCTCATGAGCAGTGATAGATTGATTTACCTTCCCCTCGGGGGAGCGGGTGAAATTGGCATGAATGCCTATGTCTATGGCTATGGGCGAGAAGGGGCTGAACGGTTGATCGTGGTGGATCTTGGCGTCAGCTTTCCCGATATGGATGGCACCCCTGGGGTGGATTTGATTTTGCCCGATATCAGTTGGCTTATCGCGCAGAAGCGCCGGATTGAAGCAATTTTCATCACGCATGCGCATGAAGACCATGTTGGTGCTTTGGGCCATTTATGGGGGGATCTTGGTGCTCCGGTCTACGCGCGGCGCTTTACGGCCAATATCGCGCGGCGTAAAATGGCGGAACGAGGTCATCCTGAACGCGTTGTCTCTACTACGGAGGCTTGGCCAGAAACTGTTGAAAAGGGCCCCTTTAAGGTCGGGTTCTTGCCGATTTCACATTCCATTCCTGAAAGCAGCGGCTTGGTTATTGATACACCGCAGGGGCGGCTTCTTCATACGGGCGATTTCAAGCTGGACGAAACGCCGCTGGTGGGAGAAGCGTTTGATCCGCAACTTTGGGCAGATGTCGCACGCCCGGGGGTGAAAGCGTTGATTTGTGACAGTACAAATGTGTTTTCCGGGCATGAAGGTCGGTCTGAAGCGAGCCTTGGTGCAAATATTGACGCTTTGGTGGAAAGCGCCGAGCGGATGGTGGTGGCCACTACATTTGCAAGCAATATCGCGCGGGTTAAAACACTTGCGCAGGCCGGTATGCGGGCAGGGCGCTCGATTTGTTTGATGGGCCGCGCGATGCGCCGCATGGTGGAAACTGCGCTTGAAACGGGTGTTTTAAATGACTTTCCGACGGTGGTGAGCCCTGAGGATGCACAAAATATTCCCCGCGAAAATCTTATGCTTTTGGTGACTGGGAGCCAAGGCGAGCGCCGCGCCGCCAGCGCGCAGCTTGCGCAGGGTAAATTTCAAGGCATCAGTTTGAAGGAGGGCGATATGTTCTTGTTTTCCTCCAAAACCATTCCTGGAAATGAGCGCGGCGTTATTCGTATCATCAACCAGCTCTCTGAAAAAGGCGTAGATGTTGTGGATGATAGCGATGGCCTCTATCATGTGTCCGGCCATGCAAACCGCCCCGATTTACTGCGCATGCATCAGATCACGCAGCCTCAAATGGTCATTCCAATGCATGGAGAGCATCGCCATTTGCGCGCGCATAGCAAACTGG
Source organism: Paracoccaceae bacterium (assembly GCA_016778765.1). Taxonomy (GTDB): domain Bacteria; phylum Pseudomonadota; class Alphaproteobacteria; order Rhodobacterales; family Rhodobacteraceae; genus Thalassovivens. The sequence goes on along the minus strand of JADHOV010000025.1, from coordinate 5,673 downwards.
CGCAAGATAGCGGTTTGCCCGCTTTGATCTGCGTCAATGGTATGATGCTGGATTTGTCTGGGAATGCCCCAAAAGTGGCCGAGTATATTGAAACGGGTCGTCGGTATTTGGATGGTTCTATTCAAGTGGGGGCGCTGGATGGTGTGGTGCGGGATCGTATTCGCTTGGCGCTAAATGGCCATGTGATTGTGAATGTTATTTTGGACGATGAGAATGATATGTTGGGGGAACCTTGGGTGGAAACCCGAGGTCTCAGTGAAATGGGACACGCAGGGGCGCCTTTGGTTGATCTGCTCGAAGAAGATCTTAGTCAGTTCATCGGCAGAGCTGGCGGAAAAACCCGCTGCGATGATGATAAGATGGAACAAGGCTTCAAGCGCGTGGTGCGCCAAACATGTCAGGCCGAGATCGGAAAATCACCAGAAGTGACCGTGATCGTGAGCCGTTTGATGTAGCCTTGAGTAATCTGGCAACAAGGCGGAGGTTTTCTAGCTTAAGCTGCCGGATTACTGGCTGCGCCGATCCTCAAAGCTAAGAGCAATAAAGCTTGGCATGTGATCCCCTAAGCCGATGATTGGCTGGCTTTCATGCTCAGAGTCATTTTTGCGCCGTCTGCGCGGAGCAGTGCTGCGTTCCGTAGGAGTTTTGGGTGGGTGCGAGGCGCGTGCGGTATCTGTACCTGAGCTGCGTTCTGCTATATTTTTGTCACCTATGTCATCGCGAGATCGAGCCATTGAGGCCGCTTCAATAGCGGGCGCGGGTTCTGAGGATTTGAGTAGGTTTTCCTGGCGCGGTATTTCTTTCTTTATCAACGCCTCGATGGCATCAAAATTCTTTTGGTCTCGCGGGCTACAAAGCATCATTGCTTTACCATCGCGTCCTGCCCGCCCGGTGCGGCCAATGCGATGCACATAATCTTCAGGATGCGACGGCACATCAAAATTAAAAACATGGCTCACAGAGGGCACGTCAAGCCCGCGCGCAGCCACGTCTGAGGCGACGAGAAACCGCAATTTGCCTTCTCTGAACGCCTCGAGCGTTCTTGTGCGTTGGGATTGATCAAGATCTCCGTGAATTGGAGCTGCGTCATAGCCATATTTCAAAAGCGATTTTGCGCAAATATCCACATCAGTTTTACGATTGCAGAAAATAATACCATTCGTACAAGCGGCGCCTTCGGCATCGATAAGACCGCGCAAGACCGCGCGCTTTTCACTGGCTTCGCGATCTCTGCGCGAGCCTTTGAACATGACCACGCTTTGCTCAATGGTTTCTGAAGCCGTGGCTTGCCGAGCCACTTCTATCCGCGTGGGCGCCGAAAGAAATGTATTGGTTATACGTTCGATTTCTGACGCCATTGTGGCGCTGAAGAAAAGCGTTTGCCGGGTGAATGGGGTTAGGCCAAAAATACGCTCAATATCGGGAATAAACCCCATATCAAGCATGCGGTCAGCCTCATCAACCACCATAACCTGAACGCCTGTAAGCAACAGTTTCCCTCGTTCAAAATGGTCTAAAAGCCGCCCTGGCGTTGCGATCAACACATCCACGCCCTTGTCGATCAAAAGATCTTGTTCTTTAAAGCTGACGCCGCCAATTAAAAGCGCCTTTGTCAGTTTCAAATGTTTAGTATAGGTGTCAAAATTCTCAGCAACTTGGGCTGCCAATTCGCGCGTAGGGCAGAGCACGAGAGAGCGCGGCATCCGCGCGCGGGCGCGACCCCGAGCCAAAAGATGGATCATTGGCAAGGTGAAGCTGGCTGTTTTGCCGGTTCCGGTTTGTGCAATGCCCAAAACATCTTTTCCAGCCAAAGCTGCGGGGATTGCTTGGGCTTGGATGGGCGTGGGCGTTTCGTAACCGGCCTCATCGATTGCTTTTAAAATTTTTGGGTTTAAGCTCAGGTCAGAGAATTTTGTCATCTAAATCCGCGTTTGGAGAGCCCTTAGCGTCTATCGCATTTTGGCCAGCTTCGATCGAGTTAACGAAGCCGAAAAGGGCATATCTTAGGCGCGGTGTACTCTTATTATCTTGAATGGTCAATGGTTTCGCTGGTTTGGGCCGTTTGGTCTTTAAATTAGTAAACTGTTCTGCCATCGCAGGCACAGTTCTGAACGATTTTTGAGCTTTTTGGTAGGAGCGCCGAAATCACGCCTTTGAGTTATCCGAAAACTAGGTGTAGATGCCTAAGCGCTGCTCTTAATGGACATGCTAAATCTGTGTCAAAACACCCCCTAGGTTAAAACAGTTTGTGGCACCGCGGTGTCATTGCGCGACGCGCAGGGCCAAACCGCTGCCCACGACTGTAACAATGCCTAAACCAATAATTTCATTGATGCTTGCGGATCTATCGCGTTTAACAAGATAATTATCCAAACAAATAAACGCATAAGATTTGCCCTTCAGCGATTTTATCACTCTAAGATATGCTTGCCCGCTTGGTAGGCTTTCAAAACTTTCAACATTTATCTGCAAACCCTTTTACCTCTAATCGGTTCAACAGGTCTGAGGCGCCACGCCTGTTCGAATTTTTTGCCTTTAACGGGCGCTGTGCCACTCTTGATACAGAGGAAGGCTTGCGCCGATGGCCCTCGAAAAGGAAACTGCAGACTCTAAGCCTTTGAGTGTTTTGGGTCTTTTTTTCAAAAGCGCAACGTTTTCCGAGCCTGAGATAAACCTATATTCCAACCACAGATATCGGTTCTCAGAAGCGGCGCTGTTGCGGCAAGATTTTGTTTCGCTCAATATGATGCACCACCACCATGGGGCAAACTATTTTTGAACCGAACGAAAACCAAGCCCGGAAGCGGTGGCGTTGATTTGATTTCAAAAAAGACGCGCTTAAAAAAAATGAGGTTGGGGGGCTAATGCTGGATCGGGATTAGACCATCATTTCTTTTGTCGATGTCAGCGTGACATCGGGATAATCACGTTGGACACGATCGATATCCCATTGCAAGCGCGTCAGGTAGACATGATCGCCATCGTGGTCAAAGGCCATATGCTGGCGGTTGGCGTTTGAAAAGGTATCGACGGCTTCTTTTGTACCGCTGACCCAGCGTGCTGATGTGAACTGGCTGGTTTCAAACCGCACGGGCAATCCATATTCCAATTCAATTCGACTGGCCAAAACCTCAAATTGAAGCGCCCCGACTACACCCACAATAAAGCCAGAACCAAGGCTAGGTTTAAACACTTTTGCCGCGCCTTCTTCGGCAAATTGCATCAAGGCTTTTTCCAAATGCTTGGCTTTCATGGGGTCGCCCGCGCGGCAAGCCTGCAGCAATTCGGGGGCAAAAGAGGGGATGCCTGAAACCCGCAAGGCCTCGCCTTCGGTGAGCGTATCGCCAATGCGCAATTGCCCGTGATTTGGAATGCCGATGATATCCCCGGCCCAAGCCTCTTCTGCCAATTCACGATCCGAAGCCAGAAATAAAACAGGGTTCGAGATCGCCATGGTTTTTTTGCTGCGTACATGGGTCAGTTTCATCCCACGCCGAAAATGCCCAGAAGCCAGCCTAACAAACGCCACGCGATCGCGATGCTTGGGGTCCATATTGGCTTGAACCTTAAACACAAACCCAGCCACTTTGGTTTCTTCGGGAAGTATTTTGCGGGGCTGTGCGGTTTGTATCTGAGGCTCTGGACCATAGGCTTTGATACCTTCCATCAATTCTTTCACGCCGAAGGAATTGATCGCAGAGCCAAACCAAATCGGCGTCATACTGCCTTGCAAAACAGCCTGTGGATCCAATGCAGGAAGCAGACCGCGGGCCATTTCAACATCTTCTCGCAATTTATCTAAAAGGTGCTCTGGCACATGCTTGGCAAGTTTTGGATCCTCTAAGCCGTTAATTTCGATACTTTCGGCGATATGGTTGCGATCCACGCGGTCCATCAGCTCCAATCGATCATTTAGCATGTCATAGCAGCCTAAGAAATCGCCGCCAGTTCCGATTGGCCAGCTGGCGGGCGTGACATCAATCGCCAGATTTTCCTGTATTTCGTCGATAATATCGAAAATTTCTCGGCTTTCGCGATCCATCTTATTACAGAATGTCAAAATTGGCAGATCGCGCAACCGACACACTTCGAATAATTTCCTAGTTTGGCTTTCAACTCCCTTGGCGCCATCAATTACCATAATCGCCGCATCTACGGCGGTTAAAGTGCGATATGTGTCTTCAGAAAAATCGCTGTGACCAGGGGTGTCTACAAGATTATATCGGCACTCTTTATAATCAAAAGACATCGCAGAGGCAGATACTGAAATTCCGCGATCTTTTTCCATCTGCATGTAATCCGAGCGGGTGCGGCGGGATTCGCCTTTGGCGCGCACTTGCCCAGCCATTTGAATGGCGCCCCCGAATAAAAGGAATTTCTCTGTTAGAGTGGTTTTGCCAGCATCGGGATGCGAGATAATCGCAAAGGTGCGACGGCGCGCAATTTCAGAGGGCAAATCGGGGCGGTTTGAGAATTTATCTAGCATAGGCGCCGTATAGTTTGGGCCAGAATGCTTGGCAAGTATTGGATTGTTTCGCATGTTTTGTCGGTTGCAATTCAGCCTGGTTCAACGATAGTCACGGGTAATCATATAGGAGGCAGCAATGGATTTAGGAATTGCGGGAAAATCGGCTTTGGTCTGCGCGTCGAGCAAGGGATTGGGCTTTGGATGTGCACAGGCTTTGGCCGAGGCGGGGGTTGATTTGGTCATGAATGCGCGCGGCGCAGAGGCGTTGGAAAATGCCGCTGACGCTATTCGCGCGCGCTATAATGTAAAGGTGCAAACTGTCGCGGCTGATATTACCAGCTTGGCCGGCCGCGATGCGGTGCTGGCTGTTGCTCAACAACCTGATATTTTGATCACAAACGCTGGTGGTCCGCCCCCTGGCGCTTGGAGCGATTGGGACCGTGATGATTTCCTGGCCGCGCTTGAGGCCAATATGCTCACCCCGATTGATTTGATGAAACGGCTTTTGCCCTCGATGATGTCGCGTGGCTGGGGCCGGGTTGTCAATATCACATCGCAATCGGTAAAAGCGCCGATTGCGGTTTTGGGTTTGTCAAATTCCGCGCGCGCAGGACTGACCGGCTACGTGGCAGGAACGGCCCGACAGGTTGCGCCGCACGGGGTAACAATTAACAATTTGCTGCCCGGCGTGCATGATACGGACCGTATCAGCGCATTGGATCAAGCCGCCTCTCAGGCCCAAAATACGAGTTTGGATCAGGTCAAGAAAGAGCGCGCCAAGTCCATTCCTGTTGGGCGATATGGCCTTGCCCAAGAATTTGGAAAAACCTGCGCGTTTATGTGCTCGCAACATGCGGCGTTCATGGTTGGTCAAAACGTCTTGTTGGATGGCGGTGCCGTAAACGCAACCTTATAGCGAAGCTGTCCGGCAAAAGGCATTTGGTTTAGCGCGCCAAGAGCAGAGAGAAATCGGGAGCGTTTGGAGCTGCTTGAATTTCGCTGCGTTTCCTGACAAATCACGTAGAAGATCGGTTAAACGAGGATGGATTGCGGTGGCCTCTGATATTTTGCCTCGCTTGGAAATAACGGATATAAGCCGCAGCTTTAACGGCCAGCGGGTGGTGGATAGCGTTTCTTTGCGGATCAACCCTGGGCAAGTGACGTGTCTTTTGGGGCCTTCGGGCTGCGGTAAGTCAACCACGCTT
>JADHOV010000059.1 GCA_016778765.1 Paracoccaceae bacterium | reverse complement strand
GGAGTGCGATGACGAGGAGAAGGATGAAGAGGGCAATTGCCCGGGCGATCCTGAAAAAATCTCGAAGGAAACACCTAAGGACAAGGTATTCCAAACCCTGTATTATGAGATCCCTGGTTCTTTGACGACCAATCTCAAAGGCTCTCGCAGATTCTTACAAATTTCGGTTGGGCTTTCAACAAAGTATGATGAAACAATTTTAACCAATGTTGAAAACCATTTGCCGGCCTTGAAATCGGTGGTTCTCGCTGCGCTCAGCGATTACACCGAAGAAATGGTCGTTGGTCGCGAGGCGCGTAAATTGCTGGCGGCCGATATCCAGTCGGTGATGAATGAAAAGCTGGAAGAGCTTGAGGGGTTCGGCGGTATAGAAGAAGTCATGTTTACGTCATATGTAATGCAGTGATCTTGAATGTCTTCCTCTTCTAAACTTTCAAAAAACGAAGTCGAAGCCCTGATTTCAGGGCTCGACGAGGGTGATGTTTCAGATGCAAGCACCCTCAACGGTGCTTCGGATAAACAGATACGCGACTTTAAGTTTGGGTCTGATGATCTATCGCTTTTGGGCGATTACTATGCATTGCGCGTGATCAATGAGCGCTTCGCCCGTTTTTCGCGCACTGTGTTTCAACCGATGCTTCGATACCAGCCACGGGTGACAGCGATCAATCCAACGGTGAAAACGTTTGAAGATTACACTTTTGCCTCCGAAAGCTTCATGAGCTTAACGCTGGCACGGATCGAGTTTTTACGCGGCAGCTTGATGATGGTGATTTCACCGGATTTGATTTCAAAACTGACCAATGCCTATTACGGCGGGAATACTTTGATCTCGAAAACGGCACAACGATCCGATTTCACCTCGACAGAGGATCGGATCATTGAAATCATAACCGATGGCTTGATCGAAGCCTTAGAATTGGCTTGGGCTGACTTGATTAAATTGGAATTCTCGGAAGTGTCCCGAGAAGAGAACATGCAGTTCGTGTCTTTCGTTGATGATCTGGAGCAAGTGATTTGCTGTGCCTTTGAAATTCAATTGCCAGGATCTGCGCCTGCATCATTTGACGTGATTTACCCGTTGCAAACGCTTAAGCCAATCGCCGCGCAGCTGCGCTCGCGGATGCAATCTGATAGTGTTGATAGCCTGTCTTGGACGGATCGTTTGCAAAAGGCGGTGTTCAGCGTGCCCTTAAATTGCACCGCGCGCTTGACCACGGTGGAAAGTAAAATGGCATCCGTTCTTAAGTTTAAAAATGATGATATCGTGCCAATACAGATCAATGGACCGCTGAATTTTGTTGTTGAGGAACGAGAATTTTTTGAAGCTGAGCTGGGGGATGTTGGAGGCACGGTTGCATTAAGCCTTCTAAAGCCAAGTAAGACTGCAGATAAGAAATAGGAAAAAACCATGAATGATACTCCTACACAAGAGGCGCCGGCGGCAAGCTCCGGTTCTGGTAAAATCAGCAGCGAAAAGCTGAAAATTCTTGAAAATATTGAAGTGACATTGTCGATCGAAGTGGGCCGAACCGATATGACCATCCGCGACTTGCTGCGGTTAAACGAAGGCTCTGTGGTCGAGCTGGATCGCCTTGCCGGAGAGCCACTTGATATTTATGTGAATGGCGCGATTATTGCGCGCGGCGAAGTTGTGATGGTTGGCGAGCGCTATGGTATTCGGTTCACGGATGTTGTTGATCCGGAAGAAAGAGCCGAATCCGTGCAATAATGGCATGATACTTGCCTGCCTTCTTGGAAGGAGGCGAATATCATGGCTGCGCTTGACGATTTAAGTCAAAAAATCATTGTTGTTGTTTTATTTACCTCAGTTTTTGTTGTGATCTGGCTTATCGCCAAACAACGTGGGTCTTTGGGCCAAAGCACAGCTGTTCAAGGTCATATTACCCATGTTGAAAGCCGTCGTTTGGCGCATGCCAATGTCTTGTCTGTGTTTGAAATTAACCAGCGGACGGTTTTGATTTTACAGGGTAAACAGGGTGCAACGGCCCTGGATATCACGCCCGAGATCGCGCCAAAGATTGCGGCTGGCGATGAGCAGTAACCGCCCGTCCCACATGCCCGCCTTTGCGCCTAAATATTGGGGCGCTTTGGTCTTTTTGGGCTGCTGCTTGCTTCCCATAACCGCCTTTGCCCAACAAATGCCCAGCGTTGGCCTGCCTGCATTATCGGTGGTGCCGGGGCAAGATGGGGGGCAGGAATACTCGCTTTCTTTGCAAATCTTGGCCTTGATGTCGGCGATCACGCTTTTGCCCAGCCTTTTATTGGGGGCCACAGCGTTCACGCGCATCATCATTGTGTTGTCTATTTTGCGACAGGCAATGGGCACCCAGCAAACGCCACCCAATCAGGTGCTTGTCTCTATTGCCTTGTTTCTGACCATTTTTATTATGTACCCGACGCTTGAGGGCATTTATGAGGCGGCGGTTTCGCCTTATTTAGAGGGGCAGATAGAATTTCTGCCCGCGCTTGAATCTGCATCTGTTATCTTAAAAGAGTTTCTGGTTCTTAATACCCGTGAGGCCGAATTGGCTATGTTTGCCGAATTGGCAGGAGATGCGCCTTACCAATCGAATTCTGATGTGCCTTTCAACGTTTTGATGCCGGCTTTTTTAACCTCTGAATTAAAAACGGCGTTTCAAATCGGCTTCTTGCTGTTTTTGCCCTTCTTGGTGATCGATATGGTGATTGCCTCCGTCTTGATGTCTTTGGGCATGATGATGTTGAGCCCGATCTTGATTTCCTTGCCGTTTAAACTGCTTCTTTTTGTTTTGGTGGATGGATGGGCCATGACCATCGGATCAATTTCTTCAACTTATATGAATTGAGCGATTATGGAATTTGATGCAAATATCGAACATTTGAGAATGGCGTTTTGGCAGGTGATTATCACATCAGGTCCCATTCTGGGCATTGCCTTGGGGGTGGGTTTGGCGATCGGGATTGTGCAAGCGGCAACATCGATCAACGAAATGACGCTCAGCTTCGTGCCGAAATTATTTTTTGTACTTGGAGGCTTTGCTTTGCTTTCGGGTTTCATGCTGCTGCAACTTTCTGATTTCTTTGCATATATTTTTGATACGATAAGTGGTCTTGGCTAAGATGGAGAACCTGCTGGTCAGTTCTGATAGTGGTATCCCCGGGTTAGAGCTGCCAGGGCTTTTTGAGTTTCTATCGATGTTTTTTCTGGCGACTTTGCGCATCGGCGCTTTTTTAATTTCAGCCCCGTTTTTTGGCGCGCAATCGATACCGCTCCAGGTACGGATTGTCTCAAGTATCATCTTGGGTATGGTATTTTTTGAACAGTTTCAATCTGTGCCTCTGCTGGAACTCGACAATCTGGTGATCGTGCGCATTATTTTTGTGGAACTATTGATCGGCTTGACGGTGGGTATCCTGCTGAGCATTTTATTCGCCTCTGTGGCCTTGGCAGGGGAAAAAATAGCAACTTCGGGCGGCCTTGGTTTCGCGGCCCAGATCGACCCAACAACGGGCGGTCAAACCCCTGTGATCAGTAACGCTTTAACGCTTTTTTCGATCGTAACCTTTTTATCTTTGGATGGTCATTTGGCGCTTATCCGCGCGATGGATGCCAGCTTTTCAGTTGTGGCAGTCGGTGGGCGGCTTGATCTTTATGCCGCCAGCCAATTTGTTGCTGAGTCCGCAGGTTATATGTTCGAACTTGCCAGTATCATGATGTTGCCGGTGGTGATTGTTTTGCTGCTGACAAATGTGACAGTTGGTGTGGTCACACGCTCGGCGCCGACGTTAAACCTTTTTTCTTTCGGCTTTCCAATCACGCTTTTGGTGTGTTTTCTGGCATTATATTTAGCGACTAAACCGCTGGGCTATTCGATGGAATACTTGGTGCGCTTTGCAATCGATTTTATCGCATCATTCTTTGGAAAGTTGAAAAATGGCTGAAGAGAGTGCGCAGGAAAAGACCGAAGACCCAACGCCGAAACGACTAGAGAAGGCATTGGAAGATGGTCAGGTCTTAACCTCTAAGGAGCTGTTTGTTTTTTCCACCTTGTTCACCGGTTTTTTGATGTATTTTCTCATCTTAACGTTTTCGGATCGGATTTTGGGGGAATTTAAAGGTTTTTTCAGTTTCGATCTGAGCGATTTTCCGGGTGAGTTGTTGCGGATGAGTTCTGGCGCTGTGTCATTCATTCTGGTGTATGGGGTGTTGTTTGCCCTTCCTATTTTCTTTGTTGTGCTGTTCACGCAGGGCGTTTTGTCCGGCGGTATAAACGTGTCGGTCAAGGCGATGTCTTTTAAGGGGTCGCGGATCAATCCGCTTGAAGGGTTGAAGCGGATGTTTTCAACCAAAGCTTTGGTGGAATTGGCCAAAGCGGTTTTGAAAGTTAGCCTTTTATTGGGCACTGCCGCGCTGGTGATTAGCCTTTATATGCCACAGCTCACCACGTCATCGAATGCCAATTTGCTTAACGGATTGTCGCGCGCCGGGGATGTTTTTATTGCGTTGATGGTAACATTACTGATTGGCTTGGTGGTGATCGCGTTTTTAGATGTTTTGTGGCAGCGCTATCAGCATATCGAAAAACTGAAGATGAGCCTGCAAGACGTGAAAGATGAAAATAAGCAAACCGAAGGCTCACCTGAGGTCAAAGCCAAAATTCGCCGGATGCAAATGCAAACGGCTGCGCGGGGCGCCGAGCAACGCGCGGCGTTGTCTAATGTTGCCGAGGCAACCGCGGTGATCACCAACCCAACGCATTTTGCCGTTGCGTTGAAATATGAAGTGGGCACATCCGGCGCGCCAACGATCCTGGCGATGGGGCGGGGTAAAATGGCGGCGGATATAATCGAGATTGCAACAAAAGAATCGATCACCGTCTTTCAAAGCCCTTTATTGGCGCGGGCGCTTTATTTTACGGGCAATATCGGACAAGAAATTCACGAGGAATTGTTCAGCGCTGTGGCGGCTGTTTTGGCCTTTATTTTCCGAGTGGCCAAGGGCGAAGAACTGGATGCGCCAGATATTTCAATACCAGACGATCTTCAATTTAATGAAACGGGAGCTCCTTTAAATGGTTAGATTAGCGTATAAAAAATCGCTTAGCATGGGTGAAGCAATCAGTTCTGTTTGCTTTTTCGGCGTTGGCTTTGTGTGGTTGTCATATGGGTTTGAATATTTCGCGGCGGCTCAGTTTTGGTCGGCTGCGGGTATGTTTATCTGCGCGTTTTTTAGTTTTGCAGCCTGTATCCGGTATGTAATTCAAAACGCCTTGTTCAAGTTGAAAGAAAGTCTGAATGAGCGCAGTTAAAAACACCGTGAGAACCTGCCATAATTGCGTGTTCTTCTTTGTTACCCATGAGGCGCAAAAGCCTTGGGGATGCCGGCATTTTGGATTTAAATCTGCCAATATCCCGGCGCAAGCCGTATTTCAAGCAAGTGGCACGAATTGTGCTTATAAACAGGTAAAGGCTATGCCGAGACAACAAAAAAAGGACTTGGGCTGATGGCAGGAACTCGTTCAGCAAACACCGCCGATGTAGAAAAAAGTATCCAGATTGCTCTGGATGCGGCGGATGCGGCAATGGATGTTACATCGGAATATGCAAAGGTTGCGCAGCAGATTAAACGCTCCACCGCAAAACTGGCGAATATTGAAAAGCTGGGCCGCATAGCGGTTATTTTAGGATTCGTTTCCGGCATTGGCGCGGCGGCTTTGTGTATCGTGATCTTTCTGCAATCCTCATCACAATTGAAATTATTGTCGCAAACCAACACAGAATTGTTGACCGTGTTTATCGAAAATGTTGATTCCTTGAATGAGGATGTTGCAAAGCTTACGCCAGCTTTGGATCAGATTAATAATTTAACCAATGTCGTTGAAACGGCCAGCGCGGGTTTGGTGAAAATTGGCGAGAAATCGGATATGATGTCTGAAGAAGTGCGCGTTGCGATTGAAAAGATGAATACGATCGAGCCGTCGGTGATGGCACAATTGACCGAGCAGCAAGAAAAAAACGCCGTCTTAAACTCAGAGCTGACGCTGTCATTTGCCGAAATGACCAATGAAGAATTCAAAGCTCAAAATATGATAATGGGCAATTTCACGCGTTCTGTGATCGATGCATTGCAGACTATTTCTGACGCCTCTGCAGGCATGAAAGAGCAACGCGATGCGCTGCAGGCGCTGCAAGAGGTGAATGCTGAATTATCGGCCCGCGTGGCAACACTTGATCAAAAGCTAAGTTCGGCCAAAAAAGAAGCGGCCCAGGCGCGCAAGGCACGGGCGCAGGCTGTGGCGAAGCCAAAACCTGAAGGTGATATTATTAAATTTCCTTAATAAGTGAAAAAAAGCGGGTAGGCGGGTAAGTATAGATGGCGGAAAGTGTTGAGGAACAAGAGACACGCGCGGTTTTGCAGATTAGCGGTTTTGTCAATGGCTATGGGCCAACGATTGGATTGCAACAATTTGACTATATCTTAGGCGTTGATGGCACGCCGTTTTTGGGGACAGCAAAACAGTTTAACGCGCTTTTTGCCTATGAGGATGAAGAAGACGCGGCTGCACATGTCGATGAAACTTGGATCTTGACGGTCAAGCGGGATCAGACGGCTTTTAATATTTCGGTAACGCAATCGCTTGGGGCGAAATTCGATGAGGTTGATGCTGACGCACATCCTCTGTCGGAAAACGATCTTGTGATGCTAAGGACGGCCACGCGGTCGGGTTTGATCGAATATATGGTTTTCCATGATATGCAAAAAAACGCAGAACTGGTCGATCGTTCCAAGTCACTATTGGCGATGGTTTGCCCGCCCTTTTGGTTTTTGAACAGGCGGATGCCCGAAGCGGCGCTTGCGAGTATTTTGGCGTTTTTCGTGGCCTTGACCGTTCATTGGATTCTGGGCGTGGTGTTTTACCTCATGCTTTGTATTTACTCGGGGCGCGAGCAGGGAAATATGTTGATAGCCTTCATGAGTTTTCGCAAATTTATATACCTGCAGACAATTGTGGCTGAAAATGAGTTAAGCGCGCAAAGAACCGTTTTATCCTTAGACAGCGAGATGTTCTTTAAAGTTCCGGTGGCGGGTTTAGAGCAGCCGCGGCGGCGTAAAAAGAAACGGCCGCCTATTGGTGTTTAAAAATTTGATCATGGGTTCTCTGGCGCGTGAGTGCGGAGCGCTTTTGGGCGCAAGGCAGCGCTGCCTTCTTCTGCGCCAATCCTCAACCCGCTTGGTTCAGGAGAGCAGGGGCGCGCGGCGCGCTCACCCTTAATTTTTCGATGTGAGGCAAGCGCGCCTTGCGCGGCAGAAGCGATCATCCTTTCAGGCCAGCGCGCGGGTTTTTCAGTCTTCTGTGAAGAGACGTTTTATTTCGCAATCAATGTATTAAGTTTATATTCGCGTTTGCGCTGCGCTGTAGATTTGATATTTTCCAATTCGCGATATTTTGCAACGGTGCGCCTGGCCACCGTGAATCCCTCTTCGGCGAGAAGACTGGATATTTTTGCATCGCTAATCGGCTTTAACGGGCTTTCTTCTGCAATGATTGCCGTGATCTTATTGCGGATCGCCCGAGCAGATACGCCCTCTTCGCTGGTATTTGCCTGCAGGCCGCTGCTAAAGAACATTTTCAACGGGAATGTCCCCCGCGGCGTTTGTATCAGCACCGACGCCGTTGAACGGCTGACCGTGCTTTCATGGATTCCCAAGGCTTCTGCAACAATGCGCAATTGCAAGGGGCGAATGCCCGCAATTCCTTCATCAAAAAATTTGATTTGATGTTTTAAAATATGCTGCGCAACCATTTGTAGCGTTTGGTTGCGTTGCGCGATGGCGCGCTTTAGCCAATGGCCCGTTGCAATCGAGTTTTTTATGAACTCAACCGATTTTTCTTCGCTTTGGGTGGATTGGTTTAACGTATTTGCGTAGTCCATATTGACTTTGACGCTGGGCAAAGATGAACGGTTTAATGCGATTTCAATCTGATCCCCGTGGCGTTGTACGATTAAATCGGGCTCTCGGTTGCTGCCCAAGGCCTCACAATCAAATAAAGCACCTGGCTTCGGATTATATTGCCGGATTTGCAACACGCGTTGCTTGATATCTTCTGCCGCGCAGCCCGCTAAGTTGCATAATTCTTTGATCTTGCCTTGCGCTAACATTTCAAGGTTTGCCAGTACGATTTTCATCGGTGCGTCGAATTCTTTGCGCTCTTTGGCTTGTAATGTGAGGCATTCGGCCAAGTTACGGGCAAATAACCCGACCGGCTCAAACCCTTGCAGCTGTTCTAACACCGCGGTCACATCCGCCAGATCGGCAGATAATTGATCCGCAACCTCTTCGAGATCGATTGGCAAATATCCCGCCGGGGTGATATCGGCCAGCAATCGATATGCGAGCGAATTATACTGCTCTGAAAAATTTTGCAGGCGAATTTGTTTGCAAATATGTTCCAGCAAGGTTTCCGGACGTTCGCCCAGAAGTGTTTCCATAAAAGAGTTAGAAATACCTGCGCCGGCCTTTGCAGGTTGAAAATCAATCTCGGCTTTACGTTTGTTTTCCGAGTTAACGCCTTTGACCTCAATGAACGGATTGCTTTCGGCCAGATCTTCTAAGTGCTTTTCTAATTCCAGATTGTTCATCTGCAAGATGCTGATAGCATGTTGCAGCTGTGGCGTAATAACCAAGCTTTGCTTTTGAACCTGTTGGGTTCCAATATTGAGGCCAAGCATCGACATATCAATTACCAAACACTGTTACACAACAAAGAAAGCAAAGAATATGCCAAAACTGCAAAATACTGAAAAAATATTGATTCAGTCTTTATTAAGTTTCTGGTAAGATAAATCTGGAAGGAGTTATCTACATGGTTCCAAAGGAAAAAGACACTCCCTGCCGTATTTGCATGGCCATTCGGATTTTCTTGTTATCCGTGCTGACCATCGCGTTACTCACCTTTATTGACCGGTCGATTTTATCTGCTGTGGCCAGTTTAAAGCCTTTGACCATCGCTTTGATTTTGGTCGGTGTGTTGGCCTTTTTTGCACTTTTGAAATCCGCGTTTGAATATCGCCAATGGAAGAAGCGCGATTAATCGAACCGGCCAGGTCAATTTGCGTTTGCGTGACTGTTCAGCCCAATCTGGTGGTTGGATAGGTGCGCGGGGACGCATCGGTCACCGCGATCCTTGCTGCTTTAATATTCAAGCTCAATTTCAATGCGGCGATTTTCCTCGCGTCCTGCGGCCGTGGCATTATCCGCGATCGGTCTGGTTTCACCATAACTTTTTGCTTCCAACCGGCCAGGACCAACTTGACCGCTGCTTTCGATGGCTTGCACCACGCTTGATGCGCGCGCTGCTGCTAAATCCCAATTGTCGCGGTAAAGCGCACCAAAGGCAATCGGCACATCATCTGTATGGCCCGCAACAGTGATGCTGTTATCGCTGCCATCGCTGACATTTGCAATTTGGTCAATAATTTCTTGCGCTTGAGCGGTTAGATTGGCCGAGCCAGAGGGGAAGGCGCCACCCGTACCGACGGTGACAAACACTTTATTATCGCGTGTCTCTACAGTGACAGCGCCAAATTCAATCTGGTCCTGCAATTTCACTTTCAAATCTTCTGCGGCGTCTTGGGCTTTCTTTTCGGCTTTTCCAGCTTCGGCAAAGGCCTCTTCGCTGTCTTGACCGCCCAATTTTTTCAACTGGTTCTCAAGCTCAGAGACAAAATCAATCAATTCGCTTAGCTGTTCTTCCAACCCGCCAAATAAAACCTCTTGCTCTGATTGCCCAGTGGCCAGCTCGGCCAATGACACGGCTTGACCCACTTTTTTGAATTTCTCTT
>JADHOV010000058.1 GCA_016778765.1 Paracoccaceae bacterium | reverse complement strand
TATTGGTGGGGGCCAGTACCGAGAACCCTTCGTTTGAGCTGAATGCAGCGCTTTTATCGCGCGCGCAAGTGTTGGTGCTGACGCGCTTGGCGGATTCTGATTTGAGGCAATTGATGGCGCGGGCTGAAGCCGTTTTGAACCGCGCTTTGCCATTAACCGCTGAGGCGAAAGAGTTGCTGATTACGATGGCCGATGGGGATGGCCGGATGTTGTTAAACTTGGTCGAACAAACGTTGGCATGGCCAGATGCGGCGCAGGTCAGCGCAGAGGCTCTGGCAAAGCGTCTCAGCCGCCGCGCGTCGCAATATGATAAATCGGGCGATGGCCATTATAATTTGATTTCCGCTTTACACAAATCCGTGCGCGGCTCTGATCCGGATGCGGCGCTATATTGGCTGGCACGCATGCTCGAGGGGGGCGAGGATCCACGTTATCTGGGGCGGCGTATATTGCGAATGGCGATCGAAGATATTGGTTTGGCAGATCCGGATGCGCAACGGATCTGCCTAGAGGCTTGGCAAAGTTACGAGCGGTTGGGCAGCCCGGAAGGTGAGCTGGCGCTTGCACAAGCGGTGGCTTATCTGGCGTTGGCGCCTAAATCCAACGCGATTTATACCGCTTACAAAGCTGCCCGCCGCGCTGCCTCCCGCGGCGGATCGCTTCCCCCTCCAAAGCATATTTTGAACGCCCCGACGGGGTTGATGAAAGATCAAGGCTATGGCGCCGAATATGCTTATGATCATGACGCCCCTGACGGGTTCTCTGGGCAGGATTATTTTCCGGAAGAGTTAGCGCGGCTGCGCTTTTATGAACCGGTTGAGCGGGGGTTTGAACGCGATCTGATAAAGCGCATTGCTTATTTCGATAAATTAAGAGCGCGTCGACGCATTCATCGTTGATCCGGCTTTGGCTTGACATTGGCGCGAGCAGAGCGGATGAGCACGGCTATGGTTTATCTTCTTGTGGCTTGTGGCGGCGGCATTGGTGCGCTTTTGCGTTTTTGTTTGGTTCAAACGGTGGCGTTTCCTTACGGCACGCTAAGCGTGAACGTAATCGGATCGTTCTTGATGGGGCTGGCCTTTGTCTATTTTGCTGGTCGGTTGGGTGAGGTCGCGCCTCTGTTTTTGATGGCGGGCATTTTGGGAGGCTTCACCACGTTTTCCGCGTTTTCGCTGGATTTGTTGAAGCTGCTGGATATGGGGCGGTTCGGATTTGCCTTTGCCTATATATGTGGCAGCGTTCTGGGCGGTTTGGCGGCGGTTTTTCTAGGGTTTATAGCAATGCGATTGGTATCGGCATGAGCGGAGTACAAAAGCTAACGGTTGAGGAAGGCAGCGTTGATCAAAGGTTAGACCGCTGGTTGCGCCATTGTTTTCCGCAATTGGGCCAAGCGCGCATCGAACAGATGTGCCGAAAAGGAGAGCTGCGCGTTGACGGCAAACGCTGCAAAGCCTCGACGCGTATCGCCGCCGGCCAAGAGATCCGCATCCCTCCCCTTACCGATAGTGATTTGAAACCGAGGGCGGTGGTTGCGCGCAGCGTGAGCCCGCAGGATGCTCGGATGATACAAAATGCTGTTCTGTATAAAGATGATCACATCATCGTGTTGAACAAGCCGCCGGGGCTAGCCACGCAAGGGGGAAGCAAACAAAATCGCCACGTGGATGGGCTGGCCGATGCGTTGCGCTTTGGTCATGATGAGAAGCCACGTTTGGTGCATCGCTTAGATAAGGATACCTCGGGTATTTTGGTTCTGGCGCGTCATCGCGCGGCTGCCAGCGCGCTAACGGAAGCGTTTCGGCATCGTGAAACGCGTAAAATCTACTGGGCGGCGGTGGCCGGAGTGCCTGCTCCTAAATCGGGCACTATCAAATATGGATTGGTGAAATCTATTGGTCATGGTGCCAAGGGCGCGGGCGAAAAAATGCATTGCGTTCATCCAAGTGATGTGGCCTCTGTTGAAGGCGCGAAACGCGCTTTAACCGATTATCGTGTGCTCAGTGCTTTGGCTAAACGCGGCGCATGGGTGGCTTTGGCACCGATCACGGGCCGCACGCATCAATTGCGCGCGCATATGGCGGAAATCGGCCATCCCATTATTGGCGATGGAAAATATGGAGGATCTAGCCAAGACAATTTAGGCGATGGCTGGGGGGCTCAACTGGGCGGCGATATCAGCCGTAAGCTGCATCTACACGCGCGGTTTTTGCGGATCGAACACCCTGTTCATAAAAAACCAATCAGTTTCACGGCTGCGTTAAGCGAACATATGCAGCGCACTTGGGATACGTTTCAATGGGACACGCATGATATTGAAGACGATCCGTTTGAAGATTTTATGGGGTAGGTTTTGGCGCCGTTTTTGATTGTTTTTGATGTTGATGGTACGCTTGTGGATAGCCAAGCCTTTATTATTGGCGCGATGGGTCACGCTTTTTCTGTGCTCAGGCGCCCAATGCCGCCGCGGCAAGATGTTTTGGCTTGCGTCGGGCTGTCGCTGCCAGAGGTGTTTTATCGCTTGGTGCCGCAGGTCGATCATGAGGAACGTGATTTGGCAGAAAAAGCCTTTAAAGAGTATTTTGCCGGGCAGCGCGAAGACCAATCAGATCCGGGTTTTTATGTAGGGATCCTGCCCCTTTTGCGGCAGCTTCATCAGGATCCGCAGTTTATCTTGGGGGTGGCAACGGGAAATTCGCGCAGAGGCTTGAACGCCTTGTTAGAGGCAAGCGACTTGCATTCTTATTTCCACACAACGCAAACTGCGGATGAGCACCCCTCAAAACCGCATCCTAGCATGTTGCATCAGGCGTTATTGGAGACCGGAATTGAAGCGCGCCGCGCCGTGATGATTGGAGATACCATTTATGATAGAGATATGGCGCGCGCGGCAGGTATGCACGCGATTGGTGTGACATGGGGTTATCATAAGGCGCATCAGCTTTCTGGTTGCACGCATATTGCACAAACGGTGTCCGAGTTGCCGGGCTTTATTTCTCAAATAATGAAAGCATAGATATGGCTGATTGGCAGCAAAAACGATTCTGGACGCAGGTTGAAATTGCGCAGCAAGAGGTGGGCTATACGGTTTTGCTCGATGATCGCTTGGTTAAAACCCCTGCAAAAACGCTTTTGGCGTTGCCCTCGCAGGCTTTGGCAGAGGCGGTCGCCTCAGAATGGCGCGCGCAGGTTGAAACTGTTCGCCCTGAAACCATGCCCTATACCCGCCGCGCCAATGCCGCTTTGGATAAGGTGACGCCCCAATTCCAAGATGTTTTGAACATGTTGGCGGCTTATGGTGAAACCGATTTACTCTGCTATCGCGCGGCGCAGCCGGCCGAGCTTAATATGCGGCAAGCGGAGGCGTGGGATCCATTGTTAGAGTGGGCAGCGCAAACATATGGCGCAATTTTACACAGCACATCGGGGGTGACCTATCTGGCGCAAGCGGCAGAGTCTGTTTTGAACTTGGCAGCCCCGATGCAGGGCCTTTCAGCGTTTCAGTTAACCGCCTTTCATGATCTGGTGACATTTCCGGGCAGTTTGGTTGCGGCTTTGGCGGTTATAGAAGGTCATCTTAAGCCTGAAAAGGCGTGGGAATTATGCCGGATTGATGAAATTTGGCAGGAAGAACAATGGGGAATCGATGAGGAGGCTGCCGCGCATGCCGCGCTGAAAAAATCTGATTTTCTTGCCGCATATGACTTTTTTACACGCTGTGGTTGAAAAATAGGCGGCGCGCGCGGGGGATGGAGCTTTGAGCCAATTCAAATCATGGTTTTGGTGATAGATTGCTTGACGATAATGTAAAAAATTGGCCACACTGCGGAATCACTTGTGCATTTGGCGCAGGTTATTTTGTGAGGTTAGACATACCGTTCTAATCAAAAGTCCCATTTTGGGACAACCATCAGAAAGAGGTAAAGATGAAAAAATCCTTAGTTTTAGGCGCAGTTACCCTAGCAGCGATGTCTGCTGGCAGCGTATTTGCAGGCACAGCGGATGACGTGAAAGCGCGCGGCATATTGAATTGTGGTGTGACAACAGGTGTACCTGGTTTTGCACAGCCCGATGCCGAAGGTGTTTGGCAGGGGTTTGATGTTGCAGTTTGTCGTGCAGTTGCCGCAGCCGTTTTGGGCGATGGCTCAGCTGTTGAGTTTGTTCCAACAACAGGTAAAACACGTTTTACAGCGTTGGCCTCTGGCGAGATTGATATGCTGGCGCGCAACACAACATGGACATTCAGCCGCGATGTGGATCTGAAGTTTGAATTTACAGGCGTGAACTACTATGATGGTCAGGGCTTTATGGTTCCAAAAGCGCTGGGCGTTGCTTCTGCTACCGAATTAGATGGGGCTACGGTTTGTATACAAACTGGCACAACCACTGAGTTGAATTTGGCTGATTTCTTTCGCTCAAATAACATTAGCTACGAGGCTGTCCCAGTAGAATCAGGTTCCGAAGCAGTCGCTCAATATCTCGCAGGCGCTTGTGATGCTTTTACTACAGATGCGTCTGCGCTTGCTGCTCGACGTGCAAATTTCGAAGTTCCCGGTGATCATGTATTGTTGCCAGAAATTGTGTCGAAAGAACCTCTAGGTCCTTTGGTTCGCCATGGTGATAACAACTGGGGCGATGTTGTTCGCTGGACCCTTAATGCGTTGATTACTGCAGAAGAATTGGGCATAACTTCGGCCAATATCGAAGAAATGTCTAAAGGTACAAATAATCCTGAAATGAACCGTCTGCTAGGTTCAGAAGGAAATCTGGGTGAGATGCTTGGCTTGGACGGTGAGTGGGCAAAACGTGCGATCATGGTAGGTGGAAACTATGGTGAAATTTTCGAGAACAATATAGGTTCTGAAACCATAATTGGACTTGCCAGAGGCTTGAATGCTCAATGGACTGATGGTGGTCTTATTTACTCACCTCCGTTCCGTTAATTAATATAGAATATTTTAAAGGGCGCGTCCGTGCGCCCTTTTTTATTTTTACTTTTTTGTATTGCATTGCGCCTGTAAACTCTCTAACGACGTCCATCGATGTTTATATTTTAAGGTTTGAACGATCAAATGGTATCTTATAATCCTACTTATAAGCAGGCTTTTCGACCATCTATGTTGCTTAATGACAAGCGCTACAGATCTTATACATTTCAGTTTTTCGCTTTGTTTATTCTCATTTGCATCGTAGCATATTTAGGCAAAAACCTTGTGCAGAATTTGGCTGCGGCTGGGTTAAACATTTCATACAATTTTCTAGGCACGCCGGCAGGTTATGACATTAACCAGCGCCTTGTTGAATACAATAGCCAGTCAACCCATTTGCGGGCAGCTTTTGTAGGCGTTTTAAATACTCTGCTTGTTGCCTTTCTCGGATGTATCACAGCAACAGTTTTGGGGATAACAGCGGGCATTTTACGGCTTTCAAATAATTGGATAGTAAGTAAATTGATGGGGGTTTACGTTGAGATTTTTAGAAACGTTCCCGTACTGATCTGGATATTAATAATTAATTCTATATTCGTTGCATTGCTTCCACAACCACGAGCTTTTAGAGGAGAAAATCCTGAAGCGACAATGCTATTCGACGCATTTGCCTTCACGGGTCGCGGAGTCTACATCCCAAAACCAGTTTTGTATGAGGGAGGCTCGATTGTTTTAGCTACCTTTATCTTATCGCTCATCGCAATATTCTTTTACCGCCGCTACGCGCGCAGAGCGTTGTTTGAACATGGCATGGTTGTACCCATTTTTTGGCCAAGCTTGGCAATTTTATTTGTGCCAACGCTGGCGATTTTTTTTCTGTTGGGAAACCCTATTGGCTTAGAATACCCAGAATTGAAAGGGTTTAATTTCAAAGGCGGCATTTGGGCGCGTGGCTCGCTTATTTCTTTATGGCTTGCTTTGTCAATCTACACTGGGGCCTTTATTGCTGAGATCGTCCGCGCGGGTATTCAATCGGTTGGTAAAGGTCAGTCAGAAGCGGCCGGCGCCCTCGGTCTTAGATCAAATCTTATTATGAACCTCGTCATTTTACCGCAGGCGTTGCGCGTAATTATTCCACCTTTGATCTCCTTTTATTTGAATATAACAAAGAACAGTTCACTGGCGCTTGCTGTAGGATATATGGATATTACTGCCACATTGGGTGGAATTACTTTGAACCAGACAGGACGCGCCATTGAGGCAATTTTATTACTTATGTTATTTTATTTAGTAATTAGCCTGAGCATTTCAGCGATAATGAACATTTATAACCGCAGTATCAGGTTGAAGGAACGCTAAGGATGCCAAGCAATACTCCAAGCTTTGTTCGTCATGATATGCTGCCAGAAGCTGCTCCTCCCATAAGTGAAAGAGGGCTAATTAAATGGCTTAGAGAAAATCTTTTTTCAACGCCGTTGAACATAGCTATGACTTTCATTGGATTATGGCTGATTTATTCGATCATCAGAGGGTTAGCACCGTGGTTTTATAATGGCGTATGGACCGCCGAGTCCATTCGGGAGTGCTATGATATTCTTGACGGCACCAAAGGTGCCTGTTTTGCCGTCTTGAAAGAACGCTTTCCGCAGTTAGTCTACGGTTTTAAGTATCCATCATCGGAGTATTGGCGCGCCAATCTCTCGGTGTTCTTATTATTGGTAGCGCTTGCTCCAATCCTTTTTGTCAAGATGCCACGTAATATGCTGATTTTTTCAGTAGTTTATCCTTTTTTAGCGTATTGGTTAATTTGGGGCGGGACCATTTTAATCCCAGTTTTGGCTCTTTTAGGCGGTATAATTGGCGCCACTATCTTTCGCCTATTGTCGTCAAAGTCGTTTGTAGGGGCTGCTATCCTCAGCCTGATTGCCGCCATCATTTTTTGGACGTTGACCGGATATATAATTGATTACGCTCAAGGCTTTATAGCTTTAAAGGCAGTTCCATCCCGCGATATGGGTGGTTTTATGCTAAACCTTTTACTTGGAACGATTGCGGTCTCTTTATCTATACCCTTAGGAATTCTTTTGGCGCTTGGTCGACAATCGGACATGCCAATTATCAAGTGGATATGTGTGATTTTCATCGAGTTCATAAGAGGAGTGCCGCTAATAACGCTTTTATTTGTTGCTAATGTGGTTTTGGCGTTTTTCTTCCCGCCGGGAACGAGCTTAGATCTGATATTGAGAGTTATCATAATGATGACTTTTTTCAACGCCGCATATATCGCTGAGGTTGTGCGTGGTGGGCTTGCATCACTCCACAGTGGTCAGCAAGAAGCTGCCAGTAGTTTAGGCTTGGATTATTCGCAATCAATGCGATTGATAATCCTTCCCCAGGCACTGAAAGTCTCTATCCCAGGTATAGTAAATGTTTCTGTCGGGATGTTAAAAGATACAACCCTAGTCTCGATTATTTCTATGTTCGACTTGGTAGGAATGATACGCGGTCCAATTCTATCGTCAACGGCATGGAATGGAGTATATTGGGAGCTTTTTGGAGCGGCAGCTGCTATATTTTTTGTAGTTTGTTATAGTGTTTCTCAATACTCACAATGGTTGGAACGGCAACTTGAAACTAACAACCGATAGGGAGTACCCAAAGCTATGAACCAAAATGAACACCCTGAAGTTTCTGGTGAAGTTGCAATCCACATTAACGGGATGAATAAATGGTTCGGAACCTTTCATGTCTTGCGTGAGATAGATTTAACAGTGTATAGAGGCGAAAGGATTGTGGTATGTGGTCCTTCTGGCTCAGGTAAATCTACTCTCATACGCTGTGTAAATGCATTGGAGGAGCATCAGACTGGGCAGATTATTGTTGATGGAACTGAGCTTACATCTGACATCAAAAATATAGACAAGATACGATCTGAAGTCGGAATGTGTTTCCAGCATTTCAACTTATTCCCCCATTTAACGATTTTAGAAAACTGCACGCTTGCGCCGATTTGGGTGCGTAACACTCCAAAAAATGAGGCGAATGAAATCGCCATGCATTTTCTGGAAAAGGTAAAAATTCCAGAACAGGCAGATAAGTATCCGGGTCAATTATCTGGCGGGCAGCAGCAACGGGTAGCCATCGCGCGATCGCTCTGTATGCAGCCGCGTATTATGCTCTTTGATGAACCGACATCGGCGCTTGATCCAGAAATGATTAAAGAAGTTTTAGACACTATGATTGCCTTGGCCGAAGATGGCATGACGATGATTTGCGTCACGCATGAGATGGGCTTTGCCCGGCAAGTGGCTAATCGCGTCATCTTCATGGATGAAGGGCAAATTGTCGAACAAAACGAGCCCGAAGAGTTTTTCGGAAATCCGCAATCGGATCGGACAAAATTGTTTCTGAGCCAGATTTTGGGTCATTAACGGCTGCTAGCGACGTGGGCCGTTTGACAGGTTCATGCGCACATCTTCGGGGCTTGCAAAATTGACCGAGGTGGCTGCGCCCCAGGTAAGCGCGCGCCAATCCTCTATCGGCAGATCAGCTATCCAGATCGCGCCGGCTGGAAAAGCTTTGAATTTTGGGTTTTCCGACCTCTCTTTGCGCAAACGGTTGGCCAGATCGGAAATCCCAAAATTATGCCCAATCATTAGAACTGAGGATCCAGTAGCCTTTTTCAGAGCAGTTAGCAGCGTTACTGCGGGGGCAAGATAAAGAGTTTTTGAAAAAAAAGCGGGACAATTTTTTAATTGCAATAAGTCATAGGTTTCGGCTGTACGCTTTGCCGCTGAGACCAAAGCGCTTTGCGGGTGGTAACCATGCGCGTGGAACCAGTGTCGCATATGCGCGGCGTCCTGCTGACCGCGGGCGCTTAACGGACGCTCAAAATCGCTGGATTGTTCAAAATCATCGGATTGCGCATGACGCATCAAAATCAGGCGCTTACTCAATTTGCAAAGGTCTTCATGTGAAATGCCGATTGCGCCTGCGGGCGCGCCGCGTTTTTGCTAATAGGGCAGGCCCTGCGCGCGGCGCAGCCCGTCAAACGGCAGCTTAAACTGTCTGGCCCGTTGATATGAGCGCGGCAGCCTGCAACATCATAGGCGCGGTGTTTAAAAGCCTCGACGGGGCAAGCGTTTTGACAGGGGGCTGAACAGCCGATGCAGGGCGAGGGGTTGGTCTGAGGTAGGTCTAGATGCCATGGCAGGGCAAGCGCGCCTCGGAAAGAAACGTATAAACCCATTTGTTGATGAACCAGCAGGCGAATGGGCGAGCTAAAGATATTTCCGCAGCGCAAAGCCCATGAATAAAAAGGAGCATAAGGCGGCCCGCCGAATGGAAAGACGGCCCAAGCGCCCAGCTTCTTTGCCAAATCGGACACAACCCGTTCAGACCATCGGTCAAGCGGGTCCGGTGCACCATCTGTCTTTTCTGGGCTATTGGCGAAAATAGGCCAGAAATATTGATCTCTGGGGCCAAGCAAAATCAGTGTTTTACAGCCTTCAGGAGCAAGATCAGTTTTTTCTGGGTGCAGCCCGCCTAAAACCATCAGACCGGTTGCATCCACCAGCTGCGTGACTTCTAAAAAGCGATCACAGGCTTGGGTAGGATTCATCTGATTGTATCGCTGGTCGCCTGAGCGTCTGGTGAGTTTGCACAACGCGCAGCCCTATGTGGCGCGGCTTTTATCAAGGTCGAGCGTCACGAATAAGAGAGCCCGCGCCATGTTCTGTAAACAGCTCAAGCAAGCAGGCATTTTGTGCGCGCCCATCCAAAATAACAACAGCGCGCACGCCGCCATTCAGGGCTGCAAGCGCTGTTTCTGTTTTTGGAATCATGCCGCCTGCGATCACGCTCTCCTGCGTCATCTGGCGAATTTGGGCGGCGGTGAGTTCGGTGAGAACATTGCCGTTTGCATCCTTAACGCCCGCGACATCTGTGAGCAGTAAAAGGCGATCTGCCTTCAAGGCCGCCGCGATCGCCCCGGCTGCGGTATCCCCATTCACATTATAGGTTTCGCCTTTTTC
>JADHOV010000057.1 GCA_016778765.1 Paracoccaceae bacterium | reverse complement strand
CTGGTTATGACCTCAACGCCTTTGGCGGTGATCGGTTGCGGTTTTAGCACCTCAGATGTTGCCGATATCGTTTCAGCCCATGTATTGGCGATGTTTGTGCCCTCTTTTTTTACCGGCCATTTGATTGTGAGGTTTGGCGCGCGCAGCATTTTGGCAATTGGACTTGTTATGCTGGCAATTGCCGGGTTTTGCGCGTTAGAGGGCATAGATTTGGGGAACTTTTTCGCCGCGCTGATTATGGTGGGGTTGGGTTGGAATTTCAGCTTCATAGGCGCCACAACGCTTTTATCCGAAAGCCATAAGCCGCATGAGCGCGGCCGGGTTCAGGGCATGAATGATTTTTTTGTGGGGGCTGGTGTAACCTTGGCCTCTTTAACCTCAGGCGGGTTGATGAATTGTTCCGGCAATTCAGCCTTAGAGGGCTGGGCTGCGGTAAACCTTGCGATGTTGCCGTTGTTATGTCTTGCTGCTTTGGCACTGTTTTTCCTTACCAGCAAAGCAATTAAGAACAAAAAAATATAAATGATACGCTTACCAGCGCCTCAGTAAAGAGCGCCAGAGCAGGCGCAAACCCGAAAATCGAACGCCGCGTCGATCACCGCTATGCGCGTTTGCTTGGGGCTGTTTGGCATAAGCGGCGAGCACAGCGCCGGATTGCCACCCTGTGAGCAAGGCATAGCCAGCCTTTTTTGAAATTTTACCGCGCGCTTTGCGCGCCAAGCGCAATTTTAACAAAGCCTCATGCGCCAACAATTGAACTGCGTCTTCGCTGGTGTCGGGCATATGTGTTTTACCTGCCTCGGTCAGTTCCGGCAATGCTTTTAAGTAATTTGCAACACCCGCCGCATAGCCAAAATTGGCCAATACCTGATCATCCGCTGGCCCAAGCGCCTGAGCTGCAACCCTTATCAAACAACCGGATGTTGCATGAATATAAGCCTGAAAGTCTGACTTGGTTTTAAAAGGCTCGGGGTAAATATCATGCCGACGCGCCTCAACCACCGCCTTTAAAGCCTCTGCAGCGGCCGGTGTTAGAGAGCTGGTCAGCGGCGTTGCAACCTCATGCCGGCGCACCGCCCGCCCATCTGAAATTTCACTCAGCACGTCTTGCCACCACTGTAAACGCATTTCGGCAATCAGCGGTTCTTTGGTTACCCAAGGGGCACGTGCTACCTCAAGGTTAAAGGCGAAAATTGGAAATAACGTTTTACGCACCTCTAAAGGTGTTGCCATAACAGCGCGAAAACGCTCGGGATCACCGCGTTCCAATAGGCGCGCACAGGCGATCACATCATCGCTTAAAACATCCGCCACCAGTTTATGCGCCTGCGTGATCGAACGCGGTATCGCGGATCAATTTCCATTGAAAGGCTTCGATAAGCGCCTCAAAGCTTGCATCCACAATATTGGCGGATACGCCCACCGTGGCCCAACGCCGCCCTTGGCTGTCTTCGCTGTCGATCACAACGCGCGTCACGGCTTCGGTGCCCCCTTGAGTAATTCTGACTTTAAAATCAACCAGCCGCACATCATCAATCATGCTTTGATAATCGCCCAAATCTTTCGCCAAAGCTTTGGCAAGCGCATTTACCGGCCCACGGTCCGAGCCGGTCTCATCCAAAGATTCACTTACCGAAAGCTTCTTTTCATCTCCAACCTTCACCACAACCACGGCTTCGGACAGGCTTACCATCTCATTATATTTGTTTTTACGACGCTCAACCGAAACGCGGTAGCGCTTTACCTCAAAAAACCTTGGCAATTGATCCAACTCTTTTCGCGCGAGCAATTCAAAACTGGCCTGGGCCGTATCATAGGAATAGCCCAGGGCCTCGCGCTGTTTGATCACTTCGAGGATCCGCCCCAAGGCAGGGTCGTCTTTCGCGACGGTTAATCCTGCCTCTTTCAAACGTTTGCGCAGGTTTGACTGGCCAGCTTGATTGGACATTGGAATGAGGCGTGCATTGCCCACAACGCTTGGGTCAATATGCTCATAAGTGGTGGGATCTTTCAGGATGGCACTGGCATGCAAGCCGGCCTTATGGGCAAAAGCCGATCCACCAACATACGCAGCTTGGCGCGCGGGCACACGATTTAAAATATCATCCAGCAAACCGGAAAGCCGGGTAAGGCCTATTAAAGAATGAGGGGACACACCGGTTTTAAAGCGGCTTGCATAAGGCTCTTTTAGGGTAAGCGTGGGAATTAAGGAGGTTAGATTTGCGTTGCCGCAACGCTCACCTAAGCCATTTAAAGTGCCTTGGATATGCCGCACCCCCGCATCGACAGCCATCAAAGTGTTCGCCACCGCATTTTCGGTGTCATTATGCGTGTGAATACCCAAATTTTCCCCAGGTATCCCCGATGCAATCACTTCAGACACTATTTCATAAATTTCCCGAGGCAAAGCGCCGCCATTTGTATCACATAGAACAAGCCAGCGTGCGCCCGCCCCTAAGGCCGCTTTTAGACTTTCCAGTGCGAAGGCCGGATTGGATTTATAGCCATCGAAAAAATGCTCGGCGTCAAATATCGCTTCGCGCCCCTGCGCCACAATATGGGCAATCGATAGCCGGATCGCATCTATATTTTCTGCAAGCGATATACCCAGCGCCGTCTCTACATGAAAATCATGGGTTTTGCCGACCAAGCAGACGCTTGAGGTGCCGGCATTCAAGACCGCCGCCAAAACATCATCATTTTCAGCAGAGCGACCGGCCCGTTTGGTCATCCCAAAGGCAGTAATGGTGGCCTTTGTCTTTGGCAAAGCGGCGAAAAACGCATTATCGGTTGGATTGGCGCCGGGCCATCCCCCTTCAATATAATCCACCCCCAAATCGTCAAGCGCCTGCGCAATCATGGCCTTTTCCTCAGTGGAAAATTGAACCCCTTGGGTTTGTTGCCCATCGCGCAGCGTCGTGTCGTAAATGTATAGTTTTTCAGTCGTCAAGCCGATGCCTCGAATTTTTATATCTTAATACGCTTTGCGCCTAAGCTACAGCCAAGTGACGCGGATAGAAAGCCATTACAAAAGCGTATCTAAGCGCTTTGGGTCAAACCCCGGCCCCGCCAAGAGTTCGATACCCGTTTTGCCCATCCGCACTTCGACCCCCGCGCTTTGCAGGGCTAATTTCAACCGATCAAGTTCTGCAAAGTCTTTATCCTGCATTGCTTGGGCACGCGTTGTCTCAAGCAAGGTTTCAAATTGTGACAGATCAACGGCTTGCGCCCAAGCGCCCATTGATGGCTCAAGAAGGCCCAACATTTGAGCCCCTGCTTTCAACCCAGACAAATCTTCCTGCGCCAGCAAGCTGTGCAAGCCCGCAATCGCGCCGGCCGTGTTAAGATCATCACAAAGCGGATCCAACACGCAGGCGGGCACAGTCTTTGCCGCCGCAACGCCGGCGGTTAATTTGCGCCATTTTCGCAGCGTTTTCTCGGCGTCTTGCGCGCGCTCTTTGGTCCAATCCATGGGCTTGCCATAATGCGTTGAAAGGAACACAAAGCGGATCACCTCTCCGGCAAATCCCTGCTCAATCAAATCCCGTACCGTAAAGAAATTGCCCAGGGATTTTGACATTTTCTTACCATCCACCTGCAGCATTTCATTGTGCAGCCAAACCTGCGCGAACTGGCTTTTTGGATGCGCGCAGCAGCTTTGTGCAATTTCATTCTCATGATGGGGAAAGGTTAAATCATTGCCGCCGCCATGGATATCAAAGCTTTCACCCAAGAGATCAAGCGACATG
This sequence comes from Paracoccaceae bacterium, assembly GCA_016778765.1. GTDB lineage: Bacteria > Pseudomonadota > Alphaproteobacteria > Rhodobacterales > Rhodobacteraceae > Thalassovivens. The sequence goes on along the minus strand of JADHOV010000057.1, from coordinate 6,278 downwards.
GCAGAACATTCAATATGCCATCCCGGCCGACCAAATCCCCAAGGGCTTTGCCATCCGGGCTGATCCCCGCTCGAGGGTTTCCAAAGCACGAAATCCATCGGGTTGCGCTTATAAGGCGCCACTTCGACGCGCGCTCCTGCAAGCATATCATCAATCGTGCGCCCCGAAAGCCGCCCATAATCTGCATAACTGTCAACGGCAAATAAAACGTGACCATCGGCGGCATAGGCGTGTTCTGCGTTGATCAGATTTTCGATCATTTGGATCATTTGTGGCACATAGGCCGTGGCGCGCGGCATATGCGTCGGATCTAGGTTGCCCAAATCGGCCATATCTTGCAGGTACCAAGCCGTGGTTTCCTGCGTGATCTCTGCGATCGAGCGTCCTGTTTCAGAGGCTTTGGCATTAATTTTATCATCAATATCCGTAAAGTTGCGCACATAGGTGACATGCGCCTCTCCATATAATTTGCGCAAAACACGGAACAACACATCAAACATGATTACATTGCGCGCATTCCCCAAATGTGCCCGATCATAGACTGTTGGCCCGCATAGATAGATCCGTATATTTTTGGGGTCCAAAGGCACAAAAAGCTGTTTGGCACGAGCAAGAGTATTATGCAGTGAAAGCGTTGTCATGAGTTTACGGCCCATTGGTTCTTTATCGAGGCGGCTTAGCAATTTCATGCGTGCTTGGAAACATCAGAAATAGTCTAAAATTGGCAGTGGTTGACATTTCTGTGCGAATAACGCCATGGTTTGTGCCCATAGAGTGTTCCTAATGTGAAGTTTACCCGCGGGATGCGGCCTAAAAATCCCTTCAAACTTGAAGTTTAGATGAAGATAAGGAATTGGCCCGTGCTGCCATCACAACGTATTCGCAATATCGTGCCCGAAGGCCTGTCAGATGGATGGGGGGTTTTTATGAAAGCCCGCGAAATGATTGCCCAAGGCCACGCTGTGATTGAGCTGACGATTGGTGAGCATGATATAAAAACCGCGCCAGATATTTTACAAGCCATGCAGCGCTCGGCAAAAGATGGGCATACTGGATATGCACCGGTACCCGGAACGCAAGGGTTGCGAAAGATCGTAGCGGCCCACCATCAAACGCAAACTCAAGTGCCAACAAGCGCCGAAAATGTTCTGATCACCCCGGGCGCTCAGGCCGCTTTATTCGCTGCGCATCTGGCGGCATGCAACCCGCATGACAAAGCGCTTTATATAGATCCTTATTACACCACCTATCCAGGGATGCTGCGCGCGCTCAGCCTTAATCCCGTTGCAATTGCCGCCAAGGCGAGTGACGGATTTCAACCAATCGGGGCCAGTTTAAACGCCGCAGCAAAAGGCGCTGCATCCTTGCTTATCAACTCTCCAAACAATCCAACGGGCGTTGTGTACGGCCAAGAAACGCTTGAGATCATCGCGGATACCTGTCGGAAACATGATTTATGGCTGATTTCTGATGAGGTCTATGCCTCGCAAGTTTGGTCTGGGCAGCATATCACGCCCCGCTCATTACCCGGCATGAAAGAGCGCAGCCTGATCGTGGGGTCAATGTCAAAAAGCCATGCGATGACGGGCAGCCGTATCGGTTGGGTGATCGGACCGGAAGATATTATTGCCAAGCTCAGCGATCTGGCCACTGTTAGCAATTACGGGGTGGTGGGCTTTATTCAAGACGCCGCCGAATATGCACTAAAGTTGGGATCCAGCGCATGTATCTCTGTTGCAGCGCCATTTGAACGCCGTCGAAAACTCGCGCTTGAGATTTTGAAAGATTTTCCGCAAATAAACGTCACGCCGCCGCAAGGAACCATGTATCTTATGCTTGATATTCGCAGCACAGGTCTGAACGGCGAAGCTTTCGCAAATGCGCTTCTCGAAGAACGCAAAATTGCGGTTATGCCCGGAGAAAGCTTTGGCGCCGCCGCCGCAGGGCATATCCGCGTTGCTATGACCGTTGAAGACGCTATGTTCAGAAAAGCGCTTATAGACCTGTGCGACTTTGCAAGCGCCCTCGCTTCAAAATGAACGATAGAGTTTCTTCTATCAGAAATTTGGGCCCGAAAATGGAAGTCGCTTTCAACGCTATTGGCATATATGACGCCCAAACCATTCGCGCCCTGGGCGCAGATGAAAGTTATCAACGGCTTTTAAACAATGGGTTTTCTCCGCATTTCATAGGCTATTACGCTTTGGTCATGGGGTTGCAAAACCGCCCCTGGAACGATTGCACTGCAACAGAAAAACAAACCCTTCGCACGCGCTTTGATTTTATTAAAAGCAAAGCTCACTTTAATAAAAGCGCACAAGATACAGATTTTGAACGCATTATTAACGAAATAGGTCTGCATAAAAAAAGAGCTGAAGAATTCAGCCCTTTTAAGGGAACAAACGCGTATTGCTCATAAAAGCGCAGCATCAACCCCAATAAACATTAGAGTGGTTTAGCCGACCAGCTCGATACCGGAAAAGAAATACGCGATTTCTTCTGCAGCTGTTTCTGGTGCGTCAGAGCCATGAACTGAGTTTTCACCCACAGATTCAGCAAATTCTGCGCGAATTGTGCCGGCGGCGGCATCGGCTGGGTTGGTTGCGCCCATCACTTCACGATTTTTTGCAATTGCGCCCTCGCCTTCCAGAACCTGCACAATGACGGGCTCAGAAGACATGAATTCACAAAGCTCGTCATAAAAAGGGCGCTCCGCATGCACGCCATAAAACACACCAGCTTGGGCTTTTGTCATATGAATGCGTTTTTGCGCAACGATGCGCAAACCTGCCTCTTCAAATTTTGCATTGATTTTGCCGGTTAAGTTCCGACGGGTTGCATCGGGTTTGATGATGCTGAAAGTACGCTCGAGAGCCATGTTAGATTATCCTTTATGCCAAAGCAGCAGACCCCTTGCCCACCGCCATGAAAACGCTAGCGCCCTAACATGACGTCGCGCTTTTGAAAAGCCGCTTTTGGAAAAACATCGAAACAAAGGCGACTCGTTTAAAAAAGCTTTCGATTTGCTTTTATCTTGCGATTTGCAACTGGTGTCTCATAAAGCTGCCTGCTAAGCCACGCGCATGTTGAAAATTAACGATATCAGCTATTCTGTGGAAGGCCGGCTTTTGCTCGAAAACGCAACGGTAATTATTCCGGCAGGGCATAAAGTGGGCGTTGTAGGGCGAAATGGCACGGGCAAAACCACGTTGTTTCGTTTGATCCGCGGCGAATTGGGATTAGAGGGCGGCAGCATCACTTTACCCCGCCAAGCCAGAATTGGCGGCGTCGCTCAAGAAGTGCCCGGAAATGAGGTTTCGCTGCTCGATACGGTTTTAGCCGCTGATCTTGAACGGGCCGCCTTGATGAAAGAGGCTGAGCGCGCTACGGATGCGGCGCGGATCAGCGATATCCAAACCCGTCTGGCGGATATCGATGCATGGTCAGCTGAGGCGCGCGCAAGCAGTATTTTGCGCGGGCTGGGCTTTGATTCAAAAAAACAACAGATGCCGTGCAGTGCCTTTTCGGGCGGCTGGCGGATGCGCGTGGCCTTGGCGGCGGTTTTATTCTCGCAACCTGATGTGCTGCTTTTGGATGAGCCAACAAATTATCTGGATTTGGAAGGCGCGCTTTGGCTTGAAAACTATCTTCTCAAATACCCTCATACGGTTTTAATCGTAAGCCATGATCGCGGCCTATTAAACCGATCAGTCAGCACGATTTTACATTTAGAGGATAAAAAGTTGCAACTTTATGGCGGCGGATATGATACATTTGCTAAAACCCGAGCCGCGCGCTTGGCCGCCGCAGAATCTGAGGCCAAAAAACAAGAAACCCGCCGCGCACATTTGCAATCCTACGTGGATCGGTTTCGTTATAAGGCTGATAAAGCCCGGCAGGCACAATCACGCCTAAAAGCCATCGCTCGGCTAGAGCCGATCACGCGCCCGCAAGAAGCCGCGTTGCGCCGCTTTAGTTTTCCCACGCCCGAAGAACTGTCACCGCCGATCCTAAGGATTGAAAACGGCACCGCCGGATATGGCGAAACCACCGTTTTATCTCGATTGGATCTGCGTATTGATCAAGATGATCGCATTGCGCTTTTGGGCCAAAACGGTCAGGGAAAATCAACGCTGGCAAAATTGATTTCAGGGCGTTTAAAGCCTATGGCAGGGCAGCTAGTGCAATCCTCAAAATTACGGATCGGCTATTTCGCCCAGCATCAAGTCGATGAACTTTATGTCGATGAAACACCGATTGATCACGTTCGACGTCTGCGCCCTTCCAAAACACCGGCGCAGCTGCGCGCTATATTGGGTGGCTTTGGCATTGGCGCGGAACAAGCAGAAACACTTGTTGGCCGATTATCTGGCGGGCAAAAGGCACGGCTGTCTTTATTACTAGCGACGATTGACGCCCCACATCTTTTGATCCTTGATGAGCCAACCAACCACTTGGATATCGAAAGCCGCGAAGCATTGGTTGAGGCCCTGACCGCCTATTCTGGAGCTGTAATTTTAGTCAGTCATGATATGCATCTTTTGGAATTGGTGGCGGATCGGTTATGGCTTGTGAATAATGGCCGCGTAACGCCTTATGAAGAAGATCTAGAAAGCTATCGCAAACAATTACTCAGCGTCGACAAGCCCGCTAAAAAAAATGCAATCAAGGCCGAGCGCCCGAAACCGGCAAGCCGCGAAAAAATACTTTCGCTGCGCAGCGATGTTCGCAAATCAGAGGCGCGGCTGGAAAGGTTAAATGAAATGCGGGATAAATTGGCAATAAAACTTGCCGATTCTGCGCTTTATGACGATACTCGGATTGGTGAATTGGCCACTTGGAATAAAAAATACGCCGAAGTCATGGAGGCACTTGAACGCGCCGAAGCGCTATGGGTTGCGGCGCAAGAAAAACTAGAATTAGCCGAAAACCATTAGCTCTAAAGGCCGGCGGATTTTACCACAATCGCGCGCTTTGCCAAAAACAATTGCGGCATCTACTGCCCTTACAGAGAACCATTGCAAAGCCGATTTCAATGATACATGTTTATAAGGATTTAAAATTTTGTTCGATTTCAGCGCCACGCTATTTATCACCTCTTTCGTAACGCTCTTCGTCATCATTGACCCGATCGGGTTAACCCCGGTATTTGTCAGCTTGACCAATGGCGAAACCACCGCGGCGCGGCGGGCGATTGCCTTGCGTGCAACAGTGATCGGCGCGGTCATTCTGTTGATTTTCTGCCAATTTGGTGAGTCGGTGTTAACCTTTCTGGGCATTTCGCTGCCGGCGTTTCGGATTTCAGGCGGTGTGCTGTTGTTTCTCACGGCGCTGGATATGTTGTTCACGGGGCGACGCAAGCGCCGCGCAGCGCAAAGCGATGCTGAACCGGCCGAAAATGATCCATCGGTATTCCCCCTTGCCATTCCTTTAATCGCGGGGCCAGGCGCAATTACCACGATGATTTTACTTTCATCAACGCATCCCGATATTGGCGGAACGATCACGCTTAGCTTGGTAATGCTGGCCGTCATCATTTTGGTGTTTTTAAGCTTTTTAACCGCGCCTATGATCGAAAAAGCCTTGGGCGACACAGGAACCGAAGTTGTCACCAGATTGCTGGGAATGCTGCTTGCCGCCCTGGCCGTTCAGTTTATCTTAGAGGGATTATCGCCTGTATTGAGTGAAATTTTTCAAAAGTAGCGCCGTGCCAAATATTGATTATGCCCATCTCACATATTTGACATTGCTTACGGCCGTTTTGATCGGGTCGGTCCTGATGTCTCGTACAGGGTTTTGGAGAACGCTTCGTCAATTGGCAGCATGGCTCTTGGTGATAGCGGGGGTGGCTTTTGCAGCTGCGCTTTGGAACGATATCCGCAAAAACATCGCACCTGCCACGAAACTGCTGCTGCAAGACGGCGCGATTCTTATTCCGAAACAGGCGGATGGCCATTTCCATGTAACTTTAAACGTAAATGGCACAGAGATCCCCTTTTTAATCGATACCGGCGCCAAAACCGTTATTCTCAGTCAAAAAGATGCGCAAAGCTTGGGGTTTGATCTTAACAAATTGGCGTTTTGGGATCGCGCGAATACAGCCAATGGAGAGGTGAAATTGGCCCCCGTTCGCTTGGCCACGGTTGCGCTGGAAAAGCATGTGGATCGCAACATCGCCGCTTATGTCAATGCGGGTGAGTTGCCAGTTTCATTATTGGGCATGAGCTATCTGAGCAAATTTTCGCGCTTAGAAATCACCCAGGATCATATTTCAATCT
>JADHOV010000024.1 GCA_016778765.1 Paracoccaceae bacterium | reverse complement strand
ACCACATCATTCACCGTAAGATAAATTGCATGCTCGCTATCGGGCCATTTCAGCTTATAGGTCTGCCCTTCTAAGGCCTGCGGGCGGTCAAGCGGCTCGGACATATAGATCACCTCGGCGCCCTGATCGGTTTCGGGCGTTGCCTCGCTGCTTTCGGACACGCTCAGCACCGATCCGGTCACCGCGTTGGGGCGATAGGTCGTGCAGCCTTTACAGCCGCTTTCATAAGCCGCGCTATAGACTTCTTTGAAGGCCTCAAAGCTGATATCTTCGGGGCAATTTATGGTTTTCGAGATTGAGCTATCCACCCATTTTTGCGCCGCGGCCTGCATTTTCACGTGATCTTTTGGGGCCAGGGTTTGCGCATTGACAAAATAATCGGGCAGATCGGCATCACCGAATTTGTCGCGCCACATTTGCACGGCGTAATCCACAACTTCTTCTTCGCTGCGTGATCCGTCTTTTTGCAGCACTTTGCGCGTATAGGCATAAGCAAAAACCGGCTCGATCCCCGAGCTGACATTGCCGGCATAAAGGCTGATCGTGCCGGTTGGGGCGATGGAGGTAAGCAAAGCGTTTCTAATGCCATGCCTTGCAATTTCGGCGCGCACATCCTCATCCATTCCCTGCATCGTGCCTGAGGCCAGATAAGGACCTGCCTCAAAGAGCGGAAACGCGCCTTTTTCCTTGGCCAATTGCACCGAGGCCAGATATGCGGCCCGCGCGATCGCGTGCAACCAGTCTTCGGTTTGCCGCGCCGCTGCCTCTGAGCCATAGCGCAAGCCAAGCATCAATAACGCATCGGCCAAACCGGTCACCCCAAGCCCGATGCGGCGCTTGTTGCGGGCCTCCAGCGCCTGCGCCTCAAGCGGAAAGTTTGAGGCATCCACCACATTGTCCATCATCCGCACGGCGGTTGCCACCAGATCCTGAAGCGCCGCCGCGCTCAAATGCGCGCCGCGCTCAAAGGGCGCCTCTACCAGACGCGCCAGATTGATCGAGCCCAGCAAACAGGCCCCATAGGGTGGCAGAGGTTGTTCTCCGCAGGGGTTCGTGGCTGCGATGGTTTCGCAATAGCTCAAATTATTGGCCTGATTGATCCGATCGATGAAAATCACCCCCGGCTCGGCAAACTCATAGGTCGATTGCATAATTTGATCCCAGAGCTTGCGCGCCGAAAGCGTTTTGTAAATTTGCCCTTCAAACACCAAATCCCAATCGCCATCTGCCTTCACCGCCGCCATAAACGGATCCGTTACCAGCACCGAAACATTGAACATGCGCAACCGCGCCGGATCCGATTTCGCAGAAATAAAATCTTCAATATCCGGGTGATCACAGCGCAACGTGGCCATCATCGCGCCACGACGCGATCCCGCGCTCATAATGGTGCGGCACATACTGTCCCAGACATCCATGAACGAGAGCGGCCCCGATGCATCCGCAGCCACGCCCTTGACCAAAGCGCCTTTGGGGCGGATCGTGCTGAAATCATACCCGATGCCTCCGCCCTGCTGCATGGTCAGCGCGGCTTCCTTGAGCATATCAAAAATACCACCCATATCATCGGGCACCGTGCCCATCACAAAGCAATTGAACAGCGTGACTTTGCGCTGCGTCCCAGCGCCAGCGGCAATCCGCCCGGCGGGCAAAAATTTAAAATCTTCCAAAGCGGCGTAAAATTTTTCCTCCCAAATACCAGGCTCTGCCTCAACGCGGGCCAGATCCTTGGCAACGCGCCGCCAGCTTTCTTCGACGCAAGCATCGATCGGTTCATCATCCGCCGTTTTCAAGCGATATTTCATATCCCAAATCTGTTCGGCAATCGGCGCAGAAAATCGGCTCATATCAGATCCTTTGGCTTATGTGCAGCCGCGCCTTCCAAAAGGGCAGTGCGGCGGATGACTATCATTCACGGGGCCTCTAGCCTAAAGCGGCATCTGCGTCAGGTCAACTTGCCAAATCATCTGAAAAAGTTAACTTACGATTCAGGTATTTTTGGGAAATCAAATGGCAGGTATAATCCATCTGGTAAAGTTGAGCGTTGGCAGCGAAGGCGTTGAGGATCTTCGCGCCTGGCAGGCCACGAAGCGCGCCCAAGCTGAGGATGGGGCGCCCCGCCATGTCACGCGGATGTGGCCAAAGCGCGAGGCGGATTTGCTCAACGGGGGCTCGATCTACTGGGTCATCAAAGGGCAGCTGCAATGTCGTCAAAAAATTTTACGCCTGGATGAAATATATCGCGAAGACGGCATCAGGCGCTGTGCCATCGTGCTTGACCCCGAGATTATCCGCACCCGTTTGGCGCAAAAGCGCCCCTTCCAAGGATGGCGCTATTTAAAACCCGAACAGGCGCCAGCCGATTTACCTGGCAACCGTCAAGACGAAGAGGATTTGCCCGTCGAATTGGCGGGGGCTTTGGCCGATATCGGAGTGTTTTAAAGCTGCAAGCGAGCTTTCAATGCCGCTAACGCCTCGGTCATCTGCGCGTTCAATAACGTGCCGCGGGCGCGAAACAGCGTGGCCTGCGATTTAAGCACCAACCCGTCTTGCAGAATGCGCAAGTGATTGGCCCGCAGCGTTTCCCCACTCGAGGTTATATCGGCTATGGCCTCGGCCGTTTGATGCTTGATCGTGCCTTCCGTGGCGCCTTGACTGTCCACCAAACGGTAATCAGCCACGCCGGCACCGCGTAAAAATTCCCGCACCAAACGATGATATTTTGTGGCGATCCGCAACCGAAATCCGTGGGTTTGGCGAAAGGCCGCGGCCGCGCCATCCAGATCATCTACCGTTTCCACATCCACCCAGCAATCCGGGACCGCGATGATCAGATCCGCATGCCCGAAGCCCAATTCAACCAGCGGTTCGACCCGCTGCTCCCAATTAACCAGCTTTTCGCGAATAAGATCGGTACCGGTTACACCCAGATGGATGCGCCCGGCTTGCAGCTCTCGTGGTATTTCGCCTGCGGATAATAAAACCAATTCCAACCCGTCGATTCCGTGCACCTCGGCGGCATATTCGCGTTCGGACCCGCTGCGCGAGAGCATAATGCCATGCGCCCCAAACCAGGCGAAGGTTTTCTCCATCAGCCGCCCCTTGGAGGGGACTCCCAATCGCAAACTCATGCTGCACCTCGCAAGGCAACCACCAAATCTGGGCGGATAACCCCGCCAACTGCTGGCATTGTAACGCCCTTGCCAAGTTGCTTGGTTAAAGCATCATATCGCCCGCCACTGGCGATAGCGGAAAGACCATTCTGCCCATTTTGAGCATAAAACCCGAAGACAAACCCATCATAATATTCCATCGAGCTTCGTCCATAGCTGGTCTCAAACGCCAATGAAGATACATCCACACCCTTCGCATCAAGCGCATTCAAGCGCCGTGAAAACCCTTCCACCGCGGTTGAAATCGCCGGCATATCCACCACCAGATCGCGCAATTGTGCCAACGCATAGGGACAGCTTTCTTTGATTTTTAACAAAGCTTCCAGCAAATCCACTTCAGCTTGAGACAAAGCGGGGGTCTCAACCTCGTGGCGCAACGCCTGTATTCTCTGTTCAATTTCCCCTTTGCTGCGCAGGCCAATTTGGGGACCGCATTGCGCAAACGGATCCGAGGTGAACAATTTTTGCTTTTGCGCTTTGCGATCAGCAGACGCCAAGGCAAAACGTTTCAAAAGCGCCCGAAACCGTTGCGGACGCCATAAATGGCGCATCAAGGCGGCTTTGCGCGCGGCTGTTGTAGTCAACCCCCGCACAGCCGCGCTGAGCAGATTGATATCGCCTGTGGCAATCCGAAGCGGTAAATCAGACAGCGCTTTTGCAATCGCCAAAAACACTTCGGCATCAGCGACCGCAGGATCCCCCTGTTCGAACAGCTCATAACCCACCTGAATATATTCATTCGGCCGCAAGGCATCGCTTTCCTGCATCCGAAACACTTTACCAGAATAGGTGTAACGCGCCGGCATCAAAGAATTCGCCATATGTTTCTGCACCACTGGCACGGTGAAATCAGGCCGCAACACCATATCGCCGCGCAAGGGATCAGGCGTCACATAAGCGCGGCTTCGAATATCTTCTCCGTATAGATCCAGAAGTATTTCCGCCGGTTGCAGCACCTGCACTTGCGCATCTTGTGCCCCCAGCGCCTGAAAATACTGGTGTAGCCTTTGCGCTTCTTGCAAACTGTCTTGCGCGCTCTGCATCACCCTTGCCTCACCTTTGCCCAGCTAGAATTTCGCGGATCTTCGCCAGCATATCGCCGCGCGCAACCTCATATTGGCTGGGGCGATCTTTCCATTCATCCAACGTGGCGCTTTTGGCAATCTGCGCACCCAGCACGAGGTCTTTGATCTGCACAACGCCGCGCTCCCGCTCATCCTGACCTTCAATAATCGCAATCGGCGCGTCGCGTTGATCGGCATATTTCAATTGATTGCCAAAGTTTTTGGGATTGCCCAGATAAACTTCGGCGCGCAACCCTGCGCTACGCATCTCTGCTGCCAAAGCCTGATAGGCAGACATCTTGTCCCGATCCATCACCGTCACCACGATCGGCCCCCGCCCAGCGCTGGAAAGCCGCCCTTTTGCGCGCAGCGCGGCCAGCAAACGATCCACCCCGATCGAGACGCCGGTGGCCGGCACCGATTGGCCGGTGAAGCGTTTGACCAAATCGTCATAACGCCCGCCGCCAGAGACGGATCCAAATTGCCGCTTACGGCCCTTTTCATCCAGTATTTCAAAGGTCAGTTCGGCTTCAAAAACCGGTCCGGTATAATAGCCCAAGCCGCGCACCACCGAAGGATCAATTTCAATTTGCTCGGGTCCATAACCAGAGGCTGCAAACAGATCTGCCATTGTTTCCAGCTCAGCAAGCCCTTCTAAGCCAATCGCTGACCCGCCGATGGCGCCGCGCAAATTACGCAAAGTAGCCGCCCCATCTGCGCCTTTCGACGTTAGGAATGCCACCACCGGGGCCGCTTGATCAGCGCTTAATCCTACCCCGTCAATATAAGCCCCCGACGCGTCTAATCGGCCCTTTCCAAGCAGCTCTTGCACACCTGCAGCACCAATTTTATCAAATTTATCGATTGTGCGCAGAACAGCATCCCGATCTGCACTTTCGATCAGCCCTGCCGTTTCCAGAACACCATTTAAAATCTTGCGATTATTCACCCGCACGAGGTAATCGCCACGCGGAATCCCAACGGTTTCCAGCGTATCTGCCAGCAGGCTGCAAATTTCGGCATCCGCCGCCACATTTGCGGAGCCCACTGTATCAGCGTCGCATTGGTAAAATTGCCGAAACCGCCCGGGTCCTGGCTTTTCATTGCGCCAAACCGGGCCCATCGCATAGCGCCGAAACGGGCTTGGCAACTCATTGCGAAACTGGGCGTAATAGCGGGCCAAGGGCGCCGTCAAATCATACCGCAGGGCCAGCCAATCGCCTTCTTCTTCCTGCCATGCAAAAACTCCCGCATTTGGGCGCTCCACATCTGGCAGAAATTTGCCCAAAGCCTCAACCGTTTCCACCGCGCTGGTTTCAAGCACCTCAAACCCGTAGCGGTGATAAACCTCTGCGATTTGCCCCAGCATTGCATCGCGTTGCGCCACCTCGGGCCCCGCATAATCTCGAAACCCTTTTGGGGTTTGCGCCTTGGGGCGCGGGGTTTTCTTCACTTTCGCCATACGGTCCATCCTGATCTGGGCGTTTGATGCGCGGTGTAGCCCAGCCTCTAAGAATGAGCAAGCCAAAGGCCGCGCTTTGCCTACCCTTGAACTGCCCGTTCGCTCTTCTAGTTCATGTCCATGAACTCGATACTTTTAATTGGAAATAGCGGCGGTATAGGCCAGGCGCTGCAAGGCGCGCTGGAAGCGCGAGGAGCCAGCGTTACCGGCCTGTCACGGCGAGATACCGGCTTAGATTTGAACGATGAGGCAAGTATAGAGGGGCAGTTATCCGCCCTGAGCGGGCCTTTTGACGCTATTCTCGTGGCCAGTGGTGCTTTGGAAATAAACGGCGCGCGCCCCGAAAAAGCCTTGTCTCAGCTGACTCAATCCGCGTTTCTCGACCAATTTATCGTGAACGCCGCCGGCCCTGCATTGATTTTGAAACACGCGCCGCGCCTGTTGCCAAAAGACCGCCCGAGCCAGTTTGCGGCATTATCCGCAAGGGTTGGATCGATCGGGGATAATAAAATCGGCGGATGGTATTCTTATCGCGCGGCAAAAGCGGCGTTAAACCAAATTATCCATACGGGCGCCATCGAGTTGGCCCGGACGCATAAACAAGCCGTTTGTGTCGCCCTGCATCCGGGCACGGTGCAAACGCCCTTTACAGCCAAATATCTGGGCCGTCACCCTTCAGTTCCTGCATCCCGAGCCGCTCTTAACCTCTTATCCGTGCTCGAGGGCCTTGGCCCCGATAAGACGGGCCAGTTCTTTGACTGGGCAGGAAAACCCGTGCCATGGTGAAACGGCTCGTTGTTATTCTGGGCGACCAGCTTTCGCATAATCTTGCGGCCCTGAAGCAAGCGGATAAAGCCAAGGATTTAATCGTGATGGCCGAAGTCAGTGATGAAGCCGGTTACGTGCCGCATCATCCTAAAAAGATTGTTCTGATCCTGAGCGCAATGCGCAAATTTGCGGCGCAACTCAGGCAAGAGGGTTGGCAAGTTGCGTATACGCAACTGGAGGATGCCCAAAATAGCGGCAGCCTAAGCGGCGAAATTTTGCGCCAAGCCGCTTTGGCTGGCACGGATCAAGTCGTGGTGACCGAACCCGCTGAATGGCGGGTTATTCAAGCCTTTGAGGCGCTGCCCTTGCACGTCACCCTGCTGCAGGATGATCGCTTTATCGCCAGTCATGCTGAATTTGATCGCTGGGCAGAGGGGCGCAAAGCCCTGCGGATGGAATATTTCTACCGCGATATGCGCCGCAAAACCGGGTTTTTAATGGAAGAGGGGCTGCCAGCGGGCGGCAAATGGAATTTCGACCATGACAACCGCAAAGCCGCGCCGAAAGACATCACCTATGCCGGGCCCGAAAAGTTCGAACCCGATGCGCTCACGCAACAGGTAATCGATCTAGTAAACCGGCGCTTTTCAGACCATTTTGGAACCACCGAGGGATTTTGGTTTGCCACAGATCGCAGCCAAGCCTTGCAGGCATTGGATCGCTTTATTAACAACGCTTTGGCAAGTTTTGGGGATTATCAGGACGCGATGCTGAACGACAATAAATTCCTATATCACGCCTTTTTATCGCCTTATTTGAATATTGGATTGCTGAGCCCGATAGAGGTGTGCCAAGCGGCTGAAGCGGCCTGGCAGGCGGGTTTGGCACCGTTAAACGCCGTAGAAGGGTTCATTCGCCAGATCATCGGGTGGCGCGAATATATGCGCGGGATCTATTTTCATGAAGGGCCAGATTATACGGCGCGCAATGCCTTGAACCATTCTCACCCATTGCCCAAATTTTACTGGAACGGCGAAACAAAAATGAATTGCCTTTCAAAAGCAGTTGCTCAAACGCAGAGTGAAGGCTATGCCCATCATATTCAACGCCTGATGGTGACCGGCAATTTTGCGCTTTTGGCTGGCATTGATCCGCACGCGGTTCACGAATGGTATCTTGCGGTTTATGTAGATGCGTTTGAATGGGTCGAGGCCCCAAATACGATCGGAATGAGCCAGTTTGCCGATGCCGGCATTATCGCTTCAAAACCCTATGTCAGCTCGGGCGCCTATATCAATCGCATGTCAGATTATTGCAAGACATGCGCGTATAAGGTTGCGCAAAAAACTGGCGAATCCGCCTGCCCGTTTAACCTGTTATATTGGGATTTTCTTCTGCGGAACGAGGAAAAATTTGCCCAGAACCCTCGGATGGCACAGATGTATCGCACATGGGCACGCATGGATGAGACGCGAAAAGAAACCGTGCTCAGCGATGCCGCAGGCTTTTTAACGCGCCTGCGCAAAGGAGACCTTGTTTAACGCAAATATGGAGTGGCAGATCCGGGCCTGCGCCACCCTTTCGAAAAGATGGGCGCGCGCTGCTTGCTGAATGATCAAGCGCGCCGCACTCTTATGGTGAAGATTTAATTTTCGTCTTCGATAACGCCGTCTTTATCCGTGGCAACCAAGGCGCCATTTTCCCATTCGCCCGTTTGTTCTTGGCCCGTTGCAAAGGTAATTGTGCCTTCACCTTGCCGCTTGCCCTTCACAAAAGTGCCTTCATAGACATCCCCATTGGCATAGGTTGCCACACCGTTTCCGGTGATCTCGCCATTCTGCCAATCGCCTTCATAGGTAAACCCATCAGCAAGCGTTATTTTGCCTTTGCCATTGCGCTTCCCGTCCACATAATCGCCCTCATAAACCATACCATCAGCAAATGTGGCCTTGCCGGACCCGTGCCGCATACCCTCGTGCCACATGCCATCATAGGTATAGCCATCTGTATAGGTCATCACACCCATGCCATGATTTTTTGCGTTCCGGAACCCGCCTTTATAGGTGATGCCATTGGCGTAGGTGGCCACCCCCTCGCCTTCAATCACACCTTGGCTCCATTCGCCCTGATAGCTTGAGCCATCCGGGTAGTCGATTTTACCAACACCGTTTGCCAAGCCTGCTTCAAACGCTCCGACATAAACCGATCCGTCGGGATAAATCACTTTGCCTTCGCCTTTGATTTGGCCATTTTCCCAATTGCCATTATATTCGTAGCCATCTGTGCCGATAAATTGCCCCAGCCCTTGGCGCTGATCTGCTTCAAAATTGCCATCATAGATATCACCATTGGCATAGGTTACCCGGCCCGGGCCCTGACGGCGCCCCGCAACCAACATACCTTCATAAATATCGCCATTCGGCTGAATAAGTTTGCCAAGGCCTGTTATTTCGCCATCTTTCCAAATGCCATCAAAAATCAACCCCTCTGACATTTCCAACACGCCGCGCCCCTCGCGCGCGCCGCGCACGATTCCGCCTTTGTAAATGGCGCCATCCGGATATGTGATTTCCGCGGTACCTTCCTTTACACCATCTACCCAATCCCCTTCATAACGATACCCATCCGGATTCGTCATCACACCGCGGCCATGATGCATGGCGTTTCGAAAGGCACCTTCATAAATTGACCCATTGGCATAGGTCGCGATGCCGGATCCGGTTATTTTACCGTCAGCCCAACTGCCAGAATAGGTACCGCCATCGGCAAAGGTGATTTTACCTTGGCCCTCGGGCTTCCCTTGGGCAAAGCTGCCTTCATAGACCGACCCATTGGGAAAATTTGCCACGCCTTCGCCCAAGATTTCACCATTTGTCCAAGTGCCGGTATATTCATAGCCATTGGGCAGGCGATAGGTTCCGGTACCATGCTGCAAACCGTTCTTAAAGGTTCCCTCATAGACCCCGCCATCATCATATTGCTTGGTCACCACGCTGGTGCTCTGCGCCAAAACAGGGCTTAATAACCCCAATTGCACGCCAACCAGTGAAACCAATAGGAACCGATATTTCATAACGAGTACTGCCTTTTATCCCTTGTGGACATGTGGAACCTAAAGGACCAATAAAGATCTGACAAATAAAATTTGCATTTAATAATGTGGCGGCGGCGCATCCGCGATCACTTCCGCGCCTTGCGCCTCACGCTCCGCTTCACGCGCCGCGAGCATTTCAACCATACGAGTCAGGCGCGCCAAATCCTTTTGATGCTGCGCCACCATATCCGATAGATCCTCATTGGCCTTGCTAATATGGGCCAGATGTATTTCTAACCCTTCCAAACGATCCGCGAAGGCGGCAGCTTCTTGTTCCATCATTTTCCTTTTTTCGCACCATGCATACCGATATTTTAACCGCGCAGCACCGCTAACTAAAGGCCCGTCGGCACGCGGGCGCAGTATTTTCACAGCTTGCCGGCATCATGGCGTGCGTAAAAACGCAAACAGCTCATGTAATCTATGCCATGTTGCCTGATCGCAAGCGGCCAGCAAATACCCATCTTTATGGGCAGCGGAATATTCCCGACCATCAAGCATTTTCACATAACCACCGGCTTTCTGGCATATCAAGACCCCTGCGGCATGATCCCAAGGCTTCACGATTCCGGCCAGACAAAAATCAAAACTCCCTTGCGCCAGAAGACGGTATTCATGGCAAGAGCAGCGCAAATTTGACATATTGCCAAAATGCGGCAAGCACGCAGCAAGCCTTGCCTGTTTCCGGGCAGGCACTTGATAGAAATGGATGAACCCATTTAACTGGCTCAGCGCGCCCCCGGCTGAGGTTGCGAGTGCTTTTTTGGCACCGCAAGAGGCCACAAACCGCGCGCCTTCCACGCCCTGCTCAGCGATCATGTAATCATCTTGCAACGGATCATAAAGCAGGCCGAAGATAGGCTGCCCAAACCGCGTGGCAGCAACTATTACGCCAAAGGTCGCCAATCCGTTGGCATAATTCCACGTGCCATCGATGGGGTCTATAATAAAGCATAATGGGGCAGCTTCGATATCATCCAAAAGCCCGGGGCTGCGCGCAACGGCCTCTTCTCCGATAATGAGGGCATCAGGAAACAAAGCTGACAAAGCCTCTGTGATCAAAGCTTCAGACGCCAAATCGGCCGTTGTTACCAAATCCAACGCATCGGATTTTTGCGCAATCTGCTCTGGCTGCAAGGCGCGAAAATGAGGGAGGATTTCCTGCCGCGCCGCAAGCCGTATAGCTTGAATAATCCCATCCGTGATCTGTCGAGAAAAGGCCACGCTATCGCTGCGATCCGATTTTTCAGACATAAACGAGCCCTTTCATATTTAACGCACATATATAGGACAGCTATCCTCATCTGTAACATGCGATGGGCTGGCGCTAAACCTCAAACAGATGGGTCATTCAACACCCTATCCGTTAAGATCGCGATTGCGATGAAACGATCGCATCCCTGAAACCCGCGCTAGCCCACGCCTTCACATCAAGTTTCTCAAGGCTGTATGTTTCGATGCGCAGCTGCGTTGATACTCGGTGAAAGGCAAAAGAACCATTCGGTGCCGGTAGCAAAACATTCCGAAGCCGAGACGTTTAACGATAAAATGATGGGCGTAAATATAAAAAATTTAACAATGTGGACCACCGCCAGAAAAGCGATGTTTTTGAGCTTCAAAATACGCACGAGCGCCCTCACGGGCGCTCGGAATTCTCATCACTCTGCGCTTATGCGACAGAGATGTTCACCGCTGCCTCGCGGCCATCACGGCCGGGTTCGATGTCAAAGGTCACTTTCTGGTTGTCGGCCAAGCCAGTCAGCCCTGACCGTTCTACCGCAGAAATATGCACGAAAACATCTTTGCTGCCGCCATCAGGGGCGATAAAGCCATAGCCTTTGGTGTTATTGAACCACTTTACTGTCCCAGTTGCCATTGGGTCATCTCCTAAATTATCTGCCCACATCATGCGGCAGCTCGGCTCAGTCAGAACAAGATCGAAAGACTGGCCGTTTGGAGCAGTAGGTCGATAGAAATAACGTCGCTGGGTGTGTATGCTGGGTTTTTTGTAATAAATCAAGGGCTTTTCCATATGTCCATATGGCGCAGCAAAGCACTTAATGCAAAGGCGCCGGTTGCGGTAAAGCGACGGGTCAATATAAAAACCGCCGATAAACCCTTTTTCAGGCGCAAAATAGGCCTGAATACGATGCGCTTGGGCAACATATCCGCGGCAGATGCGATTGAAGGCTTGAATTAAAGGCAAAATAGCTTCATTGGAAGGCTGCGCTCATTGCAAGGGCGCAGCGGATAAAAAGGAGAGACCATGGCCAAGGAAGATACGCTCGAATTTCCAGGTGTCGTTAAGGAACTCTTGCCTAATGCGACGTTTCGGGTCGAGCTTGAAAACGGCCATGAGATCATCGCACATACGGCAGGAAAAATGCGCAAGAACCGTATTCGGGTTTTGGCAGGTGATAAGGTGCAAGTTGAAATGACTCCTTACGATCTGACCAAAGGGCGCATCAACTACCGGTTCAAATAACAACCTTGCGGCTTATTCTTGGATCTGCAAGCCCACGCCGCAAAGAGTTGTTGGCCCAAATTGGCGTGCGCGCGGATGCGATTATGCCGCCCGATGTGGATGAAACGCCGCTGAAAGCCGAGCTGCCTAGGGCCTATTGCCGCCGCATCAGCTTGCTTAAAGCCCAGGCGATTGTAGCCGATCCAAGCGATATCATTTTATGCGGCGATACAACTGTGGCGCTAGGGCGGAGGATCATGGGAAAGCCCGCAGACCGCACCGAGGCAGACCGGTTTTTATCCGCCCTTTCGGGGCGCCGCCACCGCGTGATTACCGCAATCACCCTGCGCAAAGGTGAAAAAATTTGGCAAAAAGAGGTGCAAAGCGCAGTCAAAATGAAGCCCTTGTCACAGCTTGAAAAACAGGCCTATTTAGACAGTGAGGATTGGCGCGGCAAAGCCGGGGGCTATGGCATTCAAGGGCCGGCAGCGGCCTTTATCCCTTGGATCAGCGGATCCTTCAGCGCAATAGTAGGCCTGCCACTGGCCGAAACCGCAGCCTTGCTGCACAGCGCCGGTTACCCGGTATATCAGGGCATATCATGATCGGGCGTTTGATTTTACTTGACCATTTAGGAGGTCAGCCCGCGGCCGCAAAACTGCTGGATGGGCGCTTAGAAGACCTGCTATTTGAGGGTATCGGCCCCGCCCCCGGCACGGTCTATCGCGCAATTGCGGACCGCCCTGTGAAAGGCCAAGGCGGTATGTTCCTGCGTACCCCCGATGGCTCTGCATTTTTGCGCCAGATAAAAGGGTTGGCGCCAGGCCAGGCGATAAATGTACAAGTGACCGGCTATGCCGAGCCGGGAAAAGCCATTCCGGTGACCGCCAAGCTCTTGTTCAAAAGCCGCTACGTTATTGTCACGCCAAAGGCGCCCGGATTAAACGTTTCGCGCAGCATTCGCGATGAGGACCGGCGCGAGGTTTTGCAGGCCCTGATACATGATGCATTGGGGCCTTTGGAAATGGGAATGATTTTGAGATCAGCCTGCGCCGAGGGTAACGATACAGATATTTTAGACGATGCCGAAATCATGCTGGCGCGCGCTCAAGAAGTATCGGCGCAGACATCAAATATCCCGCTATGCTTGGCAGCCGCAGATGGCGTGCACCTGCAAGCCTGGCGGGATTGGTCAGAGCCAGCCGAGATTATCACCCATGATGGCTGTTTTGCGGAATACGGCGTGCTGGATCAGCTTGGCGACTTAACCAAAGCCGACACCCCCATCGCGCAAGGCCGGTATTATATCGAGCAAACCCGCGCTTTTACCGCCGTGGATGTGGATACAGGCAGCGATGGATCCCCCGCAACAGGACTAAAAACAAATCTAGCGATGGCGCGCGATTTACCGCGCCAGCTTCGGCTGCGCGGCCTTGGCGGACAAATCGTGATTGATCCGGCGCCCATGGCGAAAAAAGATCGCCGGCAAGTTGAAACTGCGCTCAAAGCCGCTTTGCGCGCCGAACCTATTGAAACCAATTTCGTTGGCTGGACCACGCTTGGGTTGATCGAATTGCAGCGCGCGCGGGTCCGTGCCCCGCTCAAGGCTGCGCAGCTGGACGCGTGGCTCAGCTAAGGCGCGCAGCTCCCCCCGACGGCATCAAAAAAGCGAGACGCGGGATGCTTTACTCTTTGCAAGGCGTCTGCGCGCCTTGTTGACATAAACCCCTTTTACGCGCCCGGCAAAGCCGATTTAAGGCTTTGCCTGACTCCTTTGTCGGCCCAAAAGAAGCAAGAAAATCAGACTGATCAAAATTAAGCTGCCGCCCATCATCATATAGGGCGCAATTTTTTGCTCTAAAAATTGCAGACCAAGCAACGCCACCCAAAACGGTGTTAAAAATGTATAGGCAGTCAGCTGGCCGCTCGACAAATAGGCAGAGGCGTAATTCAAACAACTGAAACTGCAAATACTTGCGAAAACAGCCAGATATACCAAAGACCAATAAACTGGCGCCCCCAATTGTGTCACATCAAGCGCCAAAATCGGGCGCGGCGCCGCGATAAAAATCAACAGGGTTGCCGCCACCATCACGCCGAAGCTGAACACCAGCGCCGATTCTCCACGGCGCAGCTTTGGCACCATCACCGCATAAAACGCATGCGCCGCCGTGCCCAGAAAAAACAGCCCCTCGCCGCGCTCAAGACTAAGCGCCAGAAGGTTGGAAAGCTCGCCTTTAAACACGACAATCAAGGCGCCCCAGGCGCCAAGCAGCAAAGACAGCAGCAGCGGCCACCCTGCACGCTTGGCAAAAAATGCACGATCCAAGCAGATTGCGATGAAGGGCATCAACGTGAAAATACTTGAAGTCGACACAGGTGTCGCGGTTTCCAGCGCTTCGAACATGAAAATAAAATAAAAGGAAAAGCTTCCCCCTAATAGAAGATAGCGCCACAAAGGACGAAAATCAGCGCTTCGAAACGTGCCGCGCCAGGCTAAAAACGCGCCCAGCAAAACAGAGGCCAGCAAAAACCGCAGAAACGTCAGCGCGATTGGATCGATCTGATAAGCGATCACTTGCCCGATCGGAAACGACCCGGCAACCAAAAGCGAAAACAAAACCATGCTCGCATGCGCGTATAAGGTGGTTTTGTGCAAATTAACCTTCATTCCATTTTCGCTGCATCTGCGGGCAGCATAACCCAAAACAGCTTTGATTTTTCAATTTTTTTACCAATTGATAAAAATTTTATTATGTGCCACCATTCAGCGTTCGTTAGACTGAAGGAAAGAGCAGCATGTCACACTCGCATTCTGAATCCGGCATTGCAACACATCGCCTCAGCGCTGAGGCCTATCAACAGAACTTTTCTGATCTGCATCCCGCTTTGGATGGGCACGAGGCGCTGGTCGCCGCAGATCGCTGTTATTTTTGTTATGACGCGCCCTGCATAACCGCTTGCCCCACCGATATTGATATTCCTCTATTCATTCGTCAAATCGCCACTGGTACGGCGGATGCAGCGGCAAAAACCATATTTACGCAAAATATCCTTGGGGGCATGTGCGCCCGAGTCTGTCCAACAGAAACGCTATGCGAGGAGGCCTGCGTGCGTGAAGCCGCAGAGGGCAAGCCGGTCGAAATCGGGCGTTTACAACGCTATGCAACAGACAGTCTGATGAACAAAGGCACCCACCCGTTCAAGCGGGCTGCAGAAACCGGCAAAACAATCGCCGTGATCGGCGCTGGACCCGCCGGATTGGCCTGCGCGCATCGTTTGGCGATGCATGGCCATAAGGTCAGCCTATTTGACGCCCAGCAAAAAGCCGGTGGTTTGAACGAATTTGGAATTGCCGCCTATAAATCGACCAATGATTTTGCGGCTGCCGAAGTGGATTGGTTGCTTCAAATCGGAGGCATTCAGCTGCATCTGGGCCAACGGCTTGGTCAAGACCTTCAATTACCGCAGCTGCTTGAGGATCATGACGCTGTCTTTTTAGGCATGGGGCTTGGCGGCGTGAACGCGCTTGGGCTGCCCTCAGAGCATATTGATAACGTCGAAAATGCAGTCGAATTCATCCATGAATTGCGCCAATCCGAGAATTTGGCCGCGCTTGAAATAGGCCGCAATATCGTGGTGATCGGGGGTGGAATGACCGCGGTAGATGCCTCGGTGCAGGCAAAATTGCTTGGGGCAGAGCATGTCCATCTGGTGTATCGACGGGGGCGCGCACAAATGAATGCATCACTGTATGAGCAGGATTTGGCAGCAACCAAAGGCGTGAATATTATCGCCAATGCAGAGCCCATCGCGGTGCATGGCAATGGCGCCATACGCGAAATTGAATTCGCCTACACGCGAAGTTCAGAAAACGGCCTTGAACGGACAGGAGAAACCTTTCGGCTGGCCGCAGATCAGGTGTTTAAAGCAATTGGACAAACTTTACATGACGCCCCCGCAGAGCTGACGCTTGAGGGGCGAAAAATCGCGGTTTCCGAAAATGGCCAAACCTCACATCCTAAAGTTTGGGCCGGAGGGGATTGCGCGGCGGGCGGCGATGATCTGACAGTGACTGCCGTGGCGCAAGGCCGCGATGCCGCCGAAAACATTCATCAAACGCTTATGGGCTGACGCCCTGAGACGCCGCTTTGAACACGCGGCAAAGAAAGGACATAGACGATGGCAGACTTAACCAGCAATTTTATTGGCATCAAATCTCCCAACCCTTTCTGGCTGGCCTCAGCGCCACCGACGGATAAAGAATACAATGTCCGCCGGGCGTTTGAAGCCGGCTGGGGGGGCGTGGTTTGGAAAACCCTCGGCTCAGAGGGCCCTCCGATTGTGAATGTCAGCGGGCCGCGTTATGGCGCGATATGGGGCGCGGATCGCCGCCTTCTGGGCCTCAATAATATTGAACTGATCACCGACCGGCCATTGGAAATCAATCTGCGAGAAATCAAATCGGTGAAACGCGATTATCCGGATCGCGCTTTGATCGTCTCGTTAATGGTGCCATGCGAGGAAGAGGCGTGGAAAGCCGTTTTGGCGCATGTCGAAGAAACCGAAGCCGATGGGCTAGAGCTGAATTTTGGCTGTCCGCATGGTATGGCCGAACGCGGTATGGGATCCGCCGTGGGCCAAGTGCCAGAATATGTAGAAATGGTCACGCGCTGGGTCAAACAGCATAGCCGGATGCCCTGTATTGTAAAACTAACGCCAAATATTGCCGATATATGCCAACCGGCGCAGGCCGCCATGCGCGGTGGCGCGGATGCGGTCAGTCTGATCAACACCATTACCTCGATCACAGGTGTTGATCTTGACATCATGGCCCCGACCCCAACGATTGACGGCATGGGCACCCATGGTGGCTATTGCGGGCCTGCCGTGAAACCGATTGCGATGAATATGGTAGCTCAGATTGCCCGCCATGCAGATACCCAAGGCCTGCCGATTTCAGGGATTGGCGGGGTTACAACTTGGCGCGATGCGGCTGAATTTATGGCTTTGGGGGCGGGCAATGTACAAGTCTGCACGGCTGCAATGACCTATGGGTTCAAAATCGTGCAAGAGATGATTTCGGGCCTGTCTGAATGGATGGATGAAAAATCTTACACCGCGGTAGATGACTTTATCGGCAAAGCCGTTCCCCAAGTCACCGATTGGCAATATCTCAACCTCAATCATGTGACCAAAGCGCGGATCAACCAAGAAGATTGCATTCAATGCGGGCGCTGCTACGCGGCGTGCGAAGATACCAGCCATCAAGCGATATCGATGAGTGCCGATCGGGTGTTTGAGGTTAAGGATGACGAATGCGTGGCGTGTAATCTCTGTGTGAATGTTTGCCCTGTCGAAGATTGTATCACAATGGAAACGCTTCCCGTTGGCGCTTTGGATGAGCGCACCAACCGGGTGATCACACCAGAACCTTTGAATTGGACACAACATCCAAACAATCCAAGCGCGCAGGCTGCAGAGTAAAAGAATTACGGGGTCAGGAGTTTTTGAAACACCTGATCCAAAAAATCTTCTGACCCATCATGCGGCTGCACGATATTAGGACCGCGCACCAAACGAATCTGTGCTTCAAAATCAGCATAATGCTGGGTCAGTGCCCAAATCGAAAAAATCAGGTGAAAAGGATCCAACCGGGTGAGCTTGCCTTCCTCCATCCAAGCTTGGATCACGGACGCTTTTTCATCAACCAAATCTCGCAGATCCCCCTTTAAAAATGCCTCCATACGCGGCGCACCTTGAACGATTTCATTGGCGAATAACCGGCTCTCACGGGGAAAGTCGCGCGACATTTGCAACTTATGGCGGATATAGCGCATCAATTCGGTTTTGGGATCGCCCTGCGGGTCAATCGCGCGCAGCGGATCCAGCCAGGTTTCCAAAAGCTGGCTCAGCAACGCCAAATGGATCGCTTCTTTGCCATCAAAATAATAGAGCACATTGGGTTTTGACAAACCTGCCTGACGCGCGATTTGATCCAGCGTGGTGCCCCGAAACCCATAGGTTGAAAACACATCGAGCGCTGCATCAAGAATGATCATGATATTGCGTTTTTGAATCCGCGTTTGCGGCTTTGAGGGAGAGGTTGTTTTGCTCATAAGCTCTGTTTGGGCTCCAAGCCGTTCCAAATCACCTCAAACACCGTCTCGCTGGCCGCCTCCCATTGCGCCTCGCTGAGCGGCGCATCCGCGTTCAAGGTTTCTATCTGATGTCCAAAATCAGCATAATGCTGCGTTGTCGCCCAAATCATATACATCACCCAACGCGGCTCGACCGGTCGAATTTTTCCCGCTGCAATCCATGCTTGAATACTTTCGATGCGTCCATCCGTCCAACTGCGCAACTGCGTTTCTAGAAAATCCTGGATTATAGGCGCGCCTTGCATCACCTCATTGGCCCAAACTTTTGATCCATAAGGATGCCGGCGGCTGATTTGCATCTTTTCATAAATATAGAGTTTCAACGCCTCTTTCGGTTCATCCGAATTTTCAAAACTACTGGCCGCTTGCAACCAGATCTCAAAAATTTTTTCAACCACACGGCGATATAGTTTTTCTTTTGAATCAAAATAATAATGCAGATTGGCTTTGGGAAGGCCCGCCTGATCCGCAATCATTTGCATGGTTGAGCCGCGAAATCCGTGCTGCGCAAATATGCGCTCGCCTGCTTCCAGAATCAGCCGTTCATTTTCCGCTCGAATATGCGCTTTTGCCGCTTTCAAAATAAGCACTTTCTTAATTTGGAGCCCAAGTCATTCGCTGCAAAAGAAACAATCTTGACTAGATGGTCAACCGTGTTACGCTCTAGTTTAACAGAGCAATCGCAAATTAAAAAGTCTGCGAATTACCAACCGATCGGGGCTTTGGCACCATCAAGCCTTTGCTTGAAACACGCCAAAGAACGCGCATTTTGCGCGAGCTTGATCATAGATGTTCGAAACGGCTGTGATGTGCAAAACGCGCAGCATGGCAAAAGGAGGCACAGATGGCCGCACCCGGAGAAAACCTTAAGATCAATGGCGACCGGCTTTGGAACAGCTTGATGGATATGGCTGAAATTGGACCCGGGGTCGCGGGTGGCAATAATCGTCAGACCCTCACCAATGAAGATGGCGAGGGGCGTCATCTCTTTCAAAAATGGTGTGTTGCAGCAGGCTGCAGCATGGGCGTGGATCAAATGGGAAATATGTTTGCCACGCGCCCTGGAACCGACCCCGATGCTTTACCGGTCTATGTCGGCTCACATCTCGACACGCAGCCCACGGGGGGCAAATATGACGGCGTGTTAGGGGTATTGGGCGGTTTAGAGATCATTCGAAGCCTCAATGATCTGGGCATTCGCACGAAACACCCGATCGTTGTTACCAATTTTACCAATGAAGAAGGCACCCGCTTTGCGCCGGCCATGCTGGCTTCGGGTGTATTTGCGGGGATCCATACGCAAGACTGGGCCTATGCCCGCACCGATAGTGACGGCAAATCTTTTGGCGATGAGCTCACCCGCATCGGGTGGCGCGGTGAAGAAGCGGTGGGCGCGCGCAAAATGCATGCGTTTTTCGAATTGCATATCGAACAAGGACCGATTTTAGAGGCTGAAGGGGCGGATATTGGCGTGGTTACGCATGGCCAAGGCCTCAGCTGGACGCAAGTGACCATCACTGGCAAAGACGCCCATACCGGCTCTACTCCGATGCCAATGCGCAAAAACGCAGGCCTTGGTATGGCGCGGGTCTTAAATTTGGTCGATGAGATCGCGCTGAGCCATGCCCCAGATGCTGTGGGGGCAGCAGGCCATATTGATGTGTTTCCCAATTCCCGTAATGTGATCCCCGGGCAGGTTGTGTTTACCATCGATTTCCGCAGCCCCGATTTGGCGGTCATCGAAGATATGGAAACCCGCCTGAAAACCGGAGCGCAGAAAATTTGCGGTGACATGGGGCTTGAAGTAGCATTTGAGAAGGTTGGCGGGTTTGATCCGGTGGCCTTTGACGAGGGATGTGTCAGCGCTGTGCGCAACGCCGCAGAGCGCTTGGGCTATAGCCACAGGAATATCATTTCGGGTGCAGGGCATGATGCCTGCTGGGTCAATCAAGTGGCCCCAACCGCGATGATCATGTGCCCCTGCGTCGATGGGCTCAGCCATAATGAAGCCGAAGATATAACAAAAGACTGGGCAACAGCGGGCGCCGATGTGCTGTTTCATGCGGTTGTCGAAACCGCCGTCATAACAGAGTAGCCGCGCATAAAAGGAGAACCAAGATGAGCAAAGTGATCAAAGGCGGAACCGTTTGCACGGCAGACCGCGCCTGGAAGGCAGATGTACTTATCGAAGGCGAAACCATCAAACAAATCGGTGAAGATCTGACCGGCGATGAATATATCGATGCCGCCGGCGCTTATGTTATTCCTGGCGGAATTGATCCGCATACGCATCTTGAAATGCCCTTCATGGGCACAACTGCGGCCGAAACCTTTGAAACGGGCACATGGGCCGCCGCCGTAGGCGGCACAACGATGGTGGTGGATTTCTGCCTGCCAGGGGCAGATGGGTCGATCAAAAACGCAATCAATGAATGGCACCGCAAATCCGCGCCGCAAATCTGTTCGGATGTCGGCTATCATATGGCCATCACCGGCTGGAATGAAGATATCTTCAACGGGATGAAAGATGCGGTTGATATGGGGGTCAACTCGTTCAAACATTTCATGGCCTATAAAGGCGCCCTGATGATCGAAGATGATGAAATGTTTGCCAGCTTTAAACGCTGCAAGGAAATCGGAGCACTGCCGATGGTGCATGCCGAAAACGGCGATTTGGTGGCCGATATGCAACAGCAAATGCTCGAACAAGGCATAACAGGGCCCGAAGGCCATGCCTATTCGCGTCCGCCTGAATTTGAAGGCGAAGCCGCCAATCGCGCGATCACCATCGCGGATGCCGCCGGCGTGCCGCTTTATGTGGTGCATGTCAGCTGCGAGCAGGCCCATGAAGCGATCCGGCGGGCGCGCCAAAAAGGCATGCGCGTCTATGGCGAGCCGTTGGCACAATTCCTAACCTTGGATGAAAGCGAATATTTCAAGGGTGATTGGATGCATTCGGCGCGGCGCGTGATGTCACCGCCATTTCGCAATAAAGAGCATCAGGCCAGCCTTTGGGCCGGCTTACAATCCGGCTCTCTACAAGTTGTGGCCACTGATCATGCCGCCTTTACCAGCGAGCAGAAACTGATGGGCAAGGATAATTTCTGCTTGATTCCAAATGGCTCAAACGGCCTTGAAGAACGTTTGGCGGTGCTGTGGACAGAGGGCGTTGAAACCGGGCGATTGACCCCCAGCGAATTCGTGGCCGTCACCAGCACCAATATTGCGAAAATTCTGAATATCTATCCAAAAAAAGGGGCAATTGTGGAAGGGGCAGATGCCGATATTGTGGTTTGGGATCCAAAAATTTCTAAAACCATTAGCGTCTCGAACCATCATTCCATCTTGGATTATAATGTATTTGAGGGCTTCAATGTCAGCGCACAATCGCGCTTTACGATCAGCCGCGGCGATGTGATCTGGGCCTGGGGTCAAAACAGCCAACCCAATCCCGGCCGCGGCCGCTTCGTGCCCCGTCCTGCCTTTCCAGATGCCAATGCGGCCTTGAGCAAATGGAAAGCCCTAACAGCCCCAAAACAAATCCATCGCGATCCAATGAATATTCCAGCCGGGATTTAAAAAAGCGTGGAGAGCCCGTCGAAAGACCAGCGAAAGGACAATATGTTTTTGCCACAAGTAGAAACCCCCTAAAATGGCGCAGGAAATAGTGATCTCTGCCAAAGATTTATCCCTTACATTTGCAACGGGGGATGGTGCCGTTCATGCGCTGAAAAACGTGAGCCTTGATGTTAGGAAAGGGGAATTTGTTAGCTTTATCGGCCCATCAGGCTGCGGCAAAACCACGTTTTTGCGGGTAATGGCAGATCTCGAACAACCTACTGGCGGCAGCATCACCGTCAATGGCGTCTCGCCAAGCGCCGCGCGCCAAGCCCGCGCCTATGGCTATGTATTTCAGGCCGCAGGCCTTTATCCTTGGCGCAGCATTGGCGGCAATATCCGATTGCCGCTTGAAATCATGGGGTTCAGCAAAGCCGAACAGGCCGAGCGGGTAAAAAACGTTCTGGAACTGGTCGAACTGTCCGATTTTGAAAAGAAATTTCCATGGCAATTGTCAGGCGGGATGCAGCAGCGCGCCTCCATCGCCCGGGCCTTGGCTTTTGATGCCGATATCCTCTTGATGGATGAACCTTTCGGGGCGCTGGATGAGATCGTGCGGGACCATTTGAACGAGCAATTGCTCAAACTTTGGAAACGCACGCATAAAACCATCGGATTTGTCACCCATTCGATTCCCGAAGCGGTGTATCTATCAACAAAAATTGTTGTCATGTCGCCGCGCCCGGGGCGGATTACGGATGTGATCGAGAGCAGCCTGCCGGAGGAACGCCCGCTGAATATTCGCGATTCAGAAGAGTTTATCGCGATCGCGCAACGGGTGCGCGAAGGGCTGCGCGCGGGGCATGACGCAGAATGACACAAAAGCTGCTGCCCATTCTAACGGTTATATTGGCTTTGCTGGCCGCTTGGTATGTGGCGGTGGTGCCCATGAATATAAAATCCGCCCTCACCACCGCCGAGCGCGCAGGGGCTGACGTGGTTCCGGCCGGTGCAAAAGAGCGGCGGGATCTCTCATCCATCGGGCTTGTGGCAAAGAATAGTTTCGCCATTCCTGCGACCTTTTCGCAAGACCGCCCGCGGCTTCCTGCACCCCATCAAGTGGCCAATGAGCTTTGGAAAACCACGGTTGAGAAAAAAATAACTTCGAAGCGAAGCTTGGTGTTTCACGCATGGATCACCCTGAGCGCTACCTTGCTTGGCTTTGCAATCGGCACCGGCATGGGTATTTTGCTTGCCGTGGGGATTGTGCATAGCCGGGCGATGGATATGAGCGTGATGCCTTGGGCAATCGCCTCGCAAACCATTCCGATTTTGGCCATTGCACCGATGATCATCGTGGTGCTGAATTCTGTGGGCATTCAAGGCCTGCTACCAAAAGCCTTTATCAGCGCCTATCTGAGCTTTTTTCCCGTGGTCGTTGGAATGGTGAAAGGATTGCGCAGCCCTGATCGGATGCAACTTGATTTGTTGAAGACCTATAACAGTTCTGCACTTCAGATCCTGCTGAAGCTGCGCCTACCGGCCTCGTTGCCCTATCTTTTTGCATCGTTAAAAATTGGAATTGCCGCCAGTTTGGTTGGGGCGATTGTTGGCGAATTGCCCACAGGCGCCGTGCGCGGCCTAGGGGCGCGCCTTTTGGCTGGGTCTTATTATGGGCAGACCGTACAAATCTGGTCGGCGCTGTTCATGGCCGCGATTGTAGCCGCCAGTTTGGTGGCGCTGGTTGGATTGATCCAAAGACTAACATTGAAAAAAATGGGAATGTCATGAGCATTGTTTTTTTCAGCATTGTGGTCTGGATCGCGGCTTGGGCGCTCAATGTCAAACTGGCCAATGGCACCGCCTCGGGCACGCGATTGGTCAAAGTGATCGTACCAACGTTGTTTGGCCTGACCTTATTGCTGGTTTGGGAAATGCTGGTGCGCGGCCTCAACGTGCCTTTGGTAATTTTACCACCACCCTCCTTGGTGGTCGACACCATGGCAGATAATCTGGCAATTCTGTGGAAAGACTTTGTACAAACCTTTCTCAAAGGCACTCTGCGCGGGTATCTGATTGGCTGCAGCGCCGCGATTCTAACCGCATTTCTGGTGGACCGGTTCGATTTTTTAAGCCGAGGGCTGTTACCCGTGGGAAATTTTATCGCGGCGCTTCCAATCATTGGTACCGCGCCCATTTTAGTGATGTGGTTTGGCTTTGACTGGCAATCGAAAGCCGCAGTGGTGGTGGTCATGGTGTTTTTCCCAATGCTGGTGAACACCGTAGCCGGATTACGCGAAACCACAGCCATCCAAAGGGATTTGATGCACACATACGCCGCGCGCCCGGCGCAAGCGTTTTTAAAATTGCGGCTACCCGCCGCGATGCCTTTTATGTTTAACGGGTTAAAAATTTCAACCACACTAGCCCTGATCGGCGCCATTGTTGCCGAGTTTTTCGGCTCACCTGTCGTGGGTATGGGGTTTCGAATTTCCGCCTCTGTCGGGCAATTGGCGCTTGATATGGTCTGGGCAGAAATCGTGATCGCTGCGCTGGCGGGAAGCGCATTTTATGGCGCCGTCGCAATAATAGAAAAGGGGGTCACCTTTTGGCACCCCTCGCAAAGAGGCTCGTAGCAGAGAAAATGATAAACCACCAAAACCAACTAGGAGAAAAACGATGAAAACCATTCTATCAAGTGCCCTGGCGCTGATGGCTGCAGCCGCAGCCACCACCGTGCAAGCTGCCGATGATGTGAAGCTGCAATTGCAATGGGTGACGCAGGCCCAATTTGCTGGCTACTACGTGGCGTTGGACAAAGGATTTTACGCCGCAGAAGACCTGAATGTCACAATTTTGCCAGGTGGGCCCGATATCGCCCCCCCGCAAGTTCTGGCCGGCGGCGGCGCTGATGCGATGCTGAATTGGATGCCCTCTGCTTTGGCAGCGCGCGAAAAAGGTCTGCCCGTGGTGAATATTGCCCAGCCCTTTAAAAGCTCAGGTTTAATGCTGACCTGCTGGAAAGATACAGGGATCAAAAGCCCCGCCGATTTCAAAGGCAAAACCATCGGTGTTTGGTTCTATGGCAATGAATACCCTTTCTTAAGCTGGATGAGCCAGGAAGGTATTTCCACCGAGGGTGGCGATAATGGGGTTACCGTGTTGCGCCAAGGCTTCAACGTGGATCCACTGTTGCAGCGCCAAGCCGATTGCATTTCCACCATGACCTATAATGAATTTGGACAGGTTTTGGATGCCGGTGTATCCGAGGATGAATTGGTCACATTTAAATATGAGGATCAGGGCGTCGCCACTTTGGAAGACGGAATCTATGCTTTGGAAGATAACCTGAAAGATCCAGCCTTCGCCGATAAAATGGTCCGCTTCGTACGCGCCTCGATGAAGGGCTGGAAATATGCGGAAGCCAACCCTGGTGAGGCCGCAAATATCGTGTTGGACAATGATGAATCAGGCGCCCAAACCGAAGCACATCAAGTGCGCATGATGGGGGAAATCGCCAAACTCACCGCCGGCTCAAACGGCACATTGGACCCGGCCGATTACGAGCGTACAGTGGCAACCTTGATGGCAGGCGGATCAGATCCGGTGATCACCGCCAAACCAAGCGGTGCTTGGACGCATGCAATCACCGATAAAGCCCTTAAGTAAAACTTGAAAACACGCGGCCAGAAATGGCCATGCAAAGGTTTTTCACTTCGGCCAGCTGCGCATTTATAACGCGGCTGGCCATTTTTTATCAAATACAACGGCCAAGCAAAGGGGCAGCCGCGCCAACACGGTGCGCGTTCCTGCCTTCTCCTCTCAGGCGTATTTAACACCTGCCCTGCGCTGATCAAGCATCTCAACACGCGCAAGCTCTGCAGTCCTGATCCCGCCGCCAGTAGAAAAATTTACATTTTTCTCATCCCGAAAGGTTTTCTGCTTTATTTTTGCTTTTTTCTTCTGTAAAAATCAGCTCCAGAGGCGTTTATTTTAGCCTCGTTCTAGTATTTTTTTGTTTTTAGGGTGACCAGTTTGAGACATTACACACAATTAATTCATTTGCGCGCCATGATTAAAGATATGGAAAAGAATGAGGGGTTGCATACGCTTTCCCAAACCGAGCGCGATATCTTATATGCGGCAACAGACGTGGCCGGTGAAGATGGAGAGTTTGTCGCGCATTATCTTTCCCGCCATACTTTGGCGCGCGATATTTCGCATGCAACCTATCATCGTGCATTCAAATCGCTTTTGGGCAAAGGGTTTATGAAACCCGCTCGCGGTTTCAAAACAAGAAATTATGTTTTGCAGGAAGTGCAGGCACAAGGCTGATGGCTTGGGCTCTGCCCATGAGCTGCAAAAACGCTTTGACAGCGGGCGGTCAAAAATGAGGCTTTTGCAAAACCACATAGGCCGGTCTTCCTACAAGGCCGGCTTAATAAGTATAACGCTGCAGATATTGCAGCATAATACAAAGGATTGGGAGCTGGCTGTGGTAGGCAACAGGGCATTGACTTGGCAGGCGTGCGAGCCCCTTAGCTTCATGCGTACGCAGGGTCTGCAACATTTTGGGTCACTAAGCACTAAGCACTAAGCACTAAGCACTAAGCACTAAGCAAAATTTTGCGACAAATCAGGCTGTGCAAGTACCCGTAGATCGAGATCTGCTTTTTTTCTCGTACAATCGGACGCCATGCTCAAGGAGGTGGTAGCTGCAATTTATCAGCCACATCCTTACGAAGAGCCCGTGATGTTCAGTCAGAACTGCCTCAGAACATTGCATATACGCCGCCCCGACATCGATAATCTCAACCGGTTTTAAAATCGGCAGGATGTTGACAGGCTGCCAAAAGCGGTCGATCAAAAGCATGAGCAGGTTTCAGGCGCCCCGCGATTTACACAAATCGGTTAACGTAATTTTCCAAAACCTCTTGCCGCCCTGATTTCGGTTCTGGGTTGATACCCTCGTTCAAAACACGCGCGGTGATTTGATCAAAATCACTGGCCAGCATGTTTTGCGCCTCTTGCGTTTGCCAGCCCGCATAGCGCTGTTTCAAGGCCGTTTCCAATCCGCCATCTTCCAACATCGCCGCGGCGGCTTTCAAGCCGCACGCGCAAATATCCATCGCACCGATATGGCCGGCAAGCAAATCTTCAGCCGTTAAGGATTGGCGCCGTAATTTCGCGTCAAAATTCGTACCGCCCGTGCTGAAACCACCGCTTTTTAGTATATGATAATAGGCCAGCGCCACTTCCGGGACGTTATTGGGAAATTGATCCGTATCCCAGCCCGACTGGTAATCATTGCGATTCATATCGATCGACCCCAACATGCCTTCTGCCGCCGCCACAGCCAACTCATGTTCGAAAGAATGCCCCGCAAGGATCGCATGGCCTTGCTCGAGATTAAGCTTCACCTCATTCTCAAGCCCGTATTTGCGCAAAAACCCGATACAGGTGGCCGCATCATAATCATATTGATGTTTTGAAGGTTCTTGCGGTTTTGGTTCCACCAAAATGGTGCCTTTAAAACCAATTTTATGTTTGTAATCGACAACCATGTTCAAAAACCGCCCCATATGGTCCAGTTCTGCGCCCAAATCGGTGTTGAGCAGGGTTTCATACCCTTCGCGCCCACCCCACAAAACGTAGTTTTCTCCGCCAAGTTTATGCGTGGCATCGATGCAGGATTTGACCGTTGCCACCGCAAAAGCGAACATATCAGGATCAGGATTGGTGGAAGCCCCGGCCATCCAGCGCCGATGGCTGAACATATTCGCGGTGCCCCAAAGCAGTTTCGGCCCCCCCGCTTGCATTTTAGCGCCAATATAATCGGTGATCTCGTTCAAACTTGCCAAATTATCGGCAAAATTGCCTTGATCAGGGCGAATATCCGCATCGTGAAAACAAAAATAGGGCTGCCCCAAAAGCGCAAACATATCAAAAGCGATATCGGCTTTCAGACGCGCATTTTCCATCGAATTTTGTGGGTGCCACGGCCGCTCAAACGTCGGGCCACCAAAGGGATCGCCGCCTTCCCAGGCAAAACTGTGCCAATAAGCAATCGCAAAGCGCAAGTGATCTTCCAGCCGCTTGCCCAGCACCACTTCATCGGGATTATAATGTCGAAACGCCATCGGGTTCGTGCTGTCCGGAGCTTCATATTCTATGGGCGAAAACCCTTCAAAAAACGGATGTGTCATTGCAGTTCCTTCACATATTCAAACCGGGTCGCGAAATGGCGATAGGCTTTCTCATATTCTGTTTGTAACGCCGCATTGGGCAGGATGCGGCGGGCAATTTCGGGTTTGGTCATCACCTGTTCAGGGGGTAGTTTGGTGATCCCCACGATGGCAAGGCGCGCCGCGCCAAGCGCCGCGCCAAACTCACCCGATTTGGGCAGATCAAGCGGCAGATTCAAAACGGTTGCCAGCGTTTGCAGCCAAAAATCGGACGCTGTGCCCCCGCCAATCGCCAGCAGGGATTGTGGATTCGCACCGGTTTTTCGCAACGCCTCAAGGCAATCACGCAATGCAAAACTGACACCTTCCAAAACCGCTTGCGTCATATCCTGCTGAGAGCTGCGGTGCCCAATCCCGGCAAAACCACCGCGAATTTGCGCGTCATTATGTGGCGTACGCTCCCCCGAAAGATAGGGATAAAATTTCACATCTGAGGGGCCTGTAAGCGTCTTACCCAAAGCCTGCGTCATTTTTGCAGGGCTGCAGCCCGTTATATTTGACAGCCAGTTCAAACTATCAGTGGCCGAAAGGATAACCCCCATCTGGTACCAGCGATCGGGCACCGCATGGCAAAACGTATGCACCGCCGAAGCCGGCAAAGGTGCATAGCCATCGCGCGCGGCCAGCAACACGCCCGAAGTCCCCAGCGACACAAAACCATCGCCCTCATCAAGCGCCCCGACCCCGCAGGCGGCCGCGGCATTATCTCCTGCTCCGCCAACAACATACGCCTCTGGTGATAAGTGCAATTCGGCGGCGCGCGCGGGATCCAGCTTAGCCGCGCAAGCACAGCCTTCGACCAGCCGCGGCATCTGACCCAATGTCATGCCAGAGGCCGCCAAAAGCGCCGGCGACCAATCGCGCGCGCCCACATCCAACCACGCGGTACCAGCGCTATCTGATAGATCTGCCACGGCTTCACCGGTTAACCAAAAACTGAGATAGGCAGCC
Organism: Paracoccaceae bacterium; assembly: GCA_016778765.1. Taxonomy (GTDB): domain Bacteria; phylum Pseudomonadota; class Alphaproteobacteria; order Rhodobacterales; family Rhodobacteraceae; genus Thalassovivens. The sequence goes on along the minus strand of JADHOV010000024.1, from coordinate 12,182 downwards.
GGCAGCAAAACGCGCTTTATTTTGGCAAAGATCTCAGGCTCATGCCGCGCAACCCACATTAATTTTGGCGCGGTGAAGCCAGGAAAAACTATATTACCGGATAAGGCGCGCAGGTTTTCCACAGCGTCTAATGCGGCGGCCTCGGCATGGCTGCGCGTGTCATTCCATAAAATGCAAGGGCGCAGCACCGCGCCGGCCGCGTCAAGCAAAGTGGCGCCATGCATATGCCCTGCCACGCCAATACCAGCAACGCTGCGATACGCTTCTGGGAAGGCCTGCCGCAACGCGCCCAAGGCAACTTGGCACGCTGAAATCCAATCTGCAGGATCCTGTTCACTAAAGCCATCGGCCGGGTTTGAAACGCTATAATGCGCCTCTCCCTCGCCAATGATTTCACCCGATTTCGTGACAAGCAACGCCCGAAGCCCCGACGTACCCAAATCAATCCCAAGAAAGCATGCGTCCATCTGCGCCCCCAGATAAGTCTCAGCTTATGGAAACCACGTTCCCAATCAGGGTTCAAGTCTCTAACTGCGCCACCATAAATAAGACTCGATGCCGCCGCCAAACAAACAGTTCAGCGGCGCCAAGCGCGAGCTTGCAAAATCAAGGCCTTATTCTGCCGCTTGCGCATAATCTGACATTGGCGGGCAGGTGCAAACCAGATTGCGATCTCCGTAAACATTATCGACGCGGTTTACCGGTGGCCAATATTTATCAACGCGGAATGCGCCGGGCGGGAAGCAGCCTTGCTCGCGGCTATACGGGCGATCCCAATCGCCAATCAGATCATTCGACGTATGCGGTGCATTTTTCAGCGGATTATTCGTCGGATCCATACGGCCCGCCTCTATCTCGGCAATCTCGTTTCTGATCGCAAGCATCGCATCACAAAAGCGATCTAGCTCGGCTTTTGTTTCAGATTCCGTCGGCTCAACCATCAGCGTGCCCGAAACCGGCCAGCTCATCGTTGGCGCGTGAAATCCGCAATCGATCAGGCGTTTTGCAATATCGTCCACGCTCACATCGGCGCTATCGGCAAAGGGTCGCACATCCAAAATGCATTCATGCGCCACGCGGCCCGTTGGACCTTTATACAAAACATCAAACGCGCCTTCGAGCCGCTTGGCGATGTAATTGGCATTTAAGATCGCTACCCGCGTAGCTTGGGTAAGGCCTTCACCGCCCATCATCAAACAATAAGCCCAGCTGATTGGTAATAATGACGGCGAGCCGAATGGTGCTGCAGAGACCGGCCCCACCTCGCCTTCACCTTCTGGATGCCCTGGTAGATGCGGCGTTAAATGCGCTTTCACGCCAATTGGGCCCATGCCCGGCCCGCCCCCGCCATGGGGAATACAAAAGGTCTTGTGCAAATTGAGATGGCTGACATCACCGCCCAAATCACCCGGGCGCGACAGGCCAACCATCGCGTTCATATTCGCGCCATCGATATAGACCTGGCCGCCATGCTGATGAATGATCCCGCAGACTTCATGCACGGTTTCTTCAAACACGCCATGGGTTGAGGGATAGGTGATCATGCAACCTGCCAAATCCTGGCTGTACTGTTTCGCTTTGGCCCTAAAATCTGCAACATCAATATCGCCGTTTTCAGCCGAGTCGACGGGCACAACCGTCCAGCCCACCATTTGGGCGCTGGCCGGGTTAGTGCCATGCGCCGAGGTTGGAATCAGGCAGATATTGCGATGCCCCTCACCGCGCGACCGGTGATATTCAGCGATCGTTAATAGACCCGCATATTCCCCTTGCGCGCCTGAATTTGGCTGCATTGAAATCGCATCATAGCCGGTAATTTGGCACAATTTGTCCGATAGATCCGCAATCATTTCTTCATAGCCCAGCGCCTGATCTTTTGGCGCAAACGGATGCAGCAAGGAGAATTCGCGCCAGCTTACCGGCATCATTTCAGCCGCTGAATTCAGCTTCATCGTGCAGGAGCCTAAGGGAATCATCGCCCGGTCTAGCGCCAGATCACGATCGGCCAAGCGGCGCATATACCGCATCATCTCGGTTTCCGCGCGGTTCATATGAAACACATCATGTTCCAAATATTTACTGCGCCGATGCAAGGTTTCTGGCACCCGATAATCGGGGCTTAAATCATCATCTGCATGGGTGATTCCAAAGGCCCTCCACACCGCTTCAGTGGTGGCGCGGCGCGTCCGTTCATCCAGCGAGATGCCCACTTTATCCGTGCCCACGGCGCGCAAATTAACCCCTTCGGCCACCGCGGCCTGCATCACCGTTTTTTGCAGTACCCCGACATGCACGGTGATCGTGTCAAAAAACGCCTCCGGCTCTACTTTGAACCCCGCAGCTTCCAAGCCTTTGGCCAGCCGCACAGTTTTACGATGGATCCGCTGCGCGATCGCTTTCAAGCCTTCAGGGCCATGAAACACTGCATAGAAGGACGCCATCACCGCCAAAAGCGCTTGCGCTGTGCAGACGTTTGAGGTGGCTTTCTCGCGGCGGATATGTTGCTCGCGGGTTTGCAAAGACAGGCGATAGGCTTTGCCCCCATGGCTGTCGATCGACACGCCCACAATGCGCCCCGGCATGGCCCGTTTATAGGCTTCCTTGCTGGCCATATAGGCCGCGTGCGGACCGCCATAGCCAACCGGCACGCCAAAGCGCTGCGTGCTGCCAACGGCGATATCAGCATCCATAGCGCCGGGCTCTTTCAAAAGCGTCAACGCCAACGGATCCGCGCAGATTATTCCGATGGCTTTTGCCGCATGCAAATCGGCAATCGCTTGCGTGAAATCATGCACATGCCCATAGGTGCCCGGATATTGAAAAATCGCGCCAAATACCTGATCCGCAACCATACGTTCAGGAGCATCTACAATCACCTCAATCCCCAGGGGTTTGGCCCGGGTTTGCATCACGGCTATATTTTGCGGATGGCAATTTTCATCCACGAAAAACGCTTTGACTTTTGATTTGGCAACGCGCTGCGCCATTGTCATCGCTTCCGCGCAAGCCGTCGCTTCATCCAGCAGCGAGGCATTGGCAATTTCAAGCCCGGTTAAATCGGTGACCATGGTTTGAAAATTTAACAATGCTTCCAAACGGCCTTGGCTGATTTCTGGCTGATAGGGGGTATAGGCCGTATACCATGCCGGATTTTCTAAAATATTCCGCTGGATCACCGGCGGCGTAACGGTGCCGTAATAGCCCTGCCCAATCAAGCTGCTAAGCACTTTATTTTTTGACGCGGTCAAGCGCATGTGATGCAAAAGCTCGCGCTCAGATTTGGCCTTGCCAAAATCAAGTGGCTGGCTTTGGCGGATCGATTTGGGCAGCGTATCATCGATCAACGCCTCCAGCGTATCGCACCCTAGCAGCCCAAGCATCTTCTGCATTTCCTGCGGCGATGGGCCAATATGGCGGCGATTTGCAAAGTCATAAGGCAGGTAGTCGGTTGGGGTAAAAGGCACGAGACACTCCAGTTTTCATAGGTTTCAGCGGCGGCGCCAAAACAGGTGAGGCACCGCGAAAATTCATCGCGCGCATCCCGCGCGCAAGACCTCAGCCGATCAGCTTATTATACGCGGCCTCATCCATATATTCATCCATTTGGCCGGGATTATCCGCTTTGATTTTGAAAAACCAAGCGGTGCCCAATGGATCATCATTCACCATCGATGGTTCATCGATCAGGGCTTGGTTCACCTCGACGATCTCGCCATCAAGCGGAGACAGTATATCAGAAGCAGCTTTCACGCTTTCAATCACCACCACTTCATCATCCTTTGAAACGGTGGTGCCTTCTTCGGGAAGCTCAACAAACACCACATCGCCCAATTGGGTGCTGGCATGCTCGGTGATGCCGACCACCACCACATCGTCTTCAACGCGCAGCCATTCATGCTCTTCGGTAAATTTCATCTTTATCTCTCCTAAGTTTTTATCGTTTAAAATTGGCAGGCACAAACGGCAGGTCCACAACTTCAATCGGCAATCGTTTGCCGCGCACCTCACCATATAAAAGCGTTCCAACCGCGGCATGGGTAACGGGCACATAGCCCATCGCCACGGGGTGATTGAGGCTTGGCGCAAACCCGCCCGAGCTGATTTCGCCGAGCGCCGCGCCGCCTTCAGCGCTGTCATAGAGCGCCACGCCATGGCGCATCGGCGCCCGGCCCTGCGGTTTCAAGCCCACGCGTTTGCGCGCGATAGCCTGCGGAAATTCGGCCAAAATACGCGCTGCGCCTGGAAAACCGCCCGCGCGGGCACCGCCAGAGCGGCGCACTTTTTGAACCGCCCAACCCAAAGACGCCTCAACCGGACTGGTTTGTGCATCGATATCTTGCCCGTATAAACAAAGCCCGGCTTCAAGGCGCAGCGAATCGCGTGCGCCAAGACCGATCAGCGCAACATCGCGATTGTCCAACAGCGCATTTGCCACATCGTGAACGGCGCTTTCTGGCACAGAAATTTCAAACCCATCCTCACCGGTATAGCCAGAGCGCGACACCCAGCATTCAGCGCCCGCCAAAGGCAAGGTTGCCACATCCATAAAAGCCATCGATGCAAACGCTGGGTGATGCTCGGCCAAAACCGCCTGCGCCAACGGGCCCTGCAAGGCAAGCAAAGCCCGGTTGGATAATTCTTTAAGCGTGACCTCCGGTTCAAGATGCTGGCGCATATAGGCAATATCAGCCTCTTTGCAGCCCGCATTGACCACCATGTAAATGTGATCCTCGCGATTCGCGAACATCAAATCATCGCGCAGACCGCCTTCCTCATTGGTCAACAGCCCGTATCGCTGCCGCCCCACAGGCAAGCCCAATACATCCATCGGGATCAGTTTTTCCAGCGCCATAGCGGTGGCCTCGTAACTTGATCCGCGCAAAATCAACTGCCCCATATGGCTCACATCGAAAAGCCCGGCCTTGCCGCGCGTATGAAGATGTTCTTGCATCACCCCCATCGGGTATTGCACGGGCATCTCATAGCCCGCGAAGGGCACCATTTTGGCCCCGTGTTTTACATGTAAGTCATAAAGCGCTGTGCGCCGCAATTCTTCGGTCATCGCAACCTTCTACGTGTTGACCGGCATATCATCTGCGTTGAAACGACCGGCATCCTGTGACGCATAGGCAAACCTGCCCATACCCTGATGCCCCCTCTGTCCTTTTGCCTGAGATCGCTATCCCTTCGGCCGATGCTTGCGCATCTCTCTCCAGAGTTCTGTTGTTCAGAGCGGTCCTGCTGCCTGAGAGTTTCCGGGGGCGGTTGCTCCTTCGGCACTGGTTTATCCAGTTCTCCCGTTCTGATAAAGATAGCATAATCCAGCTGCGGCGACAGAACAAGCATTTACTTCACAAGCGCAGCCAGATCTAAACAGAGTCTAAACTTGCAACCGCCAAGGGTAAAGATACGCGTATGATACAAGATTATGTTTTTGGATATGGCAGCTTGGTAAACGCATCCACGCATGATTTTCTTGCGCCTAGCCCCGCGCGGCTCAGCGGATGGCGGCGATATTGGTGCCAAATAGAAGCAACAGATCACGCGTTTTTAAGCATTCGCCGCAGCGAGGGCGGTATTATTGACGGGTTATTGGCACGGGTCGAGCCACAGCAATGGCCCGGTTTGGATGCCAGAGAAGCGGGTTATGATCGTTTAAGCTCTGTCGCCGCGATCTATACGGGCGATCACGCAGACCACGAAACCGCCTGCGCAGTTTATGCCGTGCCCCCAATCACATCCCCTACCCGCCCCTGCGACGTGCCAATCCTGCGCAGCTATCTCGATGTAGTTTTACAAGGCTATTTGACCGTTTTCGGTCCGGATGGAGCCAAACGATTTATGGCAAGCACGGATTGGAATTGCGCCGTTTTGGATGATCGCACCGCACCGCTTTATCCCCGGCATCAGCGAATCAGCCCAGCCCAAAATTCGGTGATCACCGAACTGCTGCACAGTTTTCAGCTGACCCTTCTTTAGCTCGTAAACCTGTTTTTGAGCGCAGCGCGTGCTAATCTACGTTAAATCGCTTGTTTTAGGCTTTCTTCCAAATAAATCTCACGCAGCCGCGCCGCGATCGGTCCGGGCATGCCCGCGCCCAGCGCTTTACCATCGATTTCAACCACTGGCATCACAAAGGTACTGGCCGAGGTGACAAAAGCCTCATCCGCGCTTTGTGCCTCATCGATGGTAAAATTGCGCTCTACCAGCTCCATTTGCGCTTCTTGGGCAAAGCGCAGAACAGCGCTACGCGTGATACCGTGCAAAATATCATTCGACAGCGCCCGCGTGATAATCTGGCCATTTTTCACGATATAGGCGTTGTTACTGGTGCCTTCAGTGACGAAACCGTCTTGAACCATCCACGCATCATCAGCGCCCGCTTTTTTCGCCATCATTTTTCCCATGGACGGGTATAGCAATTGCACCGTTTTGATATCGCGGCGGCCCCAACGAATATCATCGATGCTGATCACTTTAATCCCGGTTTTTGCCGCGGGACTATCGGCTAGGCCTGGTTTGTTTTGCGTGAACATCACTAAGGTCACGGGCGTTTCTTCGGGATCGGGAAAGGCAAAATCGCGATCGCCCGCCGAGCCCCGCGTTACCTGCAAGTAAATCATCCCCTCCTCGATCCCGTTGCGCGCAACCAATTCACGATGCACGCCAAGCAACTCATCAATCGGCATTGGCATTGCCATATCCAACGCGTCTAACGAGCGTCTGAGCCGTTGCGCATGGCCCTCAAAATCGATCAATTTTCCCTGTAAGACCGAGGTCACCTCATAAACACCATCGGCCATTAAAAAGCCCCTATCGAAAATTGACACGGTTGCCTCTTGTTCGGGCATATAAGCCCCATTCACATAAACAATCCGGTTCATCTTACTCTCCTTTTCGGGTTATCCCCAAAGATCCTCTTGCGGGGGATGCAGGCCTTTTTTATCATAAATCAAAGCATTTTGTCGGTCTTCTGCCAAAAACAAAGACCCGTCAAGATCAATCATATCCGCATCTTGGGTCAACAAAGTCGCAGGGGCAATTGCCAATGAGCTCGAAACCATGCAGCCGATCATGATGCCAAACCCCTGTTTTTGCGCCGCCGCGCGCAAGGCCAAGGCTTCTTGCAGCCCCCCGGTTTTATCCAGTTTGATATTCACTATGTCATATTTGCCTTTCAACCCCGCAAGGCTGCGCCGATCATGGCAGGTCTCATCCGCACAAAGGGCAATCGGGCGCGGCAAATCGCGCAAAGCATCATCCTCGCCTGCGGGCAAAGGCTGTTCGATCAATCGCACCCTGGCAGCCTGTAACTCCGGCAGCAAAGCCAGATAGCCGTCTGCGCTCCAGCCTTCATTGGCATCAATGATAATATCAGATTGCGGCGCGGCCTTGCGCACAGCCTGAAGGCAGGGCAGATCCGTTTCAGCGCCCAGTTTAATTTTCAACACCGGATGATGGGCATTTTTTAGCGCCTGTTGATGCATAGCCTCTGGCGTATCAAGCGAAATGGTCATCGCCGAAATCACCGGTTGTGGCGCCGCTATGCCTAGCAAATCCCAAACCCGGCAGCCCCGCTGCTTGGCCTGTAGATCCCAAAGCGCGCATTCCACCGCATTGCGCGCGGCACCGGGGGGCAAGGCCTGCGATAAGCCTTCAAGCGCGATATCGTTGGGCAATGCGCGGATCTGTGCCAGAACCGAGGCCGGCGTTTCGCCATATCGTGCATAAGGCAGGCCTTCGCCGCGCCCGGTTACGCCATTCTTCTCAACATTTACCGTGATTACCTGCGCGCTGTCTCGTTGCCCACGGGCAATGCGAAACACCTGCGACAAAGGAAACCGGTCTTGCTGCGCTTTAATGACCTGCATTGATGCGCCCCCTATCGCGCGCTCAAAGGTTAAAAAATTTCACCCGCTTTTGCCAGCCATGATGCAGTTCTGAACCCGTATTTAAGCCCTGTAACCGAAAAAACAGAATCGCTTTCCAGCGCGATCATTCCCATTATGCTGCATCTGCAAAATAAGCTTGCAATTTCAATGGCAACAAAATAACCAACACGGCGTATAGATTGAAATATCATGCTTTTCCTGAGGTTGATATCATGTCATTTCGTTTGCAACCGACCCCCGTGGCCCGCCCCAATCGATGCCAGCTTTTTGGCCCGGGCTCGCGCCCGACGCTGTTTCCAAAAATGGCCAGCAGCGCGGCAGATGTGATCAACCTTGATCTGGAAGATTCGGTTGCGCCCTCGGATAAAGACAGCGCCCGCGCAAATATCATACGAGCTCTTGCTAACGTGGATTGGGGACAGAAAACTCTATCGGTGCGGATCAACGGCCTTGATACACCCTATTGGTATCGCGATGTGGTGGATCTATTGGAACAAGCCGGGCCGCGGCTTGATCAGATTATGATCCCAAAGGTGGGGAATGGCGCTGATATTTATGCCGTTGATGCTTTGGTCAGCGCGATTGAAACGGCGCAGGGCCGTGAAAAGCCAATCGGCTTTGAAGTGATTATCGAAAGCGCTGCGGGAATTTCAAATGTAAAAGAAATTGCCGCTGCCAGCCCGCGTTTGCGCGCGATGTCGCTTGGCGCCGCAGATTTTGCAGCCTCGATGGGGATGGCCACAACTGGCATCGGGGGCACGCAGGAAAATTATTACATGCAGCATGAGAATCAACGCTATTGGTCAGACCCTTGGCATTGGGCCCAATCCGCAATCGTGGCGGCCTGCCGCATGCATGGGATTTTACCCGTCGACGGGCCGTTTGGAGATTTTTCCGATGATGCCGGGTTCATCGCGCAAGCCAAACGCTCTGCCACTTTGGGAATGGTTGGAAAATGGGCGATCCATCCCAACCAAATTGGCTTGGCCAATCAGGTATTTACCCCATCCGAAGACGACGTCAGGGAAGCTCGTGCCATATTGGACGCCATGCAAACGGCCAAGGCCAATGGCGAAGGGGCAACCGTTTATAAAGGCCGGTTGGTCGATATCGCATCGATCAAGCAAGCCGAGGTCATCGTCCACCAAGCCGAAATGATCGCCGCGTTTTAAAGCCATTATGGCCTGCATATGCCCGCTTCGGCGCGGCCCCTTTGAGCGCATGCAAATGCTTGAAACTTAGCGCAGGAGAATGCTAAAGCTCAAGCCAGCGGGTCTGGGCTGTCTGATTGATTGCTCTTGATGCGCGACATGTTTGCGTGGCTTTAGGAGAGCTGAATGACCCATTACCTCGAATTTGAAAAACCTTTGGCAGAAATTGAAGGCAAAGCTGAAGAATTGCGCGCTTTAGCGCGCCAAAATGAGGAAATGGATATAGAAGACGAAGCCCAAGCGCTTGATGCAAAGGCCGAAGCCTTACTGAAAGATCTATATAAAAGCCTGACACCCTGGCGCAAATGTCAAGTGGCCCGCCATCCGGAGCGGCCCCATTGCAAAGATTACATCAACGCCTTGTTCAGCGAGTTTACGCCCTTGGCTGGCGATCGGAATTTTGCCGATGATCATGCCGTGATGGGGGGCTTGGCGCGGTTTGAAGACATGCCCGTGGTGGTGATCGGTCATGAAAAAGGCAATGATACGAAAAGCAGAATCGCGCGTAATTTCGGTATGGCCCGCCCAGAGGGATATCGCAAAGCCATCCGGCTGATGGAGATGGCCGATAAGTTTAATCTACCGGTGATCACCTTGATCGACACCCCGGGCGCCTATCCTGGGAAAGGCGCCGAAGAGCGCGGACAATCTGAAGCCATCGCTCGCTCAACGGAAAAATGTTTGCAGATCGGCGTGCCCGTGATTTCTGTGGTAATCGGAGAAGGCGGGTCTGGCGGCGCGGTGGCATTTGCCACAGCCAATGCTTTGGCGATGCTAGAGCATTCAATTTATTCTGTGATCAGCCCGGAAGGCTGCGCCTCAATCCTTTGGAAGGATTCGGAAAAAATGCGAGAGGCGGCGGAAGCCCTGCGTCTAACGGCGCAAGATCTCACCAAGCTGGGCGTGAATGATCACGTCATCGCTGAGCCAATGGGCGGGGCGCATCGTGATCCCGATGCCGCACTTGCCAATGTTAAAACCACGATTGCCAAAATTCTGAAAGATTTAGCGGGCAAAGATCGAAACACTTTGATCAAACATCGGCGCGAAAAATTTTTAGCATTGGGATCCTCGCGCCTGAACGCTTAAGCCTTGAGCATCCTTAGGCCTTTGGTTACATCCGAGCGAACTGCAATACGCAAACTGGGCTCATCACCCGATTTTAACGCTTCCAAAATAACGCGGTGAAAATGGGGAGGCTCTTTGCGACGCAGGCGCCCGTACAGTGCGCGCATCGTGGGCCCCAATTGCAGCCAGACCGTTTCTGCCATCGCCAACATAGCCGGGGCCTGCGCGCGCAAATAAAGCGTGCGGTGAAATTCTAGATTGGTGCGAATATATGCCACCGCATCTTCTTGGATTACGGCCGCGGCAACGAATCCGTTGATTGCCTCCAAACGGTCAATCAACGCCAAATGCGCCCGCGGCAACGCCCGGCTCGCCAGCTCAACCTCGATCAAGGCGCGCAGCGCTGCAAGCTCTTCAATCCGCTCATTGCTCAATTCGGGCGTTGAAATACGGCCCGATGCCGAAATCGATAAGGCCCCTTCAGCCGCCAAGCGGCGAATGGCCTCGCGCGAGGGCGTCATTGACACACCAAACTCTTGCCCCACTCCACGCAGCGTCAACGGCGTGCCCGGGCTAATCTGACCGTGCATGATGCGGCTGCGAAGCCCGCGATAAACGTGCTCATGCGCGGAGGCGCCCGCATCAGTTTTTTGAAAAGCTTTCCTCATAGGTCTGTGTGATCACAAATAATCCAAAGGTCAATCAACAAATTGGAAGCGATGCAAACTGGCGCCCTGCGCCTTTAGCCAAGCGCGCGGCGCGTCATACTCACCATATAAATCACCAACCTGATTCCAAAACTGCGCCGAATGATCCATAAATTTCAAATGCGCCACCTCATGCGCCGCCACATAAGACAATACTTCAAAGGGCGCCAAAACCAATCGCCAGGAATACATAAGCGCTTTATCTTGGGTGCACGATCCCCAGCGCGACCTCGTATCGCGCAAACTTAACCGCACATATTCTATGCCGAGACGCGCCGCAAACTTATCCGATTCTCCCACAAGATGATCGCGCGCCAAAGCTTTTAAATAACCCTGCAACCGCGCGGCAGGCTTGGGCTTGTCAAAGGGTACGTGCACAACGCCATCACCATGGGTAACGCGATGGCTGGCGCCGCTGGCGATCTGATGCGCAACACCCAGAATGGGCAGGCTTTTGCCAAGCGCAATCGCGCTTGGCGCGGGCAGTTTATCTAAATTCTGGCGCAGCCAGACTTCTCTTTCCGCGATAAAGGCTTGTAATTGGCGTTCTGGTACTTTTGGCGGTGCGGTTAATGTAATCCGCCCATCTAACGAGGAGACCCGAAGGCTCAGCCGCTTAGAGCGCGCCGATCGTTTCACTTGGATAACAATATCGGACCGACCAGACAGTATTATCGCACGCATATTTGACCCGTTTTTAACGAAAGATAACCTTTGTACCGCTTTTCGGACTTAAAGCCTTTGACACGATGGCTTGGTTATGGCAGTTGCCCCAGATATTTCGCAAGATAAAAGTTTAGAAAGAAGAGCACATGCCAAAAGAAGAATGGGGTGTAAAACGTGTTTGCCCCACGACAGGCAAACGGTTTTATGACCTGAACAAATCGCCCATCGTCAGCCCCTACACGAATGAAGTTGTAGAGCTGGATCAAAATAAAAATCGCATGATCGCAGCGGATGCCGCAGATATGTCGACGCTGCGCGATAAAGAAGCAGATGTTGACTCAGAAGATATTGTTCTGGATGAAGATGCCGATGATGTAGAAGTTGATCTGGCGGATGACATCCTAGAAGATGACGAAGAAGATACGGTTCCTTTGGAGGACATCGCAGATATTTCATCGGACGACGATAATTAACAAAAAGAATATAGCAAGGGGCGGAATTTAGCCTTGATAACGCCCCCTGCTTTGCCTAGACAGCAGATAAACGTGTTTTAAACGGGGCCTTAGCTCAGCTGGGAGAGCGCTACAATGGCATTGTAGAGGTCAGGGGTTCGATCCCCCTAGGCTCCACCAAAACAC
>JADHOV010000023.1 GCA_016778765.1 Paracoccaceae bacterium | reverse complement strand
AGCCGCGTATCGAAGGTTGGAATCTGCACGCCTTTATAGCCAAGACTGGCCGCCCATTTCGTAATGCCCTCTAAAGAGTTAAACGGAGCTTCATCTCCGGCAAATTGCGCCAGAAAAATCCCTGGTCCTTTGATCTGCGATTTCATCTGTTTTTCCTATTCTCACCTTGGTAAAATTTTAAAATCGGGCTCAGAACCAGCCCTTAAAAATCTTCTGGACCAACCAGCTTTTGCAATGATGGGCCACTGGGATGGGCGATGGCGTTTTGAACCGCGCGCGCCAAAAATGTTCCTGCCGGAGATGCATTTTCAAACGTCGTCAAGATATCTGGTCGAAAATTTGCCAAAAATGGCTGTAATTCTTTCGTCCAGACATCGATCGTATCGCCTACCACGCCCTTAACCCGTTCGACAGCTTGCGCGGCGGTAAGACCTGCATCAATAGACGCTGCAATCACCGCATCAATATGAGGCGCGCGCTTGAGCTCTTGGGCAATCGCAGCAGCAAAAGCCGCAGGGCTTTCGGCGCCCTGTATTTTTTCGATAGGCCGTTCAATAAAGCGCACCGCCATCGAAAGTTCTTTCCCCGCTTCAGTTAACGCCCGGAGCATGTCCTGGGCGTAGGTTTGCGTCAACGGAGGCGCAAGCAAAAGCACCGAAGATCTGCCCCGATCCTTAAGCTTGCGCATCGCATCCCAAACATAAGCATGGTTATCAAAGTCGAAATAAGCATGCTGCTCACGCCACTTGCTACGGCCATGCGTGGCAAACGGAAATTGATGTTCTAACAAATAAGCAACCCGCGGATCTTCGGGTTCAATCTGGTTCATAATGATGCCATCAGCCAACCCATTCTCGACGATACGTTGCACAGGCAACAACGAATCCCCAGCGGCAAAAAACGGTGTCACGTTCAAATGATATGGGGTGCCCAGAAACTCTGCGCTGATAGATCGGATGATAATCGAATAAAAAATATTTGTTTCCTCATCTGTCATTGGCAATAACAGTGAGATGACATTGGTTTTGCCGGTTCTCAACCGAACGCCGGCACGATCGGGAACATATCCAACGGCCTCCGCAATATGTTTAACAAGATTTTTTGTATTATCGCCAATATCTGGCGCATCAGACAAAGCCCGCGACACCGTGGCCACGGCAAACCCGCTAAGGCGAGCTAAAGTTTTTAAAGTCGGTTTTTCCCCAGGCAAAAGGCGCGCCGCAAAGTCTTGATCAACCGTCTCACGTTTACGCGCCATCTTTTGTCACTATATCCCTAATATCCAGCCAACCCGCAGATGCCATTCTGCAGAAACAGGTGGATTTTCAATATTTAATTATATTTTTTCAAGACTTTTCCGGTGATAAAATTTAAAATGTGGACCGTCTAGCGCGCAGGATGAGAAGAGTTTAGCTTATTATAAAATTGTTGCAAGTAAAAACTAAAACGTTATAGATTTACACGAATCGATTCAGACATGGGAGGTCAATCGTGAAACTACTATCAAAATTTATTACAGCGACGGCATTTGTTGCAGCCGGAAATGCATCAGCAACTGAACTGGACGTCATGCATTGGTGGACATCCGGCGGCGAAGCCGCTGCGGTTGCCGAATTTGCAAAAGCCTTTGACGCAACGGGCAATACTTGGGTTGACGCAGCGATTGTGGGCGGTGAAGCCGCGCGCGCGGCCATGGTAAGCCGGATCCTTGGCGGAGAGCCGATGGGAGCATTCCAATTCAACCACGGCCGGCAGGCAGAGGAGCTTATCGAATCCGGGCTATTGCGTGATATCACTGATATCGCTGAAGCCGAGGGTTGGAAAGACATGGTTAACCCCTCTTCGCTGCTTGAAGCCTGCACCGTTGATGGCCGTATTTATTGCGCGCCTGTCAATATCCACTCATGGCAGTGGCTGTGGGTCAGCCACAAAGCCTTTGAAGATTCTGGGGTTGCAGTTCCAACAAATTGGACCGAATTTGTAGCTGGTGCAGCCGCTCTGGAAGCTGCTGGTAAAGTACCATTGGCGATGGGTCAGCAAGGTTGGCAACAATCTGGCGCGTTCAACGTGATGATGGCCTCGCTTCTGCCAAATGACATTTTTATGGCTGTTTATGGTGATAAAGACGCCTCTGTTGCAGCAGGACCAGAAGTAACCTCGCTGTTCGAAGCGGCTGAAAATGCGCGCTCCATGGCGGCAAAATCAACCGTTCAAAACTGGAATGACGCAACCAACTTGGTCATCACAGGTCAAGCCGGTGGTCAAATCATGGGTGATTGGGCGCAGGGTGAATTTGCGGTTGCGAATGCCGTAGCGGGCGAAGATTATAGCTGCTTGCCCGGTTTGGGGATGAACCCAAGATTGGGAACGGGCGGCGATGCATTCTATTTCCCCGTTCTGAAGGATGATGCGAAAATTACAGCGCAAGGTGAATTGGCGGCATTGTTGCTTAAGCCGACAACGCAAGTTGCTTTCAACCTGAAGAAAGGATCGCTTCCAGTACGCGGAGATGTTGATCTGTCAGCGGCAAATGATTGCATGCAAAAAGGTTTGGCTTTGCTTGACCAAGGCGCCTTATTGCCAGATACCAATATGCTTCTAACGCCTGACACGGCAAACCAAATGAACACATTGTTTACTGAGTTCTTTGCCGACACATCCATCTCAGCGGCGGATGCACAGGCTGACTTTGTGAAAATGATCTCAAACGCAGACTAAACCCAAAACAGAATGTCAGCCCGCCATCGCGGGCTGACACCCCTTTTTTATTAAAGCATTGGATGTTGAGGCCGCAGATGTCGCATAAGCGCCCTAATCAGCTTTTCAGAAACAAATCAGCTAAGATTGCCGCAATCCCAATGATTGTGACGGCCCTATTTGTTTTCGTGGGCGGCACCGCTTGGACTATTGTCTATAGTTTTACAAAATCTGGCCTGCTACCAAGTTTGAAATGGGTTGGCTTGCAACAATATGAGCGGCTTTGGGACACTAAGAAGTGGCTGGTTTCAATCGAAAACCTGTTCATCTATGGCCTATGTATGTTGATTTTAATGTTCGTGATTGGCTTTATACTCGCGGCTTTAATTGACCAAAAAGTGCGCTTCGAAAGCGTTTTTCGCACCGTAATCTTATACCCTTATGCTTTAAGCTTCGTTGTGACAGGGTTGATCTGGCAGTGGATTTTGAATCCAAGTTTTGGCGTGCAAGGCATTGTAAGGGATCTCGGCTGGGCAAGCTTTACCTTCGATCCGCTCTACAACCCCGAAATCGCGATTTTTGGCGTTCTCATTGCTGGCTTATGGCAGGGCAGTGGCTTGGTGATGGTGCTGATGCTAGCGGGCTTGCGCGGTATCGATGAAGATGTTTGGAAGGCCACGCGTGTTGATGGTATTCCGACATGGAAAACCTATGTGGTTGTTATTATTCCAATGATGCGACCCGTGTTCATCACAACTTTGGTGATCGTGACTACGGGCATCGTCAAAGTGTTCGATCTGATCGTCGCACAGACCGGCGGCGGCCCCGGTATCGCCACAGAAGTGCCCGCAAAATATGTATATGATCTCATGTTTCAAGCGCAAAACCTGGGTCAAGGCTTCGCAGCTTCAACCATGATGCTGCTCACCGTTATGTTGGTTGTTGTGCCTTGGGCAATGCTTGAATTTGGAGGTTCAAAAAAACATGGCTGAGCAAGAGATCATGAATGGCCCTCGGGGCCCGAAACCTCGCAAAACCTTTTCGCGCAGAAATATCTTTCTATATGGGACGCTGGCGTTTATCGCGGTGTATTACGCCATCCCGCTTTATGTGATGACGGTCACCTCTTTAAAAGGCATGCCTGAAATTCGGCTGGGAAATATTTTTTCTCCGCCCCTTGAGGTGACCTTTGCGCCTTGGGTGAAAGCGTGGTCGCAGGCCTGTACAGGATTAACATGTGAAGGCTTAAGCCGCGGGTTTTGGAACTCGGTTCAAATCACGGTCCCCTCAGTCATTGCCTCGATAATCGTCGCCTCTATCAATGGATATGCTTTAGCAAACTGGCGTTTTAAAGGCGCCAATGTGTTTTTTACGATTTTGATATTTGGAGCGTTCATCCCCTATCAGGTGATGCTTTACCCATTGGTGATCATGCTGCGGGAAATTGGCATATATGGATCACTGGGTGGGCTGGTTATCGTTCATACGATTTTTGGTATGCCCATTTTGACGCTGTTATTTCGCAACTATTTCACCTCGTTACCCGAAGAGTTATTCAAAGCGGCGCGCGTGGATGGTGCCGGGTTTTGGGGTATTTATTTCCGCATTATGGTGCCCATGTCTTTGCCAATTTTTACGGTTGCCGTGATTCTTCAGGTGACCGGCATCTGGAATGACTTTCTGTTTGGTATTGTGTATACGGGGCCGGAAAATTACCCCATGACCGTGCAATTGAATAACATTGTGAATTCAACGCAGGGCGTGCAGGAATATAATGTGAATATGGCCGCCACAATCATCACGGGGCTGGTTCCCCTGACCATCTATTTCATCTCAGGAAAACTGTTCGTGCGCGGCATCGCAGCCGGCGCAGTTAAAGGATAAGCTGCATTATGCATTCGGTAGAAATAAAAAAATTAGACCTGAATTTTGGATCTGTAAATGTTCTGCACAATTTGGACCTTAATGTTCATAAGGGCGAGTTTCTGGTGCTTTTGGGATCGTCAGGATGCGGCAAGTCAACCCTGCTGAACTGTATTGCCGGATTGCTCGACATAACCGATGGACAAATCCTGATCAATGGTACCAATGTCACTTGGGCCGAGCCATCAGAACGTGGTATCGGGATGGTTTTTCAATCCTACGCGCTTTATCCGCAAATGAACGTTGAGGGGAATTTATCCTTTGGCCTGAAAAACACGAAAATGCCCAAAGAGGAGATCAAAGCGCGTGTGGCTCGGGCCGCCGAGATTTTGCAGATCGAGCCTTTGCTCTCCCGCAAACCCGCCGCGCTTTCTGGCGGGCAGCGCCAACGTGTAGCCATCGGGCGTGCACTGGTGCGCGATGTCGATGTCTTTTTATTCGATGAGCCTCTGTCAAATCTGGATGCTAAGCTGCGTGCCGATTTACGCGTTGAAATCAAGCGTCTGCACCAACAATTGGGCAATACGATGATTTATGTTACGCATGATCAAATCGAGGCCATGACATTGGCCGACCGTATCGCGGTGATGCGCAGTGGCAAAATCATGCAGCTTGCTTCACCAAATGATATCTACAACCGCCCACGCAATAAATATGTAGCGAATTTCATCGGTTCGCCCTCAATGAACTTTCTGGATGGTCAGATCCAAGATAACCATTTTATCTTCGAAGACGTCAAATTGCCGCTCGATCGTTATGAATTCTCTGAACAGCCAGCCAATAACTGCGCCGCAACCATTGGGATCCGTCCAGAGCATGTGATCGTGGGGGATTTAAGCGCCAAGGCTCCTTATCACACACAAGTCACCGTTGATTTGGTCGAACCGATGGGCTCGGACACGATCGTTGATTGCACCGTGAGCGGGGCCTATTTTAGATTTCGGATGGATGGCCAAGCCCGCGTAAAACCAGGAGATCTTGTCAGCATCGGGTTTGACCCGAAACAAGCCTCTCTGTTTGATCCTGCTTCCGAATTGCGCCTTTAACCTCCCTCTTAGCCCCTACAATAAAAGAAGATTACTCATGCCCGCACATTCCATGCAACTTTACTCGTTTCGAAATTTTGACTTAGTGGATACGCTACAAACTCTGGCTGATCTGGGGTTGCGCGAGGTCGAGGGGTTCGGGGCATTATACGAAGATCCAAGTAAAACCAAAGCGCTGTTGGACGCATATGGCCTGTCAATGACCACCGGCCATTTCGACATAGATCTGGTTGAGAATGAACCAGAAAATGCCTTAAATATTGCACGTGAATTTGGCATGGAAGCCATGATCATCGCCTTTTTAAAGCCCGAACGGCGACCAACAGATCGCGCAGGCTGGGCTGAGTTTGGCGCGCATCTTGAAACGATCGGTGCGCCCATTCGTGCGGCGGGATTGCAGTTTGGCTGGCATAATCATGATTTTGAATTTTTTCCCTTAGAGGATGGCACATATCCGATTGAAGCCATTTTAGAGGCTGCGCCCTCGCTGGTTCTGGAACTTGATCTTGCTTGGGTGGCGGTTGCAGGGGGATCACCCGTAGAATGGATAGAGCGTTACAAAAATCGCATCATATCTGCGCATATCAAAGATATTGCCCCAAAGGGTGAAAACCTTGATGAAGGCGGTTGGGCTGATGTTGGGCATGGGGTGCTGGATTGGGATGAAATCAGCGCATGTTTACGCGCAACCGGCATTGGCCGTTTTATTCTGGAACATGACAATCCAAAAGATGGTGTGCGCTTTGCAACAAGATCCTACGAAAAACTGATAACCTTTTGAACTAAAGGCCACTGCAAGAAAGGAGCTAAAATTATGAAGAAAATGGGCATTGGCCTTATTGGATGTGGTAATATCTCAACGGCTTATCTACAATTGGCATCGCAATTTTCACCCCTAGAAATGCGCGCTGTTGCAGATCTTGATATGGCTGCAGCCAAAACTCAGGCAGAAAAATTTAACCTCCGCGCGCTCAGCGTACCAGAACTACTTGCCAGCGGTGATATCGATATTATTGTGAATCTGACCGTACCAGCGGCTCATTTTGAGGTCACAAAACAAATCCTACAAGCGGGAAAACATGCCTTTTCGGAAAAACCGTTTGTGCTCAGCTTGCAAGAAGGTGAGGCGTTGCGCAAATTGGCCGATGAAACGGGCTTGCGCATCGGTTCGGCGCCCGACACGTTTTTGGGCGGAGCCCATCAAATGGCGCGATCTTTGATTGATCAAAGAGCGATAGGAGAGGTTTTAAGCGGCACCTGCCATGTCATGTCGCGGGGGATGGAAGCATGGCATCCGAACCCTGATTTTTTCTTTCAACCTGGTGGCGGGCCAGTGCTCGATTTAGGCCCTTATTACATTACGAATTTGGTGCAACTGATCGGGCCGGTCAAGGCGGTAAGCGCGATGGCCTCAACCGGCCTGAAAACCCGCACCATTGGCACCGGTCCGCGGACGGGAGAGAGCGTACCCGTGGATACCCCCACCACGCATCACGCCTTACTCGAATTTCAATCCGGCGCGATTATAACGCTGGGTGCAAGCTGGGATGTTTGCGCACATCGGCACGAAAATATGGAGCTTTATGGCAGCGAAGGCTCGCTTTACCTGCCTGATCCCAATTTCTTCGGGGGCAGCGTGCTCTACACGGATGCAAGCGGGGGCACCGCGCAGCCCAAGCAAGATAATCATCCGTTCGGCATCACCAATACCACCGATGGACAAGGCGAAAAGCGGGCCAATTACCGCTGCGCCGGGCTTGCTGATATGGCGGCGGCAATTCTTGAAAACCGCCCGCATCGTTGTTCTTTGGATTTGGCAGCGCATGTCGTGGACGTGATGACGAGTATTCTGGATTCGGGTGAGAAAAAGCAGTGGATTGAACTGTCAACCAGTTGCGCACGGCCCGCAGCGCTCGGTAAAACAGAGGCTTTAAAACTGCTAGATCAAACAGCGGGGTAATATGAGGGTGATCAAGAATCCGGTTTTACCAGGTTTTCATCCGGATCCGTCTTTTCTTCGGGTCGGTTCCGATTACTATCTAGCGACCTCTACCTTTGAATGGTATCCCGGGGTCCGCATTTATCATTCAACCAATCTTGGCGCGTGGCGCTTGGTGGCAACCCCTTTGAACAGGCCTGCGCTTTTAGACATGCGTGGAAACCCAGATTCAGGCGGTGTTTGGGCCCCATGCCTCTCCTATGCGGACGGTTTATTTTGGTTGGTTTACACTGATGTAAAACGCTTGGACGGCGCTTTTAAGGATACGCATAATTATATCACAACCTGCCCGCGCATCGATGGCGAATGGTCTGATCCAATCTACGTAAACTCGTCGGGATTTGATCCGTCGCTTTTTCACGATGATGATGGCCGCAAATGGCTCTTGAATATGGTTTGGAACCATGGCGGGCCTGATACAGGCTCTAACCCGACCCATCACCGTTTTGATGGCATAGCTCTGCAGGAATGGGACCCCGATAAAGGTTTGTTCGGACCCATTAAAAACATCTGGTCCGGAAGCCAAAGAGGGCTGACAGAAGCACCCCATATTTTCAAAAGAAACGGCTATTATTACCTGACCACCGCAGAGGGGGGAACCGGCTATGGGCACGCGGTGAGCATGGCGCGCGCGCGCCATCTAGAGGGGCCCTATGAGGTCCATCCAGAACAACATTTGATGACGCATAGCGCCACGCCTGACCACGCGTTTCAACGCATTGGGCACGGCCAATATGTTGAGACCCAAGACGGCGAGGCCTATCACTCATTTTTGATGGGGCGGCCAATACCCGGCCCAGATGGGGTTGGCCGTTTTTGTCCCTTGGGCCGTGAAACAGGATTAGAGCGCTGCGTTTGGAAAGCCGATAACTGGCTTTATCTTGAAGAATCTGGGCAAAGCGTTCGGGCAAACCTGCCCAGCTCTGACCAAGGCCAGCACAGCGTTAAAAAGGCTGAAACCAAAACAATAAATTATACGTTCAATCACCTTCATTCTGATTTCCAATGGCTTAGAACGCCGTTTCCCGAAAGGTTATTTCGTTTAGAAAATAATCGTTTAATTTTAATAGGGCGGGAAAGCATCGGCAGTTGCTTTGAACAAGCATTGCTCGCGCGCCGCCAACAACATCTCATCTATTCCGCCGAATGTCAGCTCGAATTTGCGCCGCAAACCTATCAGCAAGCCGCCGGTTTGATCACCTATTATAACGGCCATAAATTTCATGCGCTCATGCTGTCTCATGATCAAAAACTTGGCCGGATATTAACCATGTTTTCCTGTCCGGGCCGCTATCCCAATACGGATATGGACTATCCACTTGCGGCGCCGGTGCCCGTCGCTGAGGGGCGGGTCGAATTACGCGTTCAAACCGATCATGCCAAGCAACAGTTTTTCTGGAAACAGTCTGAAGATTGGCATCCGATTGGCCCAGTTTTGAATGCAGCTTGCCTGTCAGATGAAGCCGGCAAAGGCGAAGGCAAGTCTTTTACAGGCAATTTCGTCGGTATGATTGCCTTTGATACGTCAGGTTTGGCCGCCGAAGCGCAATTTTCTCGTTTCAGCTATACTGGCAACGAATAAACTTTGATAAATCTCGGCAATCGCCTCATAAAAAGAAAGTAAAATGCCGACGACAGCGGCCATGAAGATGAGCGTGGTTTTTAGCAAGTTGCTATTCCTAATTCAGGAAGAAATGGCCCCAGTAGCGAGTACTGAGGCCAAAAGAAGTTTAGTCCATCAACGCTGAAACACCAGCAACACATGCAAGTTCAGCGGTGTTGGAACCTTGGCCGCCGCCGTTGATATCACAAGGGACGAACGGCGGCTCATCAGTTATTTCTTTGCACCAATTGTTGAGACAGTACAGTCTGCTTTAGGTGAGCGTTAGTTCGTTTTTTTAACTAGTTTCTTGGCAGCTAGCATTACGCCACATGACACTGCGGCGATAACGGCGTAGTGAATTACGGACAGGCTCCACATTTCACTTGCGAGCGCAGCCAAAATCATGAAAACGGCAAAGAACACTAAAACCAATCTGAGTTCATTCATTGCATCTCTCCTGTTTTCGGATTGCGGCGTTCAATGAACGCCGCTGTAAAAGAGGTTTTAACACCATTTCTGCTCAGCTATAAATAGCTGAATCTGCTTATCAGGTCTTGCCAAGGCTTAACGTAACACCGCCTCAGCACCCTTGTATAAATGATAGATACAACCTTGCTCTGCTGGCAGCTTTAATAAGTCAGCCTGATCAAGGCCCAGATAAAGGCCGCGCAAGACCTTAGAGGTCACTGCATGCGTAACGATAATAGCCGGATCTTCAAGTTCTTGTAAAAAGGACATGACCCGCGTTGAGATCATCTGAAAGGTTTCACCACCAGGGCTCTTAAAAAACCAGTCGGATCCTTGCACTGGCGCTTTGATTGTTTGATTTATGTCCTCGCGCGTGGCCCCTTCCCACGCACCAAAATTGATTTCAAGCAAACGCGGATCTTTTACGTGAGTTTTGATAAAGGGGGCTGCAAGATTTGCCGTTGTTAAAGTTCTTCCCAAAGGGCTAACGAACACAATATGCGGCAAGCCTTTAACAGATCGCAACACTTCGCCTTGGGCCAAGGCCTGCTGCCGCCCCTTATCTGTCAGAGGCGAGTCTTTTTGCCCCTGAAAATGCCCCTGCTGGTTCCAGAGCGTTTCACCATGTCTTAGAATATAAAGCTCGGGATAAGGGTACATGCTCGAAACCTATCTTAATAAAATCATACCGACAAATGCATATGCTGCGGATCACAGTTTTGAAAGGCGCATAAACGCTTCCCAAAAACCGTTTCAACAAACACACCTAACGTTAAAATCCGCTGGGTTTATTCCCAAAAAATACTTTCGTAACCTCTTGAATAATCTCCCATGTGACGCGGCGTCCATCGGGCATAAAAAGGCTGTCACCCACGCCCAACTCGTGGCTTTTGCCCGTTGATTGATCTGTCAGATGGCAACGCCCAGATAAAAAGGTCATCAATTCATCGCCCTGCTCTGTGCATTCAAAGGCACCGGTGCTGCAGCGCCAGATGCCCGAGCGCGTTGTATAGCCCGCCCCCCCGGTATCAATACGGCCCGATGCGGCGGGCGCCCCAAACAGAATTTTATAATTACTTTCAGGGTTATCAAAAGGCCAAGGCTGCAAAACCCCAATCTCAGTACCGGGTGTATAAATCTGCATGCCTCAGCTCCTGAAAATTACCAATAATCAATCGACCTTAGCACATGTTATACATGATGTAAGTTGATGTGAGGCGCGCGCGAGCAGCCACTTCTTTGCCAACCTAGATCAAAAATCTGTAAATTTTCCAGAACCCAACCCGACAAATAGAAATTGCGCGTTGGAAAACGGCTGTTTCACCCAATGGCAGATGATCACAGGGCAGTGAAAAACAGCCCCGCAATACGCCCTGCAAGCCGCAGAATAGGGTCAAATTGATGGGTCTGACTTCTTTAGATATCTTGCAAGCTGATAGTAACTTTTTTATCTAGTTCAGTATGATAGCGATATTTATACTGACAGAACTCAAATTTGATCAGGGGCAAACATGAGCAATCTTCTTTTGGCAAGCGCAGTTGGAATTGGCGGAACCGTGTTCATGGATCTATGGTCGGTTCTGTTAAATCGAGTCTTTGCGATTGCGCCCCCCAATTGGGGATTGGTTGGCAGATGGGTGTTCCACTTAAAACACGGAGTGGTTTTTCACTCTGATATTCAAACCGCGCAAGAAACGGCTGGTGAAACCCGCATCGGCTGGGCCTTCCATTATGGCGTGGGTATAATCTACGGCGTTGTTTTCATTGCTTTAATAGGAGCAGACTGGCTAAGGGACCCAAGCTTCCTGCCTGTTTGGGTGTTTTCGGTTGCCACAATCGCCCCAGGATGGTTTTTATTGCATCCCGGTTTGGGGCTTGGCATCGCCTTATCAAAAACCCCGAACCCGCATTTTGGGCGCGCTATGGGATTGCTTGGCCATACCGTTTTTGGGCTCGGAATGTGGTGCACCGCGCTTTTGTTTTAGCGCATTCAAGAAGACGGGTCTGGCAGAAATGAACGTATCTAAATTGCTAAGATATCTGCGCGTTACGACCTTAAAACGCATTTTAGCAACAGCCTAAACAGCGCTACGTTCGATCCTAAAACAAACTGCATGTGAGCTTTTGCAAAGTGTTTCTGCGGCCATCTTGAACATCTTGAAGCCTTAAAGATGGATCTCTTCACGCATCGCGCTAACTTTTCAAAGTGGCCGAACTGACATGGTGCAATGATTAGTTCAAATAATAAAACATCTTTGCGTAACCGCGTAGCCGGCAAGGGGTTAAATAATTCACAGCAAAGATCAGGGCAAGACGCCCGAATTTGCAGCCATGCGATAAGCCGCTTTACCCTTATAGATGGAGTAAAACATGAAACTTGAGGGTGTTTATACCCCACTTGTCACCCCTTTCCACAAAGATTTCACGTTAAACAAACAGGCCATGCAAGCCAGCATCGACCTTTTGATCGACGCTGGCATTCATGGATTAATTGTGGCGGGCACGGAGGGTGAATATTATGCAATGTCGATGAAAGAACGCGTCTATTTGATGCGATTGGCAAAAGAAATGATTGCAGGGCGCGTGCCCATGATTATCGGCACCAGCGCGATACGTACCGAAGAGTGCATCGAATATGCCCGTCAAGCCAAGGTGCAGGCGGCAGATGCAGTTCTGGTCACAGCGCCGCCGATAGCGCTTCCAACGGGCCCTGAAATCGCAGCGCATGTTTTGGCCATTGAGCGCGCAGCCAGGTTACCGCTTATATTGCACAATGATCCGCAGCGACTATCGGTTAATCTGAATGAAAGCTGTCTTGCTCAAATTGTTGCATCCAATCATCCATGCGCGTTGATCGATAGCAGCGGCGATCCGGAGCATTTGCATATGCTCGCGCGCGCGTATCCTCAAATCGACCTGTCCTGCGGAAACAGTTCTCACGCGCTTGAATTTTTTGCTTGGGGCGCGCGCAGCTGGGTTTGCGCGGGTTCCAATTTTGCACCAGAGGCCCATATCGCGCTTTATCAGGCCTGCGTGATCGAAAGCGATTTTGTCAAAGGTCGGGCGATCATGTCGGCCACGCTGCCATTGATGCAGGCTTTTGAAACGCAAGGAAGGTTTGTGCAATCTGTCAAACATGGCCTGAACACGCGCGGGATCGATGCCGGCCCCCCGCGCAAGCCGCTTCATCCCTTAGCACAAGACGAAAAAGACCGGTTAGAAGCGATGATAGATACAATGAATAAATCAATTTCAAAAATCACAGGTCAGGCTGTGTGAGGGGCGTTATTGGGATCTATGTTAATGACATTTCATGGATGCTGATGTTCATATGTCTAGGAATCTGCGCCAATTGGTGCAGATCGATTCTTAAACCGAAAGGGTAATGGCCAGCCTTTGCGCGCCACGCGGTATTTGAACCACATGGGGAAATAAAAGAGCCTTTGACTGGTCTCAAAGCCAGCGCTTGCAGCAAACGTTAGATGCCCTTGAGCGGCTAGAAAAACGCTTGCAAACCGGTTTGGGCACGACCTAGGATCAACGCATGCACATCATGCGTGCCCTCATAGGTGTTCACCGTTTCCAGATTATTCATGTGGCGCATCACTTGATATTCATCCGAAATACCATTGCCACCATGCATATCCCGCGCAAGGCGTGCAATATCCAGCGCTTTGCCGCAATTGTTACGTTTGATCAAGCTGATCATCTCTGGCGCGGCTTCAGCTTGATCCAACAAACGCCCCACCCGCAGCGACGCTTGCAATCCTAAAGCAATTTCCGTTTGCATATCCGCCAGCTTTTTCTGAAACAATTGCGTCTGCGCAATTGGCCGTTCAAATTGTTTGCGGTCGAGGCCATATTGTCGGGCCGCATGCCAACAGAACTCAGCCGCGCCCATAACGCCCCAGCTGATGCCATAACGCGCTCTGTTTAGGCAGCCAAAAGGCCCTTTCAATCCTGAAATATTGGGCAGCAAAGCATCCTCTGACACTTCGACATTATCCAACACAATCTCGCCGGTGACTGAGGCCCGCAACGACAGTTTGCCATCAATTTTAGGAGCAGTCAGACCCGCCATCCCTTTTTCCAAAATGAACCCCCTAATGGCACCATCATGCGCATCTGATTTGGCCCACAGCACGAAGACATCCGCGATCGGTGCATTCGAAATCCACATTTTAGATCCTGTCAGGCGATACCCATCCGAAGTTTTAATCGCCCGCGTTTTCATGCCTGCCGGATCCGACCCCGCATCTGCTTCGGTCAATCCAAAGCAGCCAATAAGGCGCCCTTCTGCCAAGCCAGGCAGATATTTGTTGCGTTGTTCCTCGGAACCATAGGCGTAAATCGGATACATCACCAGGCTTGACTGCACCGACATCATCGAACGATAGCCACTGTCAACGCGTTCAACTTCGCGGGCCACAACCCCGTAAGCCACATAGCCTGCGCCTAACCCGCCATATTCTTCAGGTACGGTTATTCCCAACAAGCCCAGCGCCCCCATTTCCCGAAAAATCTCTGGCTCAACAGTCGCATTTCGATAGGCGTTCAAAATTCGGGGCTGCAATTCATTCTGCGCAAAGCTTCGCACAGATTCTTGCAACATGCGTTCTTCCTCGGTCAACTGATCTGAAAAATTGAACGGATCTTGCCAATCGAAACTGCTTAGATTTGGCCGATCTTTCGCGCTGATCACGTCAGTTGCATCTTTCATATCGATATCCCCAAGGCTGCTTTTTTTGAATTAGCGCCAATATGACCTGAATATCAGAAAAGTTACAGCGCAATCGCGAATTTTTTTTCATTAAATCCACCATCATTCAGGCGGAACCGCGGCTTTTATGTGCAGTTCAAACGCTCTGTCGCCCCCCCCCCGGTCAAAATTGAAACAGTTTCAACCCAATGCGTAGCCAGCACCGCGCACTGTGCGTAAAAGATCTCTACCGCCATTCTGGCACAAGGCTTTGCGAAGACGTCCTATATGAACATCAACCGTGCGCGTTTCGACATAGGTTTCACGCGACCAAACGCGATCAAGCAGCTGATCCCGGCTCCAAACGCGGCGCGGCTTTTCCATAAAAACACTGAGCAATCTAAATTCAGTCGGACCAAGTTTCACCGGCTGGTTATCCCGAAACACTTCAAAGGTTTCAGCGTCCAAAACAATATCCTCAAATCGCAATTTTTGTCCCGTCGCGGCGGCGCGCGTTCGACGTAACTGGCCGCGCACCCGCGCCATTAATTCAATCACCGAATAAGGTTTGATCATGTAATCATCTGCGCCGGTTTCCAAACCACGTACCTTATCAACTTCTTCTGAGCGCGCAGAGAGCATAATAATTGGGATTTCCCGCGTTTCCCGATTCAGTTTTAAACGGCGGCATACTTCGATACCAGAGACCAATGGCATCATCCAATCCAACAAAATTATGTCGGGTGACGCTTCATCCACGACCAGAAGCGCTTCTTCACCATTCTCGGCGATCAACACCTCATAGCCTTCGGCTTCTAGATTATAGCACAAGATCTCACGCTGTGACGGCTCATCTTCCACAATCAAGATCGATGGTTTTACCATGCGGCGCGTCCAATTATTTTCTTAAGCTGATATCAGGGTCCAGCGATGTAAGATCGCCCTTTGGGCGCGGGTCGCTGGGAAGCTCGCCAGTTGCCAAAAAGACAACTTGTTCGCAAATTGAGGTCACATGATCGCCCATGCGTTCGATATTCTTAGCGATGAAATGCAAATGCATGCAGGCCGTGATATTGCGCGGATCTTCCATCATAAACGTTAAGAATTGCCGGAACATTCCGTTATACAGCTGGTCAACATCACGGTCTTTTAAAATCACCCGCTCTGCCAAATCCGGATCACGTTGAATATAAGCATCCAAGGCATCTTTTAACATCAGCTCAACCTCGCGCCCCAAACGCCGCAAAGATGACCCCGCATTTTCTATCTCGGGCAGCTCCAAAAGCACGCCTGTGCGCTTGGCCATATTTTTGGAATAATCGCCAATGCGTTCAAGGTTGCCACTGACTTTAATCACCGACAGGATCAACCTTAAATCGACCGCGTTAGGAGAGCGCAAAGCCAAAACCCGCGCAGCCTGCGCATTGATCGACGCTTCAAGCTGGTCAATCAATTTATCGCGCGCGATCAGCTCTTCTGCCAATGGATTATCACGGGTTTCAAATGAGCGGGTCGCATCTGCAATTGATGCCTCAACAAGCCCCCCCATTTTCATGATCAAGGCTTCTATTGATTCAAGGTCTTTATCAAATCCGCTGACAATATGTTTTTCTACCATGGAAGCCTCCTTAGCCGATCCGGCCCGTGATGTAACTTTCGGTGCGGGCATCTTTCGGATTTGTGAAAATCGCGCTCGTATCGTCAAACTCGACCAAATTACCAAGGTGGAAAAAAGCAGTTTTTTGGCTAACTCGGGCCGCTTGCTGCATCGAATGGGTAACGATAATCACAGAGTAGTTTTGTTGTAACTCGCTGATCAATTCTTCGATTTGCGCGGTCGCGATGGGATCAAGCGCAGAACATGGCTCGTCCATCAGCAAAACTTCAGGCTCTGTGGCGATTGCGCGGGCAATGCATAAGCGCTGCTGCTGCCCGCCCGACAAGCCGGTTCCGGAGGTGTGCAGCCGGTCTTTCACCTCATCCCAAATGGCGCCGCGGCGCAGCGCCTTTTCAACGATCTCATCCAACTCGGCTTTGTTCTGCGCCCGGCCATGTATGCGCGGGCCATAGGCAACATTATCATAAATAGACTTTGGAAATGGGTTGGGCTTTTGAAACACCATGCCAATCTTGGCCCGCAGCATCACTGGATCTATTTGCGATATATCGTTATCGTCAAACATAATTCTTCCTTCAACAAGACATCCCGAAATCGTATCGTTCATCCGGTTGAAACATCTTAAAAAAGTTGATTTTCCGCAGCCTGAGGGACCAATGAAGGCGGTTACCATTTTCTCAGAAATACGAATATTCACATCTCTAAGAGCCTCTTTATCACCATAAAGCACGCGCACATCTTGAGCGACTATTTTTGATTTATCAGACACGGTTTCTTCCATATTTATATCAAGCATATCCTACCACCGTTTTTCAACGCGGCGGCGCAGGATTATCGCCAGAGCATTCATTGTTATCATAAAACATAACAAGACGATAATGGCACCCGAGGCGCGCTCAACAAAGGCTGGGTCACCTCTGACCGTCCAATTATATATTTGCACGGGCAGCGCCGTTGAGGGATCAAAAATACCATCGGGAGACAGCGATGGGTATTCGCGCACAAAAGCCACCATCCCGATCAACAGCAAAGGTGCGGTTTCCCCCAGCGCTTGAGCAAGGCCCAGAATAGTGCCTGTTAAAATACCAGGCGCTGCTGAGGGCAATACGTGATGAAACACCGCCTGAACGCGGGATGCGCCTAGCCCCAGCGCTGCAGATTTGATCGAGGGTGGCACCGCTTTGATCGCTGCGCGCGCGGCAATTATCACGGTTGGCAAAGTCATCAACGTCAGGCACAAACCTCCAACAATCGGGGCTGATTGAGGCAAATCCATAAAATTAATAAAAAGCGACAGCCCCAAAATCCCAAACACGATCGAGGGCACCGCCGCCAAGTTTGAAATATTTATTTCAATCAAATCGGTAAACCAATTTTTCGGAGCAAATTCCTCTAAGAAAACCGCTGTGCATACAGAAAGAGGCACGGCCAAAACAAAAACGATTATCACCATATAAAGCGAGCCAAGCAAGGCCACACCCAAGCCCGCTGCTTCTGGCCGCAAGTCAGAGGCGTCAGGCCAATAGAAAAATTGCCCGTTGAACCGCGTCTTTAAAAGACCCGCGGCTTTCATAGCATCTGCCAAAACCAGCTGATCTGGCGAAATCATAACATCAAGCGCGGCGGTTTCGAAAGTCACCCGCCCTTTGTAATACCCGTCAATCCGGCCATTGGCCAAAACTTCAAAGTCAAACGGTCGGTCAAGCAGAGATGGATCCTCTAACACTGCATCGCGCAACTGAGCAGGCGCCTCTTTTGAGATCATATTCTTAAGCTGCTTTTTATCTAATTTTGAAAAGTCGATCCCCGCATCTTTCAGGTTTTGCTGCAATTGATCCCGGATCACCTTTGAATAGCCGATCGTTGAGACTTTTTTCATCTTTTCAGGATCCCGCGTACCGGTTTTATCCAGTTTAGCAGCGGGCAAATCCATCTGCAGCTGAATGAAGGTTTGTTTGAAGGCCGGCAGACCCGCAGCCAAGACCGAGCTGAATAAGGCTAGCACGCACAGCAAACCCAGCGTTATCGCTGATAGGCCATACATCTTGAAGCGCATTTCTTTCGCGTGACGGGCTTTTAAATCCAAAATCTTAATCCCTATTCATATTCTTCATGGTATTTGCGCACGATATAAAGCGCCAATACATTCAAGCATAATGTGATCACAAACAGCGACAGCCCGAGTGCAAAGGCCACCAAGGTTTCTGGCGATTCAAATTCTGTATCACCTGTGAGCTGATTGACAATTTTGGCGGTGATTGTTGCCATGCCTTCCAGCGGGTTAAGGCTTAGCTTGGCCGCTGCACCCGCCCCTAAAACCACGATCATGGTTTCGCCAATTGCGCGGCTGCTGGCCAAAAGGATCGCACCAATGATGCCCGGCAATGCGGCGGGAATAATCACTTTTTTCACCGTCTCTGACCGCGTAGCTCCAAGCCCGTAAGACCCATCCCGCAAGGATTGAGGCACCGCATTGATGATATCGTCAGATAGTGAACTGACAAAAGGAATGAGCATAATGCCCATCACCAAACCCGCCGCTAAAACAGAATCCGAATTTGACCCTAAGCCAAGTGGTTGCGTAAAGGAATCCCGCAACATCGGGCCCACCGTAAGCAAGGCAAACAATCCATAAACGATAGTGGGAATTCCAGCCAACAGCTCCAACAAAGGTTTGGTGATGTCCCGAAAGCGTTGCGTGGCATATTCTGACAGGTAGATCGCCGCAAACAACCCAATCGGAACCGAAAAAGCCAACGCCACAAAAGAAATATATAACGTGCCCCAGAGCAGCGGCAAAACACCCAGCTCGGACCCATACCCTTCTACCTCACCAGAATGGAATTGTGGGCTCCAAACGGTGCCAAATAAAAAATCAGAAATCGGGTGCATTTGCGCAAAATGGAGGGTTTCGGACAGCAGCGACACGACAATCCCGACCGTGGTTAAAACCGCCACCACGGATGAGGCCGCCAGCACCGAGATAACACCAAATTCAACCCGCTCGCGCGCATTAAATTCGATTGAGACTTTATGCCAGGCGCGAAGGGCAAAACCCAATGCGATCAGGCTGGTTCCGATTAGCAACAACGTTGAAAACTGCATTTTCAAACGCAAAGCGTGAAGAACAAGCTCGAGATGAGCCACATCAGAAGCCTCGCCCAAAAGCGGTAAAACCGTTTCAAGCCCACCGAACCAATATGAGATTACGGCCATCAGCAGGCCCATAAAGCCTTGCGGCGCCAAGCCGAGCAAACCGGCATTCAAGGAAGCGCGTATGCTTTCGCGCAGCAAGTGCAGATCGGCCGTGGTTTCAAATAAATCCGCGCCCAAAACCTTAATCGCAGAATTGATAAAATAAAGTTCAAGCCCCCATATGAACGATGAAAAAAGCATGATTGGAATGCTGACTTGCATCACGCCATACCAACCCCAATGGGTTGGGGAGGCACCCATAATTTGCCCTTTTATGCGCAAATTTAGAGACCGCGAACGACAAAGAAAAAACGTAGCGACACAGGCCAAAAAGAGAATGGGCAAAACAGAACTCATGTTTGAACCTTTAACAAAGCAGGGGCCGCCTCAATCTGAGGCACGCCCCCTTGAAACAGTCTCCTTGGATTATTCCAAAGGACCCATCGGAATGCGGTTTGCGACCATATCCTGGGTTTCAGCAAGCTGCGGATCGGACACCAAACCATATTCCGACAATGGCCCATCGGGGCCCGCTATGTCATCGCTTACAAAAAACTCAACAAACTCTTGAAGCCCTGGGATCGCATCTAAATGCGCAGTCTTAACGTAAAAATAAAGCGGGCGTGACACCGGATAGGCCCCGGTTGCAATGGTTTCCGTCGATGCCTCAACGCCGTTAATTGTCGCCGCATAAATTGTATCGGTATTGTTCATCAAAAAGCTCAATCCAAACACGCCAATGCCGTTGGGATTCGAGGATAAGCGCGCCAACGTTTCAGTGTAGTCCCCGTCAATATCTACGGAACGGCCATCGGTGCGCACTTTAAAGCATTCTTTTTCAGCTTTCTTTTTATCGTTTCCATTGGCTGCGAAGAAAGTCTCATAAGATCCGGCAGCTTTACATCCGGCAAGCATAACTTTCGTTTCAAACACTTCCCGCGTTCCATGTTTGGTGCCCGGAATGAACAACATGATCTCTCGATCAGGCATAGACGGATCTATTTCCGTCCAATTCTGAGCAACCGATTTATCGCTGGTCGCGAGATAAATCTGCATCGGCGTCAGATTTTCAAAACCCGTGGCTTCCAATCGGCTTGCAAACACAATGCCATCGTACCCGAAGCGCACTTCCATGATTTCGTTCACGCCATTCGCCGCGCAAGTGTCAATATCGCTTTGCTTGATCCGGCTTGAAGAATTGGCGATATCCGTTGTGTTTACGCCAACGCCTTCGCACAGCTTCTTACGCCCAGCGCCTGACCCCCCGGATTCAATCAAAGGCGTGGGAAAATCAAAGTTTTCTCCAAAGGCCTCAGCAACGATTGTGGCATAGGGCAGTACCGTTGATGAGCCTGCAGCGTGCACATTGTCGCGTGCAAAAGCAAAATTTGCAGATGTTGCACTTACAAACAAGGTGGAAATTGCTAGTTTAACAAAAGACATCGATCTCTCCTAAATGTGTCAGGTCCAGCCAGGTGCGTTTTGCACCTTGTTCGGCTCTTGCTGTGCTACCTCTGTTTTGCGATGCTTTTGCGACAGTTTTGTAACAGCCATATGACAGCTTTATATTTTTACAAAAAATTTCCGCCAAACCCCAATTTTAAGAAGCTTGACCAAGCTTTGGAAAGCCTCGCACCGTCTAGATTGGCAAAATAATTTTAAATTCACTGCCTTTGCCAACAGCACTGTCAATTTTCAAAACCCCACGATGGCGGCTGACAATATGCTTTACAATCGCCAAACCCAAACCGGTTCCCCCCATTTCGCGGCTTCTATGGCTGTCAATACGGTAAAACCTTTCGGTTAAGCGCGGTATATCAAGCGCATCAATGCCGGGGCCCTTATCCACCACGCTTATAGCGATACCCTCGCATCCAAGACGGGTCTGATAGCTGATATCCGACAAGGTAACGCTTACCTCATTATTTGGCCCACCATATTTGATCGCATTTTCAATAAGGTTGATAAAAACTTGCCTCAACTGGTCTTTATCCCCCGCCATTTTGACCAAACGATCCGCGTTGACCACGTGCAAGCGTACCCCTCGCGCTTCGGCAACGGGCGCCAATGTTGTTGCGGTTTCCTGCAGCAAACGCGACACGTCAACCACCTCATTCGGGCGCATTCGTTCAACCGCCTCAACTTGTGACAGGGATAGCAGATCGGAGACCAAGCGGTTCATGCGCTGCGCTTCGCGCTCCATAATTTCAAGAAATCGCGCGCGCGCTGAGGCATCCGAGCGCGCTGACGTGTTCAGGGTTTCAATAAAGCCTAACAGCGCGGTGAGCGGTGTTTTCAACTCGTGGCTAACATTGGCAACAAAATCGCGCCGCATTTGGCTGACATGCTCTTTATCCGATTGGTCTTCAAAACATAGCAATGTCAGATTTTCGTCAATGGGCGCGCAGGACACTTTATAAAGCGCATCTTGAGTGCTTTCATTCACGACGAACTGGCTGATCTGCCTACTGCGCGTTGTCAATGCAGCCTCTACCGCTTCGAGCAGAGCGGGCTGTCGCAGCACTGTAATATAGTGCCGATCCAACAACCCCTCCCCCAAGAGAGACACCGCCTCTGCGTTCATCATCGAGACGCGCTGATTGGCATCTATAGCTAGCGTGGCAAGGGGGATGCCCTGCAGGATGGACGCAATATTTACCTCTGCCATCATGTCACCTTTTTGAACCCACATAAAACGAGATGCTTTGAACGCCTATATCGTTAAGCTATAGGATTATGATAAAAGCAATCCATCGCTCGCGGCTTTTTGAATGCCCGTGCAGGGCATAATTACACAGACGCAAGCGCATGTTCGAAGACATTCAGCAGGGCAATCTCATCTTCCAAACCAACCGAAACGCGAAAAAAACCCTCCGAAATGCCCAGCTCTTGCTGTTCAGGCCCCGTCAACACCCGATGCGATGAACTGACAGGATGGCTGAGCGTGGTGCCCACATCCCCCAATGTGGGCGCAAAGGCTATCTGATCGGCAGCTTTTGTAAAACGCTCGGCAGCTTCTCGTGTCTGATTGGCCAACTCAAAACTCACCATATTGCACCCGTTTTGCCCCAAAATGGTCTGTGCCCGGCTGAAATCAGGGTGGCTGGCTTGGCCCGGATACAGCACCCGCGCCACGGCTTTATGTTGCGCAAGCATCTTGGCCAAAGCGCTTGCTGTGGCTTGCGTTTTGTCAAAGCGCAAAGGAAAGGTCAGCAATCCCCTTTCGGCAAGCCAGCAATCAAATGGGCTGGCCGTCATCCCGGTGGTTACCGAGAATGTATAAATTTTGTCTCGTAAACCCAGATCTTTTGCGGCCACATAGCCCAGAGTGACATCGGAATGCCCCGCCAATAATTTTGTTACCGAATGGATCACAATATCCGCACCAAAGTCAAAAGGCCGGATGGCTTTTGGCGTGGTGAAGGTATTATCGACTGCCAGTATCACCTGCTTTTCTGCCGCCCAGGCGGCAATGCCAGTCAGATCAGCAACGCGCAATGTCGGGTTTGACACCGCCTCAATCAAGATCATTTTCGTATTGGGGCGCCGCGCCGCTGCCACGCAATCCGCTTGCGTGGTATCAACCAAGCTGGTGTCAATCCCCAATCTGGGCAAATCCTCTTTCAAAAGGCGCAGCGAACGGCCATAAAGCTGGTCTGACCCGATGATATGATCACCCGCCTCGAGCACCCCCAAAAGGGCCGCGCTGACCGCAGCCATTCCAGACCCCAGCACAATTCCATGATGCGCGCCCTCTAGATCATCGATGAGGCGAGCCAGCGCCTCTGCGTTCGGATGCCCCTCGCGCGCATAGGTATACCCCTGCAGCCTTCCCTCATATTGAGCATCCAGCATATCGGGCCCCTCAGACGCGTACACAACCGATGGGGATAAAGGGGTAACCACAGGTCGGCTGGCACTGCCCGGCAGGCCAATAGGCCGCATCAAATTACGAGGATGGTTTTTCATAAAATAACCTGCTCCTCCAACTGATCGCGAAACTGCGCTGCATTCTCTTGGTAATGCAGCGCGCTTGCCGCTAGACCTTGGATCTCTTTCGCGCTGAGCGCACGCACGACCCGTCCAGGACTGCCCACAACCAGTGATCCATCTGGAATGACTTTATTTTCTGTGATCAACGCCCCCGCCCCGATCAAACAGTTTTTTCCAATTTTTGCCCCATTTAAGACAATTGCGCCCATTCCAATCAGTGAGGTATCGGCAATTTCACATCCATGAAGGATTACCTTATGGCCAATTGTGCAATTTTCTCCAACCTGCAGCGGGTACCCAATATCAGTATGGATGACAACATTTTCTTGAATATTGCTGCCAGCCCCAATCTTGATCAATTCGTTGTCACCTCGCAAAGTTGTACCGAACCAAACCGATGTTTTGCGCTCGAGGATCACGTTCCCAATGACATTGGCATCTGGCGCGACCCAAGCAGAAGGATCAACTTTCGGTGTTTTGGCATTCAAACGATAAAGCGTCATAATCGATCCTCAAACTCACTGTCCAAGCGGCGCACTCGGTCAACCAAGCCAGGTTGTTGGGAAAGGCGCATACGCTCAGATGTGATGATGTTTTTCAAGTCTTGTTCTGTTTCATCAAGATCATCATTGACCAGAACGTAATCATATTCAGGCCAATGGCTGATTTCGTTGCGTGATTTTGCCATACGCCCGGCAATCACCTCTTCGCTGTCTTGCGCCCGCGCTCTCAGACGGCGTTCAAGCTCTTCTATGCTGGGCGGCAAGATGAAAATAGATAACACATGTTTGCCCAAACTGGAATTTCGCACCTGTTGACCGCCTTGCCAATCAACATCGAACAGCACATCTTTTCCCTCTATAATGGCTTCTTTCACGGGGCCATGCGGGCTTCCGTAAAAATTTCCAAACACCTCAGCATGCTCGAGCATTTCATCGTTTTCAACCAAATTTTCAAAGGTTTTTTGATCGATAAACATGTAATCCTGCCCATCAACTTCTCCGGCGCGCGGCGCCCGCGTGGTGGCCGAAATAGAAAATTGGATTTCAGGATCCCACTGGCGTAACCTGCGCGCTAGGGTCGATTTTCCTGCACCTGAGGGCGAGGATAAAATAATCAGCAAACCGCGCCGGTTTTCTTGGGTCATACTTTATTCCACATTCTGAATTTGTTCGCGCATCTGATCTGTTAAAACTTTCAACTCGAGCCCAAGATCTGTCAATTCTTTATAATTGGCCTTTGCGCACAGCGTATTGGTTTCTCGGTTAAACTCTTGCATCAAAAAATCTAATTTTCGGCCATTTGCACCTTTTTGCTCGATCAATTTACGCGCCGAGGCAACATGTGCGTCAAGACGATCTAATTCCTCAGTAATATCACTCTTTATCGCAATCAGCGCCACTTCTTGGGCAACACGCAGAGGGTCAATTTCATTCTCGGCGCGAAAAATTTTATCAAGATTCTTTTGCAGTGATTTGGCGGCAGCCTCTTCACGCTGTGGAAGCAGAGTTTTAGCCTGCGCCAAAAGGCGTTCAAAATCCGCTAATTGCTTTGAAATAATTGTTTTTAAGGCTGTACCTTCTGCTGCACGACTTGCCGCAAAGGCGCGCAGCATGGGCCGCAACGCCTCAAGCAGATCGGCGCCTTGTTCGCTTAATGGCTGTTGCCCTGCCTCCGAAGA
This sequence comes from Paracoccaceae bacterium, assembly GCA_016778765.1. GTDB lineage: Bacteria > Pseudomonadota > Alphaproteobacteria > Rhodobacterales > Rhodobacteraceae > Thalassovivens. Next base: position 17,722 of record JADHOV010000023.1, on the reverse strand, counting down.
TACCAGCACCCCGCGCAATGGCAAAATGTCAGCCGCCCGAGAAGGCGCCAAGCTAAGACCGATATCCATCGCTTTTTGTTCGATACGTTCTAACGCATCTAAAATCGCCGCTAGGCTTTCTTCGCCAAGCTCTGCTTGATCTTCGGGTGACACATGGGCTTCTAGTTTCAGCGAAACAGAAATATGCCCCCGCGTCGCACAGGTTTGCAATTCAGTGCGCAAAATCTCTTCAAACCGCTCAATCCATTCGGGGATGCGGCATTTAATGTCTAGTCCACGGCCATTTACGCTTCGAATTTCGGCTCGCCAAACCACCCCATTTAAGCATCCAGTGTCGGATGCAAAACCAGTCATTGAACAGATCAAAATGACCTCCTGTACCACTGAGATTGTGCTAAGCTATCCCCAGAGACAGATCAACCCACCACCAAGCATCGGCTGCCAGCAAATATCCGCCGGCACCCAGCGTTTTCAGCCTTAAGCTGAAAAACAGCGCCTCCCCCACCGTTTAAAAAGGTTCAGGCTGCTCACCCTCATTACCCGCCAATCGCAGTTTCGCGTAAGCACATAAGACAATGTCGACAATAGCATGCTTGCCGGCAGGGGCTATCCCATTGTTACGCAACGGCTGTTTTCGCGCGTCCCTGCCGGTGAGAAACCAATTCCTCGGCCACCAAAAACGCAAGCTCCAAAGACTGGCTGGCGTTTAGACGCGGATCGCAGGCGGTGTGATAGCGCGCCGATAGATCTTCATCGCTTACAGCGTATACGCCGCCAGTACACTCGGTTACATCTTGGCCTGTCATTTCAAAATGAACGCCGCCTGGAACTGTACCCTCTGCCGTGTGTACCGCAAAGAATTCTCGTACCTCCCGCAAAACACTGTCGAAGGGGCGCGTTTTATAACCGGTCGAGGATTTGATGGTATTTCCATGCATCGCATCGCAAGTCCAAAGCACATTGGCGCCTTCTTCCTGCACAGCCTTGATTAACCGCGGCAAATGATCACCCACAGCACCGGCGCCAAATCGTGAAATCAGCGTCAGGCGTCCAGCCTCATTGTCAGGATTGAGACGCGCCATCAAGACCTTAAGATCATCAGCGGTGGTGGTTGGTCCACATTTTAGCCCGATCGGATTTTGAACGCCGCGGCAAAATTCTACATGCGCCCCATCTGGCTGGCGGGTGCGATCGCCGATCCAAATCAGATGGCCCGATCCGGCCAGCCATTTTCCAGATGTTGAATCTAAGCGGGTTAAGGCTTCCTCATACTCCAGCAAAAGTGCTTCATGGCTCACATAAAAATCAACTGTCCGCAGTTCTTGAGAGCTGTGAGAGGCGATACCTGCCGCGCTCATGAAGTCAAGTGCATCGCTGATACGGTTCGCCATGTTGCGGTACTCTGCAGCGCGCTCGCTTTCAGTAAAGCCCAGCGTCCAACTATGCACTTGATGCACATCCGCATAGCCACCTTTGGAAAACGCCCGCAACAGGTTCAGCGTCGCCGCAGATTGCGTGTAAGCTTGCGTCATTTTGAGAGGGTCCGGAATGCGTGCCTCAGGCGTAAAGGCCAGCTCATTGATAATATCGCCTCTGTAACTGGGCAGTTCCACGCCATCTTTGGTCTCGGTTGGGGCGGATCTGGGCTTGGCGAACTGGCCGGCCATGCGGCCCAATTTCACCACAGGCACTTTCGCGCCATAGGTCAGAATCATCGCCATTTGAAGCATCACTTTAAACGTGTCACGAATTCCATCCGCAGTGAATTGCTCAAAACTTTCTGCACAATCTCCGCCTTGCAATAAAAAGGCTTCCCCCCGCGACGCCGAGGCAAGCTGAGCTTTTAAATCACGGGCTTCGCCCGCAAAAACCAAAGGCGGATAATTTGACAGCTGTGCTTCTACTTTCTCCAAAGCTGCCGCATCGACATAATCGGGCATTTGCACGCGTGGAAGTTTGCGCCAATCAGATTTTTGCCACTCTGCCATATCTTGATCTCCGAACCACAGGATTGTTTCGCATTCCTATACTAAACCTGTCGCAAAAGAACCATAGCATAATGTTATTCTACATCTTGACGCGGTGGATTAGTTTTGACCAAGTGATGTCTGAAAAAATCGTACGCGCAGACCCGCGGCTCGTTAATGAAAGAGATAGTGGAATGGTCAGCCAATCCAATTTAATTTCAGTCTCCAACCAGCAAGGTGCCCCGCGCCGATTTGCATTTGTCTTGATCGAAGAGTTCTCACTGCTTTCATTTGCGGCCGCGTTGGATGCGTTGCGGATCGCAAATCGGATGTCCGGCAAATCTCTTTACAGCTGGACAGTGCTTGGAGAGAGCGCAGATATTGTTTTTTGTTCTGCAGGAACATCCTTCCGCGTCGATGACGGGCTTGTTGAGCTGAAAAGAGATGATACCGTCATCCTGTGCGGGGGCATGAATATTCAGCGGCAAACCTCTAAAAAGCTTTTGAATTGGGTGCGCCGCGAAACGCGCAAAGGCCTTTCTGTGGGCGGGCTTTGCACCGCAGCTTACACGATGGCAAAAGCCGGCCTGTTAAACGGACGACGCGCCACCATACATTGGGAAAATCATGATAGTTTTGCCGAAGATTTCGATGAGGTCGAATTAACAAAATCCGTCTTTATGAAAGACGGTAAGTTTATGACCACCGCAGGTGGCACCTCATCGATCGATTTAATGCTGAAATTAATCGCCGAGGATTTTGGTGAGGATTTGGCCAATGCTGTGGCGGATCAACTGATTTACAGCTCAATCAGAACCGACCAAGACACCCAAAGATTATCAGTACCAACGCGGATTGGCGTCCGCCACCCAAAACTAAGCCAAGTCATTCAAATGATGGAAACAAATATCGAAGAACCGATCAGCCCCTCGCTGCTGGCAAAATATGTTGGCATGTCGACCCGGCAGCTAGAGCGGCTTTTCAGGCGCTATTTAAACCGAAGTCCGAAGCGGTATTATATGGAGCTTCGCCTGCAAAAAGCCCGCAATCTTCTGATGCAGACGGATATGAGCGTGATCAATGTTGCGCTGGCCTGTGGCTTTGCCTCACCCTCTCACTTTTCAAAATGCTACCGAGCGCATTATCAAACCACACCCTACCGCGAGCGGGGCAGCCTGTCAGCAACCTCAAGTTGATTTAATCGTAATTCGCGATCTCTTTGCATCGCAGAAAAACAATTTAGCCTTCACTTATGCTGAGAATTTAAGCATTCCTACTTTTCTTTTGCGACACAGCGTCATAAAGTTCGGTCTGGATTTGTGATCCTTACATGGGAGAAGTAACATGAAAAATTTTTTAATGGCCACGGCTGCGGCAGCTTTAACAGCAGGCACCGCAATCGCAGGCAGCCATAGTGGCGAGATTAAAATCGGCGTGATTTTGGGCTTTACCGGTCCGCTCGAAACAATCACCCCCTCAATGGGCTTAGGCGCTGAGCTGGCGATGAAAGAAGTCACTGCGTCAGGCAAATTGCTCGATGGCGCAACCGTGATGCCGGTGCGCGGCGATTCGACCTGCATTGACGCAGCCGCGGCAACAGCGGCGGCGGAGCGTTTAATCACATCGGATAAAGTAGATGCGATCATGGGTGCGGATTGTTCAGGCGTCACAGGCGCGATCCTGCAGAATGTAGCACGCCCGAATGGTATCGTGATGGTATCACCATCAGCGACATCACCTGCGCTTTCAACGGCTGAAGATGATGGTTTGTTTTTCCGCACAGCCCCATCAGATGCGCGTCAAGGCGTTGTGATGACACAAAATATCATGGATCGCGGCTTCAAATCCGTTGCTCTGACATACACCAATAACGATTATGGCAAGGGTCTGGCTGACAGCTTCCAAGCCGCGTTCGAAGCCGCTGGTGGCACCGTAACAGTATCTGCTGCGCATGATGAAGACAAAGCCGATTATTCTGCCGAAGTCGGCGCACTGGCCTCAGCCGGTGGCGAAATTCTGGTTGTTGCGGGCTATGCAAACGGTGCTGGCACGCAAATCATCCAAGGATCGCTTGACACAGGCGCGTTTGACACATTCGTGCTGCCAGACGGTATGGTAGGTCAAGATATTGTTGACACAATTGGCCCAGATTTAACTGGTTCATTCGGTCAATATCCAGGCACCGACAGCAAAGGCGCTGACATGTTCGTTGCGATGGCGCTTGGCGCCTCTTTGAACAATCCTGCGGAAGCGTTTGGCGGTTCTGATGCATTTGCGCCCGAAAGCTATGATGCTGCCGCGTTGATCATGCTCGCCATGCAAGCCGCTGGCTCAACCGACTCAGCCGCAGTGAAAGAGCACATAATGGCGGTTGCCAATGCGCCAGGCGAACAAATCATGCCGGGCGAATTGGGCAAGGCGCTTGATATGATCAAAGCCGGAAAGGAAATCGATTATGTGGGAGCAACGGCCGTTGAATTGATCGGACCGGGCGAATCAGCCGGCAACTATCGCGAGATCGAGATCAAAGACGGTGCAGTGGCAACGGTCGCGTTCCGTTAATCTCTTTAAGTGAGAAGAAAAAACAGCCCGGGAGACCGGGCTGTTTTGCATTTCAACCCTGCGCAGTGAATGAATAAGGGCAGTTGTTTTGATTAAAGTTCAAAATCTTCACAAACATTTTGGTGGGTTTCACGCGGTTGACGGAGCCTCGCTTGAAATTGCCTCAGGGTCTATAACAGGGTTGATTGGCCCAAATGGCGCTGGGAAAACCACTTTATTTAACGTCATCGCCGGGGTGCTTGCGCCGACATCGGGCGGCGTTTTGATGAATGGCGAAGATATCACCGGATTGGCGCCGCATCAGCTGTTCAGCAAAGGCCTGCTGCGCACGTTTCAGATCGCCCATGAATTTTCATCTATGAGTTGCCGTGAAAACTTGATGATGGTTCCGGCAAATCAATCAGGGGAAACCCTTTGGAACACTTGGTTTGGCCGCAAACGCATCGCCAATGAAGAACGGGCGCTGGCGGCAAAAGCCGATGAAGTCCTTGAATTTTTAACCATTGATCATCTGCGAGATCATAAAGCTGGGCAAGTCTCTGGCGGTCAAAAAAAGCTGTTAGAGCTGGGCCGTACAATGATGGTCGATGCAAAAATTGTGTTTCTGGATGAAGTCGGCGCCGGGGTGAACCGCACGCTTTTAAACACAATAGCCGATGCAATCTTGCGGCTGAATAAAGAGCGCAATTATACATTCGTTGTCATCGAACATGACATGAATTTTATCGAGCGGCTTTGTGACCCAGTGATCTGTATGGCCGAAGGGCGCGTACTGGCAGAAGGAACACTGGCCGAAATAAAGGCCAATGAACAGGTTATCGAAGCCTATTTGGGCACCGGCCTGAAAAACAAAACCACCGCATGAATAAGGACGTCAGAAAATGAATATGAGCAGCCTAAATCTGCACGTTACTTGGATGCAAGCGAGTTAATTGGACATGAATGAGCCATTTTTAATCGGAGAAACGATGACCGGCGGCTATGGGCAGGGGCCAGATATTCTGCACAGCTGTACCATTGCGGTCGAGCGCGGAGAAATCGCGGTGATTGTGGGCCCAAATGGTGCGGGAAAATCAACCGCGATGAAAGCTGTTTTCGGCATGCTTCGCCTGCGCGAAGGCCAAGTGCGCCTTGACAGTGATGATATCTCACATCTCTCACCGCAAGATCGTGTTGCCAAAGGCATGGGCTTCGTGCCCCAAACAAACAACATATTCACCAGCATGACAGTACAAGAGAACCTAGAAATGGGTGCGTTTATTCGACGGGATGATTTTCGCGAGACGCTTGAGCAGGTCTATGATTTATTTCCTATTCTGCGCGATAAACGTCGGCAAGCCGCCGGCGAGTTATCTGGCGGACAACGCCAGCAAGTGGCGGTTGGGCGCGCGTTGATGACCAAGCCTAAATTACTCATGCTGGACGAACCAACCGCCGGTGTCAGCCCGATCGTTATGGATGAACTCTTTGACAGGATCATCGAGGTGGCCCGCACCGGCATACCGATCCTTATGGTTGAACAAAATGCGCGGCAGGCGCTGAGCATTGCCGATAAAGGCTATGTCTTGGTGCAAGGGCGCAACGCCTTTACCGGCAGCGGCGCAGAATTGTTGAACAATCCAGAAGTCCGCAAATCGTTCTTAGGGGGGTAGAGCTTTGCGTAAAGTTTTTGAATGCACTCGATTACGCGGTGGCGGTCTTTCACCTCAGAGGCGTCTGCGCGCGCGCAGAATTGATATAGGGGAATGCCCGTGATGGATCTGCTTAATGCGCTGGTTGCGCTGGCCAATTATGTAATTATACCCGGCCTTGCCTATGGCAGCCAATTGGCGCTGGGGGCTTTGGGTATCACGCTCATCTATGGGGTGTTGCGCTTTTCTAATTTTGCGCATGGCGATACGATGGCCTTTGGAGCAACGCTGAGTATTCTGGGCACGTGGTGGCTTCAATCGATGGGAATTTCTTTTGGGGTTTTGCCAACCGCCCTTTTGGCGCTGCCCTTCAGTATTCTTGGCTGTATTGCCTTGATCTTGTTCACCGATCGTACCGTCTATCGCTTTTATCGCGTTCAAAAAGCCAAACCCGTGATCTTTTTAATCGTTTCGATGGGGGTGATGTTTATTATGAATGGCGTCGTGCGCTTCATCATCGGCCCCGATGATCGCACTTTTAGCGATGGTCAGCGCTTCATCATGTCCGCGCGCGAGTTTAAGGCCATGACCGGGTTGAAAGAGGGGTTGGCAATTAAAACGACGCAAGGCTTGACCGTGATTGCCGCCGTGATTGTTGTTGCCTTGCTGTTTTGGTTCCTTGAGCGCACACGAACCGGCAAGTCGATGCGCGCCTATGCGGATAATGAAGATCTGGCTTTGCTCTCTGGGATCAATCCAGAGCGCGTGGTGATGGTGACCTGGATGATCGTCGCGGCGCTGGCGACGATTGCGGGCACGCTTTATGGGCTGGATAAAGTGTTCAAGCCCTTTACCTATTTGCTATTGCTCTTGCCGATTTTTTCCTCGGCCATCGTCGGCGGGCTGGGCAATCCGGTTGGCGCGATTGCCGGCGGGTTTGTGATCGCCTTTTCGGAGGTTACCATAACCTATGCGTGGAAAAAAGTGGTGACCTATCTCGTGCCAAGCGATTGGGCCCCCTCGAGCTTGGTGCAATTGCTAAGCACTGATTATAAATTTGCAGTCAGCTTTTCTATTTTGATCATTGTGCTGCTATTTCGTCCGACCGGTTTGTTTAAAGGAAAGGCCTATTGATGGCGCAGTATAGAAACATTTTTCTGTTTGCAGCGATGGCATTGCTCATCCTTTTGACCGGTTTTTTGCAAAGCTGGAATAGCGCTTTATTGATCCTCAATATGGGGCTAATCAGCGCCATCATGTCCTTAGGGGTAAATTTGCAGTGGGGCTTTGCGGGCCTTTTTAACGTGGGCGTGATGGGGTTTGTGGCTCTGGGCGGTCTGGCCACTGTGCTGATTTCAATGCCACCCGTTACAGAGGCGTGGAGCGCAGGAGGGCTGCGCACCCTGCTGGGACTGGTGATTGGTGTTGCCAGCCTTTGGCTAACCAGTTTGGCCATTGCCCGCCTGCCATCGGGCAAAGCCAAAATATTAGGGATCATTGCAGGGCTGATTGTGGGGTTTTTCGCATTTAGATTTGTTTTCGATGGCGGAGTATCAGCGATCGAAGCAGTCAATCCAGCCTCAACGGGATATCTCGGCGGATTGGGATTGCCGATCCTTCTGGCTTGGCCCGCTGGCGGGCTGCTGGCTGCGGGTGTGGCCTGGATTATCGGAAAAACCGCCTTGGGCTTGCGCTCTGATTATCTGGCTATCGCGACGTTAGGCATTGCGGAAATCATTTTAGCGATCATGAAAAATGAGGATTGGTTGGCCCGAGGCGTCAAAAATGTAATCGGCCTTCCTCGGCCGGTTCCCTTCGAGGTGGATCTTCAAAACAATCCAGACTTTGTGGCAACTGCAAGCGAACTTGGCATGAATGCAGTGACCGCCTCGTCTATTTATGTAAAGCTTTGCTACGCTGGCTTGTTCACTGTCGTTCTGTTGCTTTTGCTTTGGATGGCCCAAAACGCGTTGCGCAGCCCATGGGGGCGCATGATGCGCGCCATTCGCGACAATGAAACCTCTGCGGAAGCTATGGGAAAAGACGTTACCAAACGGCATCTGCAGATCTTTGTATTGGGCTCGGCAATCTGCGGCATTGCGGGTGCTATGATGACCACACTGGACGGTCAGCTGACCCCAGCGGGCTATCAACCCTTGCGCTATACATTCTTGATCTGGGTTATGGTGATTGTCGGCGGCTCTGGAAATAATTTTGGCGCAGTGCTGGGCGGTTTTGTGATCTGGTTTTTTTGGGTGCAGGTGGAACCAATCGGTGGTTTTTTAATGCAAGCAATCACCTCTGGCATGGAAGATGGAAGCCCCTTAAAACAGCATTTGATCAGCAGCGTGGCGCATATGCGGCTGTTTACCATGGGTCTAATCTTATTGCTGGTGCTGCGGTTTTCGCCCAAAGGCTTAATTCCTGAAAAATAGTAAAACGGGTTGAGGCCCTCCACCAGGGGGCCTTGCAGACCGCTTTTTAAAGGTCGCGCATACCGCTTTGAAGCCCAGACTGCGACCAACAAAACCTGCGCTACAAACATCAACCGGCGATCAAGAACACCGCCACGAAACACACCTCAAAGCCACCCCGAGCGCAGCGAGAGCTTTTGTATCCCCCAGGCAAAGGCGGCTTATTCAGCCGCTAATTTCCGATCTTTGAGCAACATCTTCAAATAATGGCCCGTGTAACTGCTTGTCTTCTTGATGATGGTTTCCGGAGTTCCGGCGGCCACGATGCGCCCGCCCCCATTACCGCCTTCAGGACCTATATCAATGATCCAATCTGCCGTTTTGACAACATCCAGATTATGCTCAATCACCACCACAGAATTGCCTTGATCCACCAGTTCATGCAGTACTTCTAGTAATTTTCGTACATCTTCAAAATGCAAGCCCGTTGTCGGTTCATCCAGAATGTAAAGGGTACGGCCCGTTGAGCGCTTTGCCAGCTCTTTTGACAATTTGACGCGCTGCGCTTCACCGCCCGAGAGCGTTGTGGCTTGCTGGCCCACCTTGATATAGCCCAAACCCACCCGCACCAATGCATCCATTTTTTCACGGATCGATGGCACCGCTTGAAAAAACGCCTGCGCATCTTCGACCGTCATATCCAGCACATCCGCAATACTTTTGCCTTTGAATTTAACCTCTAGCGTTTCGCGATTGTAGCGCGCGCCATTGCAGGTTTCGCAGGTCACGTAGACATCGGGTAAGAAATGCATTTCAATTTTGATAACTCCATCGCCCTGGCAGGCTTCACAGCGCCCACCTTTCACGTTGAAACTGAACCGGCCGGGCTTATACCCGCGGGTTTTTGCCTCGGGCAATCCTGCGAACCAATCGCGGATGGGCGTGAAGGCACCCGTATACGTTGCGGGGTTTGAGCGCGGCGTCCTGCCGATCGGACGCTGGTCGATATCGATCACCTTATCGAGAAATTCGAGACCTTTGATCGTTTCACAGGGGGCTGGTGTTTGTTTGGCCCCGTTCAAACGCATCGAGGCCGTTTTGAACAAGGTTTCGATTGTAAGCGTGGATTTACCACCGCCGGACACCCCTGTAACGCAGATCAGTTTGCCAAGCGGAAAATCCGCCGTAACGGATTTCAGGTTATTTCCGGTGGCCTTAACCACGGTGAGCATTTTGCCGTTCCCACTGCGCCTTACCGCAGGAACCGCGATCTCTTTTATTCCTTGAAGATATTGCCCTGTAAGAGAGTTTGGATCGGCCGCGACCTCTGCTGGCGTGCCGCGGGACACAACATGCCCCCCATGAACACCCGCGCCTGGTCCGATATCGAACACGTAATCCGCCTCGCGGATTGCTTCTTCATCATGTTCGACCACGATCACCGTATTGCCCTGATCGCGCAAGTTTTTCAACGTGGTAAGCAAGCGGTCATTGTCGCGCTGATGCAGGCCAATTGAGGGCTCATCGAGTACGTATAAAACTCCCGTAAGGCCGCTGCCAATCTGACTGGCCAGCCGGATCCGTTGGCTTTCACCCCCCGATAAGGTGCCCGCATTGCGGCTGAGGGTTAAATATTCCAAGCCCACATTGTTCAAAAACCCGAGCCGCTCGCGAATTTCTTTCAAAATCGCCGCGGCGATTTGATTTTTTTGATCGCTCAGATGTTCGGGCACACTTTCGCACCAGCTCAGCGCATCTCTGATCGACATCTGCACAAGTTCACCCACGTGCAATTTGGCAATCTTAACCGCCAGCGCCTCGGGGCGCAGGCGGAAGCCATTGCAGCTTCCGCAGGGTTGGTTGTTCTGATAATTTTCAAACTCTTCGCGCACCCACGAGCTATCGGTCTCGCGATATCGCCGCTGCATATTCGGAATGACACCCTCAAAACCGCGGGTTACCTGATAAACGCGGCCTCCGTCATCATAACGAAACTTAATCTCCTGATCCCCTGATCCGTGCAAAAACACCTTTTTAACGGCGGCGGGCAGATCCTTCCAACTGACATTCATGGACACGCCATAATGTTTAGAAATTGCCTCGATCGTTTGTGTGAAGTAAGGGCTCTTTCCCTTCCGCCATGGTGCGATGGCACCATCCCGCACTTTCAGCGTTTCATCCGGCACCACCAATCGCTCATCAAAAAACCGCTCTTGGCCCAACCCATCACAATCCGGGCAAGCCCCGAAGGGCGCGTTGAAGGAAAACAGACGCGGTTCAATTTCCGAAATTGTGAAGCCGCTCACCGGACAAGCGAAATTTTCGCTGAAGGTAACCCGCTCAGGATCACCCTCATCCGGAGCGGTTTCCAAAATTGCAATGCCATCGGCGAGATCAAGCGCGGTTCGAAAACTATCTGCAAGGCGGGTTTCTATGCCCGCACGCACCACAATCCGATCAACCACAACGTCGATATCATGGCGAAATTTCTTATCCAGGGTGGGCGGATCATCCAATTCATAGAACGCGCCATCCACTTTCACGCGCTGAAATCCTTGCTTTCGCAATTCAAGAAATTCTTTGCGATACTCGCCTTTTCGATCGCGCACGATCGGGGCCAATAAATAGGCCCGGGTGCCTTCTTGCATCCCCGCGACGCGGTCGACCATGTCTTGCACCTGCTGGGCCTCAATCGGCAAGCCAGTGGCAGGGCTATAGGGCGTGCCAGCCCGGGCAAAAAGCAACCGCAAGTAATCATAAATTTCGGTGACTGTGCCAACTGTGGAGCGCGGGTTTTTGCTGGTGGTTTTCTGTTCGATCGAAATGGCAGGGCTGAGGCCAGAGATCTGATCGACATCCGGTTTTTCCATCATATCCAGAAACTGACGGGCATAGGCGCTAAGCGATTCAACATAGCGACGTTGCCCTTCAGCATAAACGGTATCAAAGGCCAGCGATGACTTTCCGGATCCGGAAAGACCAGTTATCACCACAAATTGATCGCGTGGAATATCCACATCGATTGACTTTAGGTTATGTTCGCGGGCACCGCGCACAGAGATGAATTTTTGATCTGCCATGATGTTCCTTACTCTACAATTCAAACATAGGCTGATTAAACTGAGTCTCCAATCAAATTTTGAGAACAAATATAGAACATTTGGTTTTACCTGGCCTTTCCGTCTGATCTTTCATTCTGTAACATTTGCTCGATCTATCGGCTTGAGCAATCGCCTTTAGGCCTCTAAACAGCAGATGAAGCAGAAGCAGGCGGCAGCTCGGGGATAAATAATGGCTGATAACACCTATATTTTGATTGATTTGGGGGGCAGCAATACCCGCGTCGCTCTGAGTGATGATACCACGTTGAACTCTGAAACAATTCAAAAATTTTCGAATGCAGGCTATGGCTGCTTAGAAGATATTATCAAAACCTATATGCAGGCGCAAAACCTAAGCAAGGTTACAGCTATTTGTGTTGCCGCTGCGGGGCCGCTTCGCGACGGCGTGATAAAAGTGACTAATCTAGACTGGGTTATTTGCCCGGATCGATTGCGCGCGCTTACCCAAGCCGATAATGTTGGTTTGCTTAACGATCTACAAGCCCAAGGATACGCGCTTAACGTTCTGCCGTTGGAAAGCCTCAAGCATCTTTATGGCCCTGCAAAAGCCAAAGTGGGGGCCACTAAACTGGTCTGTGGAATTGGAACCGGCTTTAATATTGCGGCTGCCTATCCTGCTTCTAAAGGTGTGCTGGTGCCGCCTGCGGAAGCGGGGCATGTTCGGTTGCCCGTTGCAACCCCGATACAGCGCGAGCTGTCTGATTGGCTTACATCTGAACGGGGGTTTGCATCTGTTGAAAACGTGCTGGCTGGGAACGGGCTGGAAACCTTAAACAGATTTTTTGATCCCGAGCACCCTCGCAGCGCCAGCGAAGTTATGCAAGCCGCGCAGGATGGACAGCGCGAGGCACGCCAAGTTGTAACTTGCTTTGCATCGGTCATGGGCTCTTATTTTGGCGATTTGGCCCTGGCACATCTGCCGCTCGGTGGCATTTATATGATTGGCGGGGTTTCCCGCGCAATCGCGCCCTATGTAACGCCGGAAAATTTCGGAGCGACCTTTCATGACAAAGGCGTCTTCTCCGATTACATGTCGGAATTTCCGATCTTTTTGGTTGAGGATGATTTTGCCGCGCTTAAAGGCTGCTTGGGCTATCTGCAACAATCGATTTAGGCAAATGCGGCGCTGCGCGCCAGACCCCAAATGACATCACGACCGTGCTCAATACAAAGAATATAGCAACCGCGATATATTGACTTTCCAACCCTATATCCCAGTCAATCATCACCCCGGTGATGCCCGGCCCAAGCGCAGAACCCAATACCATAATCGCGGCCGCCAATGATTTAATCGCGCCCAGATACCGGGTGCCATAGAACTCAGCCCAAAACGCATTTGGAAGCGTTGTATTTGCGCCGGCTGTGATGGCCAGAAACAGCAAACCCGTTACGAACATCATCTGCGATTGTCCGAATGCAAAGCACAAGAAGGCAACCGACATCGGCAATTGGTAAAACCAGATCAGCCTTGGGGTGCCAAAACGATCTAGCGCCCAGCCCGATGCCAACATCGCCAAAACCGCACCCCCCGTATATAGCGGGAAAAAACTCACCAACGTTAAATGATCCCAGCCTTTTATGGCCGCGAAATGCACCTGTTGAAAGAAAAACGCCGTATTAAACGCGCTGGGGCCCAGTAATGCCGGCATCATGCACCAAAAAAGTGGGTGGCGGATAACCGCGCCGCGCGTCCAATGCTGCGCATCCATTCCCAAAGAGCTGTTATCTTCTGCCATGGATTGCGGGGTTCGCTCTTGACGCAGCAAGCGAAATAAAACTGGTAAAGACAATAAAAGCACCCCAGCAGCAACGCACCATAAAGAACGCCACGACACAAAGCCCATTAAAAACACGAACAATACGGGCAGAAAAGCTTCTCCGAACGAATATCCCAATCCCGCGATCGACAGCGCGCGCCCCCGATTGGCCACAAACCAGCGCGACATAGCCACCACGGCCAGATGCGAGCACATGCCCTGCCCCAATAAACGCAACGCGAAAATTGCAAAAGGCAGGTAAAACACATGCGACAGATTGGCCATCACAAGCGTTGCCCCCATTAAACCAGATAAAACGAAAAGCCCCAAAACTCGGGTCCGGAGGACATCGCTTAAAGTGCCCAGCCAAACCATCACTATCGCCGACGCCGTGGTGCCCAAAGTGTAAAACCCACCCCAAGCCGCGTGCGAGAGGCCGAATTCGGCCCGAATATGGCCTGAAAAGATAGAAATGAAGAAGGTTTGACCAAAGCTTGACATAAATGCCAGCAAAACCCCTGCTCCTAACCAGGCGCTATTTTGACGGAAGAACTGCAAAATAGGCACAGGAGTCTCCTTTGATTAGACCTCTGTGCTAAAGTTAAATGTTCCAAAAGGAAAGATTATAATGATGCGGTGCTGCAAGCTTGTTTTTACGGGCCCAAGACCGCACATATTTTATTTTTAAACGCTCTGCCACGCGCGTTTGCCGTAAAAAACTTTCAATTTCTATGAGGCCTTAGGCTAAAGCGTATCTTGGATATGATGTCCGAGACTTTAACGGGCGAAAAAGATCGATACACCAAGCAAGCAGAGCACAATGTCCGTGAGGTATTGCAGCTTTGTCTGACGTGTAGGGTTTGCGACAAACCATTCTCGCGCATAGCCGGATGCGAAGGCAACGCTCGCTTCAACGATAAAGACGCTAAGTTTCATCAAAATTCCAAGTAACAATATCTGGGAGCTTACGTTTCCGCGTCCGCTGTCGGCAAACTACAGTAAGAACGCAAATATGAAGATGATAGCCTTCGGATTAAGCAGGCTTGGGATGATTAGTGCTAAGTCTTGCCCTGGTGTGACTGCTAAGATTAAAACGGCTAAAATAAAAATAGGCAAAACAGAAATGTCAAACATGGTATTTCGTGGTTGTTAAGGTGATTTCATGTCAAAATTATATGAAAAGAGTTAGAGTACATCGACCATTACAAGTTCCAGATACTCGAATCTTTGACCAAAAAAAGCATAGGCATTTGACAACAAAAAAGACCGGCGCCTCATCCGCAGGCACCTGCCAGTCATTCTTGAGCATTAAATTTTTATCCGCTTAGAAATAAACCGTGGAGGGGTTCGTTCCTCTAAAAGCGTCTTTAATCATAAAGCCGTCTCCAAGAAGTATAGGCCGCCCCTCCACAAAACTCGTCACCAATACGCATACGCAACATCTCCAACCGCGCCGGGCACACAAAACCAACAAAGACACCCAAACCAAAACGAATCCGAAAATGTTTCGCCTACCCATGCCATTAAAGGACAAAAAGATATTTATCAATACAAAAGTATAGATTTATATCCTTTAAATTTACGCTTGCAAAGCCTGTAAGCCAAAAACCGCCAAATTTCACCTAACGCGAAATGATAAGGCTTGCGCAAAGGCCTCCAAAAGCGCCACTTTCGGACAGCTCAACTCGTCCACCATGAGCACGCGCAATATCAGCGGCAATTGGAAGCCCAAGACCAACCCCCGATCCTTTATTTTGGTTGCGCGCGGGATCAAGACGCGAAAATGGCTTCATGGCTTCTTCATAAAGCTCTGGGGGAATACTTGGCCCGTCATCCTCCACGGAAATCATCAGGCTGCGCGCATCATATTGAAGATCAACAACCGCTTTCGTGCCATACCGCACCGCGTTCATAATCAAGTTTTCAAGCGCGCGTTTGATCGCAAGCGGACGCATCTCAACGAGGATAGCACTTGGCTTGCAGCGCAAAGAAACGGAATATCCGGCGCGCGTTGTATCTTGTACAATCATTTGAACCAACTCGAACGGGTTGGTTGCCTCTGATTTACCCCCTTCATCGCCCTGCTCGCGGGCAAAGGAAAGAAATTCATCCAAGAGCTGGCGCATTTCATCAACATCGCGTTCGAGCAATTTGCGATCGTCATGCTCGAGCATAGACAGGCCCAGCTTCAAACGTGTCAAAGGTGTACGCAAATCGTGACTAACACCCGATAATATCATTGTGCGTTGTTCAATATGGCGTTCAATGCGTGCACGCATATCTAAAAACGCCCGTCCCGCTGCGCGCACTTCGATCGCCCCAGAGGGGTGATATGGTAGGGTCCGCCCCCGGCCAAAGGCCTCAGCCGCAGCGGCCAAACGGGTGATTGGCCGCAATTGATTGCGCAGATAAATAAATGCAATCAAAGTGAAAAACACACCAAATACAACCATATTGACGATCAACTGGTGCGGGTTTGACGGCGACACCCTGTCACGTGAAAATTCAATATCAAAATAGGCTCCCGCCAATTCAAGCCGCAGATACACCATTTTAGGCGTATCAAGATTAACCGCCACCAAACTGTCTAATAGCTCAAACTCTTTTACAACAACCAATCCGGTTAGATCATAAAAATGCCGAAAAGTTGCCAAATCCGGAGCATCGGCAGCAACGGTCTCAATTGTGATATTCAAAGCTTTGGCCAAATTTTCCGTCGCTTCGGTCAGACCCTGATCCGCGATCAGCCGCGCGCTTAACAAGCTAAGTTCGCTGATCAATGTCCGGCTCATCTGCTCGGTCACCCCTTCAAAGTGTCGCTGAATAAACACGATGGAGACCACAAGCCAGAGCAACACCACCGGCAGCACCAAAATTAAGGCCACGCGACCATACAGCCCCGAGGGCAAATAGCGTTTGAAGGATCTAAACATCACCTCTACATCTAGAACAAGTTTAGAACCGGGGAAACAAAAATGGACTCTGCCCACCAAAGCTTTGATCCGCCTGTTGGCATAGCGCAGCAAATTGCACCAAATCTTCGCAGAATTTTGGCCCCAAATCCGTCACCCATGACGTTTCGGGGCACGAACACCTATCTGCTAGGCGGGTCTGATCTGGCGATCATTGATCCCGGGCCCGATCAATTAACGCAGTTAAGGGCGATCAAAGCAGCGCTTAAGGGCACGCAAAAAATTACCCATATCCTCATTACCCATTCGCATCTTGATCACTCGCCTTTGGCGCGGCGGCTTTCGGCGGATTGCGGCGCGCCCATTTTTGCATATGGGCGCTCTGGTACAGGGCAAAGTGACCGCATGAAAGCGCTGATTAAATCGGGCTATAGCGGCGGTGGAGAAGGCGTCGACTGCGAATTTACCCCAGATCACACCTTGAAAGACGGCAGCAAACTGGCTGGCCCTGATTGGGAACTGGAAGCAATTCACACCCCGGGGCATTTTTCAAATCATCTCTGTTTTGGCTGGCAGGAGGCCGCTTTTACTGGCGATCATATCATGGGTTGGGCCAGCTCGATGGTGTCGCCACCCGATGGTGATATGGGTGATTTTATACGCTCTTGCGAAACGCTTTTGCAGCGCGACTGGAACGTTTTCTACCCTGGTCATGGCGATATTGTTCAAACACCAAACGTGCGTATTCGCGAGTTACTTGCGCATCGAGAGCACCGAGAACGCTCGATACTTGCGGCCCTGTCAGTAGAAGGGCGCAGCATAAAAGAGATCACAAAAAACGTTTATCGTGACACCTCTGACGCTTTGCTCCCAGCTGCCGAACGCAACGTATTTGCTCATTTGATCGACCTTTGTGAACGCCAAAAAGCCATCTGTGATAAACCAATCCGATTTGAAAGCCAATTTCGATCCTTGACGTCATAAAACAAAAAGAAAATTAATATAAAAACCGCTGGACGCGGAATTCTTGTATTGCTATAGCGAAGCTAGTTCCGGCGTAGCTCAGCGGTAGAGCAGTTGACTGTTAATCAATTGGTCGTAGGTTCGATCCCTACCGCCGGAGCCAGTAAAATCAACACCTTAGCAGTTTTTGTGAGGTGTTTTTTTATGCCTTTTTTTTGACGGGTCACCAATTAGTCACCATTTTTTGGTAATTGCTTGATAAAAAATAGACTCCACATATTTATGCACCGCGTTATTTTGGTGCAAACTAGTGGAGATAAATATGGCTGGAATGATCAACTGTATGCGCTTCCAACCTAAGGTAGGTCAGGAAGAGGCGCTTTGGAAAGCTATT
>JADHOV010000022.1 GCA_016778765.1 Paracoccaceae bacterium | reverse complement strand
CAACAAACCGCGTTGGGTTCTGATCCGCAGGCTCAGGCATGGGTTATTTGCAGGAATGAATAAAGCGATCAAAACCGAATGTTTTATAACGCAGCGATACTTCGATTAAGGCTTTTGGGCTTTTAGGAAATGTCGGGCGGTTTCGGCGTTTATCGCCCCGTGCTCAATCATTTTCTGTGCAATGTGGCTAACTTGCTCAGGGCTTGCCCCTGCCGTTATCGCAACCGTTCGCGCATGAAGACGCATATGACCTTTTTGAATGCCCTCATCGGTGAGAGCGCGCAAAGCTGCTAAGTTTTGCGCCAAACCCACAGAGGCGATGACCTCTGCCAATTCCCCGGCGGATCCGACATTGATCAATTCTAATGCAGCTTGCGCAGCGGGGTGGGCCTTTGTTGCACCGCCAATAATACCGACGGCCATCGGAAGTTCAATTTCGCCTTTTAAATAACCCGTTGAGGTAATCGCCCATGTGCTTAATGCCGTGTATCGCCCGTTTTTTGCGGCATAGGCATGCGCTCCGGCCTCTATGGCGCGCCAATCATTTCCGGTTGCCAGAACAATAGGGTCAATACCGTTCATAATGCCTTTATTATGCGTTGCCGCGCGATAAGGATCTATTTGGGCCAATGTCGCAGCTTCAACAAGGCCAGTGCACAGCTCATGGCCGGTGATTTGTTCCCCGTCAAATAGGCTTACGTCTAGAGACACATGCGCGCGCACCAAACGCAAATCAGCAAGGTTTGACAAAATGCGTAGGCGAACTCTGCCTTGCGTAATCTCTTCGATTTTAGGCGCTAATTTTTCCGCCATTGTATTTACGGTATTGGCTCCCATCGCATCACGCACATCCACTAAGAGATGTAAAACCAGCATATTGCCCATAGGGGTATCTCTGAAAAGATGACCTTCTATTTCAAAACAGCCCCCACCCAAGGAAACCAAGACAGGATCGCAATCATTCGCGTCGGCAATCAATTGGTCGGCATGGTTTTGGATTTTTTCGAGCGCTTCTGCTGGGTCTGAAAGATCTAAGATTTGAATTTGCGCGCGCATAACCGGTCGTTCGGCATTGGCATGAAACCCCCCACAATTGCGGGCTAATTTGGCCATATGCGAGGCAGCCGCAACGACCGAGGGTTCTTCAACCGCCATAGGGATCAAATAATCGCGATTATTAATTTTAAAATTTGTTGCAACACCAAGTGGAAGCTCGAACTTTCCAATCACATTTTCGATCATGCCATCAGCGATATGTTCTTGAAGGCTATTTTCCCCGGCAAGATTAACCCGTGCGGCTTGCGACAATCCGGCAGCGTCAGAAACCAAAGCTCGTCTGGTTTCAATTGTTAGATCGCGAAGGTTGGGGAGCCTTGAATATTCGGATGATGCATCTGACATAAGTGACCTTTCATATGCACAGAAAATCATGGCATAGCCAGTTTTGCAAATATGATGTTTGAAATTTAAGGCCGTTGAAAACGACAAATCAGCAAAGCTGAGCCTACCACATGAATTGCTGTTTAAGCCGTAGGGGTAAAACCGTCAGGAGCACATATATAAAAGACATTCATAAGGATCCGCCAAGCGAAAGCGCTCTCTATCAAGGTCGGAACATATGATTTCACGCGGTCCGGCCAAGGCCCCAGCAGCTTGTGGAGGCTGATAAAGCCTAATTTTTTTGGGCCTTTTTGCATAAAAATAGAACTATGTCGGAAATGCTCAAAATCTTTAAGCAGTATATCTTGTCTGTCGGAAATTCAATTTTTGGAATTATCCCTTACAAACTCTGTTTAAATTCAACTTTTGATGCCTGTCCCAAAGTGTTTTTTTGTGGACGGTTTGAAAACAGAGAAGAAAGATGGCCCTCAAAGTGCGGCGCGTTTACGCTTTCTTTGACGGCTTGAAGTTTCAGCAAAACGACAGGTGTCAGATATCTATCTTAAGTGGTGACAAATAGCGCGTGCTCAATTGAAAAAATGAGCTTAGTGCGATGCGATAAAGCCTTTGCATTGCGAAACAGCCCAAAAATACGTCCAATCCACAATCGGATAATTAAGCGTTTAATTCTGAAGCTCTGTTAAAAAACCTTGGCTTCAAGTGGTTTGCTTATGTTCGAAACTAAACCCATCGTCGAATGCTTGTTGCGCGATAATATTTGGGTTGAAGTGAATTTTCGATGTGATTTTGGTTAAATGCTCGATCAGACCTTGAGGCGTTTGCACCCTATTTTCATTTTTGCGCGGTGGCAAAGAACATTGCCCCGGTTGTCCAATGGCTTGCCAAAATTCCTGAGCACCCGACGGGGTGGTAATATGCTCTAGTTGCGCGTCAATGAACTTAACTTTTGAGCTGAAATAAAGCTTATAATAAGCTTGGCGAGCTGCCATTTCGTAGCAATACCAAAGAGCGAGTTCAATCCCTTCAAATTGTGAAAATAATTTTGGATTGATAAGTTTTTTTTGGTAGCTGGGGTGAAGGTACCATTGCCAAGCCGTGGTTATATGCACAAAATCATGTCTCACCACATAACTTGCGCATTGCCGAACAATATCTCGTTTTAAAATAATAATCCTACTTTTTTTGCCAGTTGGGAGCGAGAAATATTTTCAATTAACCCGCATTTTCCTAGTGTATGATTGGTCTCGATATGAATGTTTGAAGTCAGCATTGAAAACTTTCGTTCCCAAAAATCCTTTACGATCGCGTTATTCCCATTCTCGTTGAAACTGCGCATTATTTTGATGTCAGGCATTCGATTGCCAAAATCCTCGACACCTAAGGATTCATGGAGAGCCTCGCAATTTAGGTTTACGGCTAAAAACTCTGATAACCAGGCTGTACCTGTTCTACCCGCAGAAAGTGTAAAGATTGTTTCAGGGCAGGCTTTTTTTATGCTAAAGGCTCAAAAATGAATGAAATTTGCAGGTCTTTTTGAACATCTTTCACCATAAACCTGCTGTGCCCTAAATGCCTAAACCTTGTCGGCTAAAATAAAGCCGTTGAAAGGAAACACGTACTACTTTGAAACTCCAAATAGGGTTTCTAACTGTGTTTGACAACCGTTTAAAAAGAAAAAATACGTTTCATTTTTCAAATCAATATCAGACTGTCAAAATTTTTTAACTTATTGCCTTTTTGACTCGTATCAGACAGTTTTAGCGCATGTTTTTGCCATTTCGAGATCACAATCCACCCGCACGGAAACCCATCATCACCTATGGTTTGATCCTTATAAATGCAGCAATATTTTTGAGTTATTGGGGCAGTGCCGATAGCGAAAGCACAACACAAATCATTTTTGAACGGTGGGCGATGTTCCCTGAGGATATTAGCTATGGGGTTAATCTTCATAGCTTGATCAGTTCAGTTTTCTTGCATGGTGGGCTGCTTCATTTAGCTGGGAACATGTTGTTTCTGTATATTTATGGCGATAATTTAGAGGATGAATTGGGCCATCTGCTTTTTTTGGGGTTTTACTTGGCCTGCGGCGCATTGGCGAATTTGGCGCAGGTTTTGGCCGATCCGGCCTCGCCTCTTCCTGTGGTTGGGGCCTCTGGCGCGATCGCTGGGGTGATGGGGGGGTATTTGCTGTTATTCCCAAAAGCCAAGATTGATATTTTGGTGATTTTCGTCGTGTTTTTCCGCATTTTTTCAATTTCCGCTTGGATCGTTCTTGGCCTTTGGTTCGCGTTACAGCTCCTGAATGGCGCTACCTCCACGGCGGCCAGCAGCGGTATCGCATATTGGGCTCATATTGGTGGCTTTGCAGCCGGTCTTGTTCTGATTTTGCCCTTGTTTATACGTCTCGGGGCAGCTGCATTTTGGCGTGAAACCTTGGGGCATCCGCCCCATCCGGAAAAAATTTATGCTGGCTCGCTTGCGCGCGTGCCATTGGTCCCGAGAAAGTCGAATACCAGAAAATAGCTATGTGAAGCGTGTTGGGTGCAGATTTGAAACCCGGCTCGGTGTGACCTGTTTGTTATGCGCCCCGGATTAAAGCCGCAAATTGGTTAAACTGCAGATCGTTTGCGCATAAAATATCAGCGGTTTCGACAGGATCAGAATTCGCAGCAATGCCTTCTACGATTGCACCTGCTTCGCGCGCTATAATTACGCCGGCTGCAATGTCCCAAAGGTTTAAGCGGCGCTCCCAATACCCGTCATAGCGCCCTGCAGCCACATAAGCCAGATCAAGGGCTGCGGCGCCCCAGCGCCGCACGCCTGCGCAGGCGGGTAGCAATTGCGCAAGATCTTTCAGGGTTTCGGGCAAATCGGAGCGCCCTGCAAAGGGCAATCCGGTTGCGTAAATACTTTCAATCATCCGTTTGCGGCCTGAAACGCGCAACCGGCTTTCATTCAACCAGGCCCCCTGGCCTTTTTCGGCTATGAACATTTCATCTTTTGTTGGATCATAGACCACGCCGGCAACAATTTGCCCTTTATGTTCTAATGCGATGGACACAGCCCAATGTGGCAGGCCATGCAAAAAGTTGGTGGTGCCATCTAAAGGGTCAACAAGCCAGCGCCGCGTGGGGTCTTGCCCCTCGATGGCATCGCTTTCCTCTCCCACCCAGCCATAAGTGGGGCGGGCCGCCGTTAATTCAGCTTTGATAATCGCTTCTGCTGCGATATCTGCGCGCGATACAAAATCCCCCGCGCTCTTGCTTGAAACTTGTAAATTTTCAACCTCGGTAAAATCTTTCAGAAGCGATCTGCCAGCTTTACGGGCTGCTTTGATCATTACGTTGAGGTTTGCACTTCCTTGCATTCGCCAGGCTCCTAAATAGCTGTGCCGGCTATAAGTTTATTTGCAAGGAATGCCAAGCATCCATCTGCAGCATGGGACGCTTATCTATGTGAAATGTTTCGTTACGGCCACGCCTACCGCCGCTGATGTTCCTGTTAAAACGGCGCCCCAAATGACGTCAACCATTACCATTTGCGCCGTCCAGCCTTTCAGTGTCGCGAAATTTGTAAACTCATAGGTTCCGTATGCCAGCGCGCCAAGAACTGCGCCGGCAAAAAACGCCTGAGCGATCGAACCAACATTCAAGGCTGGAATTGAGACAAACCAGACCACGCCCACAACATAAAATAAGTAAAACACCGCTGCAGGTCCCATGCGAAGGTCTTCCAGCATCATCGGCCCGATATTCGAAGAAAAGAGCGGGTACATCACCTTTTTGAGCATGACGACGTCAAGCGCTAGAAAGACGATTGCGGTGACGATATACAACAAAACATGTATCATTTTTTCTCCTGCTCGATAGCAATACGCTTGCTGACTTAAATTGGATCACCAAGCGCAGAAAAATAACTGCCCAATAAAGCCTCTCTATAAAGAGCTGTGATATTGAAAAGCGGCAGTGATGCGTTTTTGCTTTGGTTCCCGCTTTGTCAAACCAATGATTGGTACCTTTAGTGGGAATGCGCTGCGTCAGCCCGGTTTAAGTCAACCGGGACGTCAAGCGTCATTTCACCGGCCTTCTCAAAAGTTAAAACGATAGAAATCAGATCACCCTGATGCCAACTGCTGCGCAACCCCATCAGCATGATGTGATCCGCACCACGTTTGAGCATGGCCATTTTACCTGCTTCAATCGCAAACCCGTCGAGGACGGGTCGCATTTTCATCACCCCATCGGCAGATCCTATATGGGTGTGTAATTCGGCTTTCCGTGCTGCAGTTGACGCAACACTGACGAGCCGATCATCGGCTATGCCGTGATTATGGATCATCATGAAAATACCGCCCGCTTTTGACGAGGGGGTCGCGCGATACGCGTAAGCATCTTTGATGATAATCGTATCGGCGGATAGAAGCGCTGGTAGGCCACAGAGGATTATAGCTACAAAAAAGGATCTTAAATGGGTCATTTCGGCTCTCTCTTGGTTCGGTCAAAATTTATGAATATGTGGATTTGACCTGAGAGGGTGGGCCGCGCAGCTGGATGGAATAAATGGATTTTTGATAAGCATCTTGCCGTCTTAAGGCCTCTGCGGCCCGCGAGGCGGTAGACGTTTTCAAGACAACGCCGCGGTTGATGTCTGCATCTATGGGATTAAGGCAAGAACACTCTGGGCAGGAAGTTTCATCTGAAATCGGTGCGCCATGGGAATCTACTGCAATAACAACGGACGCGTCTCCGCTGCAAATTGCCAGGTGACCGGCGGTATCTTGCATCAAAACGCTACGCGCAGATACTTGCCCGAGCGATAATAGCCCCGCGACCAGTAGACTAAAAAGAAAAAATGCCCCGCAATGTTTTTTCAAACGATGAGGCAGGTTTTTCATCAGGCCAGCCTTATCGTTCAGGGACATATTCGCTGGTTTTGTCTAAAATCCAGCCGCTAAGCTGCGTTGGGGCTACGCCGAGGCCGTCTGGGCTTTGGCGATCTCTTTTTTCAATTTCAACGCGTTTGTTGACAATTCGTCATCTTTGGCTTTTGCCAAGAATTGGTCCAAGCCGCCACGATGATCAACTGAGCGCAATGCAGCTGCTGAAATGCGGAACTTAAAACCACGATTTAAAACTTCAGATTGCAAGGTCACGTCGTTCAGATTTGGCAAAAAACGACGCTTGGTTTTGTTATTGGCATGGCTGACATTGTTACCAGACATCGGGCCTTTTCCTGTGAACTCGCAACGACGTGCCATCTCTCAATCCTCTTGCTTTTGCTTAATGCGCAGTTTGCGCCAATTCTACCACTGAAGGGCAGCATGCCAAAGGCAGGCCCAAAACTTGAAATGCGGTCTTAGGGGCATTGAACCGGCGCGTCAAGCGCCTGACGCCTTGAAAACGCCGGGTGGGTTTGAAAACCGCCCTAAAATTCGACCTGCAAGGGCCCAGGCAGGATCGCCGCGGTTTATAAGCGCCCAATCATTCGAATCACTTTAGTTGGCTCAGGCGTTTCAAAACCCGTTCCGCCGCGCGCGCGGGGGAAAGCCCCCCGGCTTCAACTTGCAGGCCCAGACGCTGGAGTTCATTTCTAATTTCCTGTCGGTTCAAAACGTCTAAGGCGCCTTGCTTGACGTCTTCTTCAAACCAAAATCGGGCCTGTTGGGCACGCCGGCCTTCAAAATGACCATTGGCTTTGCGCCAATCCGTCAGCTCAAGCACCGCCTGCCAAGCCGCTTCTAGCCCGACAAGCGTTAAGGCGGATACGGTCATCGCTATCGGAAAGTTTGATGGATCTTGCGCGCGCTTGCGCAGCAACCGCAAGGCGCTGGAATAATCCGCGCAGGTGCGATTTGCCGCTGTGCTTAGCTCGCCATCGGCTTTATTCACCAAAATAATATCGGCCATTTCCATGATGCCACGTTTTACGCCCTGTAATTCATCACCACCTGCCGGGGCCAAAAGCAGCAAAAAAATATCTGACATTTCCGACACAATCGTTTCCGATTGCCCCACGCCAACGGTTTCAATGAACACAACGTCAAACCCCGCAGCCTCGCAGAGCGCCACAGCATCACGGCTGCGCCGCGTGACTCCCCCTAAATGAGATTGGCTTGGAGAGGGGCGGATAAAGGCCATTGGATCGCGCGACAATCGATCCATTCTGGTTTTATCTCCCAAAATCGAGCCACCTGAACGTAGCGAGCTTGGATCAACTGCCAGCACCGCCACTTTTGAACCGCGTGCAGTGAGCAAGCTGCCCAACGCTTCTATGAAGGTCGATTTACCCACGCCTGGTGTGCCTGATAGCCCAATACGCAGGGCGCGTTTGGGATGTTCTTGCAGTATTTGCATCAAAGCAATCGATTGCTCGCGGTGATCGCTGCGCTGGCTTTCAACCAGTGTAATCCCGCGGGCCAGGGCGCGGCGATCCTGCTGAAGGATTTGATGCGCTAGCTGATCGATATCGGTCATTGAGGGCTTTAACTTTCTACGAGCAGGGGTTGGTGTTTCACGGCTTAGGCAGTATGGTTTTGACGCGAACTCGAAAGAAAAGTCCAGCGGAGCCTTTCTAAAAATGCATTTTTTTAAAACGCTGGTGGCCTTTTTTCTTTACGTTTTTTTCGCGGTGCCAAGTTTTTCTGCAACGTTAAAGTCGGATGAGCGCGAAGAAGCACATCACTTTGACGTGTTTCTTTTAGGCATCAAGGCCGGTGAACTTCGCTATCACAAAAGCGTGAAAGGCACAGCTTATTCGGCAGAGGCGGTGTTGGAAACAACTGGTTTGGTGGCGTTGCTTGCCCCTTACTTATTTCAGGCAAAAGTAACGGGACAGCGCTTGAAAAGCCGGTATTTTCCAAAAAATTACGTGGAAACATCCAATACAGGAAGGCGTATAACAAACAAAGAAATGCGCTATAAAAATCAACGCCCGACGCTTTTGACAGCTGGAGAGCGAAAAAAATACTGGCTGAAACCCGCCGATCAAAAAGGCACGCTTGATCCGCTTTCGGCGCTGCTTGCCTTGCTTGATGACGCAGTGAGCTCTCAGCTGTGTAAAACCGATTTGCCGGTATTTGATGGGGAAAGACGGGTTTCGCTCTCCTTATCGGGGCCCACAAAGCTTGATAAGGGGGGGGTGGCCTGCCAAGGGATTTATACGCGTCTCGGCGGATTTTCCAAACAGGAACTGTCGGATGGAATCACATTCCCTTTTTACATAAATTACCACCCTGTTGACGCTGGCTATAGGGTTGCAAAATTCAGCTTCAGCACATTGCGTGGAACGGCGACCTTTGAGCGTCGTTAAATTCAGCCCGGATCCCGCTTTGCCGATCACAAAAGTGATCCCAGAGCTTCTTGGAGCAATCGAACGCAGCTCTAAACTGATCTTAACCGCGCCGCCCGGGGCTGGTAAAACCACCATAGTGCCGCTGGCCTTGTTGGCAGCGGGCAAAATTAAAGGCCGGATTATTGTGTTGGAACCCCGCCGTCTGGCAGCCCGCGCCGCTGCGGAACGCATGGCCCAAAGCCTGAATGGGGCGGTTGGCGATACGGTGGGGTATCGTATGCGCGGCCAGCAAAAAACCTCGACCCGGACGCGTATCGAGGTGGTGACCGAGGGTATTCTGACCCGAATGTTGCAAAGTGATCCTGAATTAACGGGCATCGGGGCCGTTATTTTTGATGAGTTTCACGAACGGTCTTTGAATGCGGATCTTGGTTTGGCCCTGTGTTTGGAAGCGGCTAATGCGTTTCGCGAAGATCTGCGTATTCTTGTGATGTCGGCTACATTGGATGTCGCGCCGCTGGTCACGCTGATGCAGCATCCCCCCGTGATCGCAGCCGAGGGGCGTAGTTTTCCAGTGGCGCCCATTTGGCTAGACCGACCGCTTCCAAAATCAATTAAATTTGAAACCGCAATCTGCGATTTGGTCTTGAAAGCGCTGATGCAGACCAGCGGTGCGGTTTTGGTGTTCTTGCCAGGTGAGCGTGAAATTCAAAAAACCGCTGCTTTGTTAAAGTCCAATTTGCCCAGCAGTTGCACAGTGGAAACTTTATTTGGCGCGATGCGGTTTGAAGATCAGAAAGCAGCGCTGACGCCGGCCGTGGACACGCGAAAAATCATATTGGCCACGGCGATTGCGGAAACCTCTCTCACGATCGAGGGCATTCGCGTCGTCATTGATGGAGGCTTGGCCCGGCGCGCTCAATATGATCCGGGTTCGGGCATGTCCCGCTTGATTACGCAGCGGGCCAGCAAGGCCGAAGCCACGCAGCGCCAGGGCCGCGCTGGGCGCCTTGACAGCGGATGGTGTTACAAATTGTGGTCAAAAGCGGAAGAGGGCGCTATGGTCGCCTTTTCCCCGCCTGAGATAAGTTCAGCAGATCTGGCGCCTCTTGCGATTGAGCTGGCCATGTGGGGCGCCAACCCGGGTGACTTGCCTTTACTGACACAGCCCAACCCGAAGGCGTTTGCTGAAGCGCAGGAGCTGTTAATGATGCTTGGTGCCTTAACGCCTTCCAAGCGTCTGACCGCCCATGGTAAGGAGATGGCGCGTTTGCCAATGCATCCGCGTGCCGCCCATATGATGTGCAAAGCAGGCAATGCGGCTGCACCAATCGCCAGTTTGCTTGCCGAAAAGGACCCCCTAAGCCGCAACGCGCCAAGCGATATTAGCCTTCGCCTCGAAGCCTTGCGTGATCTTGCTAAATTTAAGCAAAACAGGCCCTATGATGTAAAGATGCAAACCTTAAGCAGTATCAAAGCTGAAACCAAGCGCCTGCAAAAGCAAATTGGGCGTCATGCAGAGCCGCTAAGCGATGCTCAGATGATCGCGCTTGCCTATCCAGACCGGATCGGGTTGCGGCGCAAAGGCGGCGCGCCTCGATTTTTGCTATCAGGTGGCAAAGGGGCAATTTTAAATGCAGAAGACCCTTTAAGTTCACAGCGTCTATTGGTTGCTGCAGATTTAGATGGCAATCCAAAAGAAACTAAAATTCGCGCAGCCATTGCGCTCTCAGAAGCCGAGTTGCGCAGCCTCTTTGCCGATCAAATCGGGTGGAAAGAAAGCTGTTTGTGGTCTAAGCGCGAGGCGCGTGTTGTGGCACGCAAAATTGAATATTTTGGTGCGCTTGCGCTTACCGAACAGATTTGGAACGATGCGCCCGAACTGGATATTGCGCGGGCTATGTTAGAGGGGGTGCGCGAGATTGGGCTTGTATATACGCCCGCGGCGCGGCGTTTTATCAGCCGCGTGAGCTTGGTGGGGCGCAACATGCCAGATTTTTCAGACGCGGCGCTGATGGAAAGCTTGGAGAGTTGGTTGCTGCCATATCTAGGCAAGATTAAAAATGCCGAAAGCTGGAAAAACTTTGACATCCTTCCAGCTTTGCAAACCCAGCTTTCATGGGAGCAAACGGCAGAGCTTGATCGCTTGGTGCCCGCGCATTTCGTGACTCCGCTTGAGCGTAAACTGGCGATTGATTACAGCTCAGGAGTGCCTGAAATTGCGGTGCGGTTGCAGGAAATGTTTGGGCAAACCAGCCATCCTAATATCGCGGGAAACCCGCTTAAAATCACGTTGCTTTCTCCCGCTGGGCGGCCTTTACAAACCACAATGGATCTGCCCGGGTTTTGGCGCAGCAGTTATCTAGACGTGCGCAAAGATATGCGTGGGCGCTATCCCAAGCATCCTTGGCCTGAAAACCCGGCGCAAGCCCTGCCGAGCCTGCATAAAAAGCGGCCGGCGAAATAGCGCTAAACCGAGGCAGAGCCCAGATTATGGCGGCTTGCGCACGCGGTTTGAACTAGCCTCTGTAAAATAGGGGATATAAGAAAGACTGATTCAGCGGTCTAAGCCGTCTTTAAACATCACGCGGAAAAGCCTATCGTCGCCGTTATGAACAATTCTGAAAACAAGGCGTATCGGCCGCAGCAAGTGTCGGCTTTATGTTTGAAGCACCGCAAAGGCAAATTATCCGTCTTGATGATTACCAGTCGAAAAACCAAACGTTGGATTCTGCCAAAGGGCTGGCTGGAAGAGGATAAAACCGAGGCCGAAGTTGCTTTGATGGAAGCCTGGGAAGAGGCTGGGGTTATAGCAGATCCAACATCCCCTGCGTTGATCGGCTCATATCACTACGTCAAACGCCTGCGCGGCGCACAGGAAGTGCCCCTTGAGGTCAATGTTTATCGAATTGCTTCTTGTACATTAGCAAAGCGCTATCCCGAGAAAAAACAACGGCAACGCAAATGGGTATCGTTGAAAAAAGCTGCCAAAATGGTGGATGAGCAAAGTTTAAAGCGATTACTTTTGGCGCAGATCGAAAGCGATGAAGGCAATGTCGGGAATTAAAAAGGATTTTGTGGGTATTTTACCGAGTGTAAATACAACCCCTGAGGCGGGCTGACAGGACCGCAGGCGGCGCGCGATCGCGCTTCAAGCGCTTGCTTGACCTGATCGGGTGACCAAGCGCCCGCGCCAACGCGCTCTAACGTGCCAATGAAGCTGCGCACCTGATTGTGTAGAAAACTGCGAGCCTCTACGGTGAAATGGAATTCGCATCCAAAGGGTAAATCGATCTGTTCAATCTGCAGCCGGTCTAAGGTTTTTAGCGGGCTTTGGGCCTGACACATGCTGGATCTGAAGGTTGTGAAATCATGCAAGCCGATCAAATGCTGCGCGGCGTCTTGCATGGGCTTTAAGTGCAAGTCATGGCGCACTTGCCACACCAATCCCGCATTATGCACGGCGGGCGCGCGCCGTGAGAGAAGTTTGAACACATATTTGCGCCCGATGGCCGAAAATCGTGCGTGCCAATCAGCCGCCACTTCGGTGCAAGCGGTGATCGAAACCGGCTGTGGTTTGAGGTGAAAGTTTAGCGCTTCGCTCAACCGAAAAGGATCCCAGCGGGTGGCTAAATCGCAATGGGCAACCTGACCGATTGCGTGAACGCCCGTATCCGTGCGCCCAGCACCGGCCACCTCCTGCAGCCCGGGGGCAAGTTTTCGTAGGGCTGTTTCTAGCGCCTCTTGAACCGAGGGCTGATCAGCTTGGCGTTGCCATCCACAAAAAGGCGCGCCATGATATTCAATTTTGAAAGCGTAACGAGGCATGTGCGCGCTCTAAAGCAAAATATAAGATTAGAAAAGCACTTCAAACCAACGCATGACTGTTTGCAAATATACCGCCCGCCTTACCCGTATGCTGTTGGGCTGCGCATCTTACTGCGCAAACCCGGGTTTTTCGACCGACCCAGAGATCTTGTTCCATGCATTTTTGGACAGCGAGACGCCCAAGATCCGGTTTGGATTGGTGGGCGGCGGCATATGAACATTTTGCAGCTTTACAAATCCAAATCTTTCATAATAAGGCGCGTCACCGATCAGCATGACCCGCTGGTGACCCATGTCCTGCGCGATCTTTAGGCTTTCACGGATCAAAAAGCCCCCCAATCCTTCGCCTTGGCGGGTGGGATGCACCGCCACCGGGCCCAATAACAGCGCTGGTTGCTGGGCGATACTGACGGGCCAATATCGAATGGCCCCGCCAAGCGCGCCAGTTTCGTCACGGATCAAAAAGCATAAGGCCGCCACTGGGTTTGCATCATCGCGCAGGCGATAAGATGACAAGGCTTCGCGGCCGGGCGCAAAGCATAGGTCAAACAGAGCTTCAACCTCCCACCAATCTGCGGGCGTTTCTGGCATTAAATCAAGCACGGCTTCATATTCCACTTTGCGCTGGAATTGGGCTTAACATGACGATAAGTCAGGATCAAACAGGAGAGAAAGCTATATTTTACGAACCCGAGCAAGGCCATGGCCTGCCTTATAACCCTTTTAATGCCATTGTGACGCCTCGGCCAATCGGTTGGATTTCAACCCGCGATGCCCAAGGGCGCAATAACCTTGCCCCTTATTCGTTTTTCAATGCCGTGGCCTATGAGCCGCCGCAGGTGATGTTTGCCTCAACGGGAGAAAAGCCGGATCAAAATGGCACAAAAGACAGCGTTGCCAATATCCGGGAAACAGGCGTTTTTTGCGTGAATATTGTTGAACATGCGATGATCGAGCAAATGAATGCAAGCGCTGCCACTTTGCCCTATGATACCAATGAATATGAACAAGCCGGCCTGCAGCAGATCGCGTGCAACATTATAAATTGCGCGCGCGTTTCTGGGGCGCCTGCGGCGTTAGAATGTAAGCTGACGCAAATTGTTAACCTTCCCGGCGCGGCTAATTTTGCCGTGTTTGGAGAAGTGATTGGTGTGCATATGCGGGAGGATTGTATCGAAAATGGCCGGTTTGATGTCACGAAATTTAAGCCCTTAACGCGTTTGGGGTATCGGGATTATGCAATCATTGAAAAGACGTTTGAATTGTCCCGTCCAGATGAAGGCAAAAACCCCAATATCAAACCAAGGACATAATGTACCTTGCACCACTGCTCGAATTCTGTTTTTTGGTTTTTATGATATATCGTGCGCTTAAAAGCCGGCTCCGACGCGGCTAATTCTTTGTTTTTTATTCGCGGCCCCTGCGCGCGCGACGCGGTTTGCCCGGCCTAAGGCCATTCCAGATACTTTGTTTTTCAAGGATAGATCCCGTTATGATCCCCTCAATTTTACCTACTTACGCGCGCGCCCCTTTAAGTTTCACCAAAGGCGAAGGCACCTGGCTGATCGAAGAAGATGGCCGCCGATTTTTGGATTTGGGCGCGGGCATTGCCGTGAATGCGCTGGGCCATGCCCATCCGAGCCTTGTTGCGGCCCTAACCGCGCAAGCGCAAAACCTTTGGCATGTCTCGAACCTATATAAGATCCCCCAACAAAAGGCGCTGGCGGATCAACTTGTGGCGCAGAGTTTCGCCGATACGGTGTTTTTCACGAATTCGGGCACCGAAAGCTGCGAGCTTGCGGTTAAAATGGCGCGCAAATATTGGTTCGAAAAAGGCCAGTCGGAACGCGTTGAGATTATCACCTTCTCGGGATCCTTTCATGGCCGCTCTTCGGCGGGTATCGCGGCGGCGGGATCAGAAAAAATGACCAAAGGCTTTGGCCCGCTTCTGCCGGGATTTGTGCATCTTGATTGGGCCGATCACGCTGCGCTTGACGCCGCTATTACGGCGAAAACCGCGGCTATTTTGATTGAACCAATTCAAGGTGAGGGCGGTATTCGCCCTGTTCCGGATGCCTGTTTGAAAGGCCTGAGAGAGCTTTGCGACCGCCACAATCTGTTGTTAATTTTTGACGAAGTGCAATGTGGTCTTGGCCGCAGTGGTAAGTTGTTTGCCCATGAATGGGCGGGCGTTACCCCAGATATTATGATGGTGGCAAAAGGCATTGGTGGCGGGTTTCCTTTGGGGGCTGTTTTGGCCAGCGAAGCGGCGGCTTTGGGTATGGGCGCGGGCACGCATGGTTCAACTTATGGCGGCAATCCTTTGGCCTGTGCTGTTGGATGCGCGGTTTTGGCAAACGTTGCTGATGAGGCTTTTTTGGCTGAGGTGCGCCGGAAGTCAGCGGTGTTCAAACAAAAATTGGGGGGGCTGATCGCGGCGCATCCGGATGTATTTGACAGCCTGCGCGGGGAAGGCTTGATGCTGGGATTAAAGTGTAAATGTACAAATACAGATATGGTCGCGGCAGGCTATGAGGCGTTGGTTATCACCGTTCCTGCTGGGGATAATGTGATCCGTTTGTTACCGCCGCTAAACATCACGGATGATGAGATAGAGCTGGCAATCGAGCGCCTTGATCAGGCGGCGCTGCGCTTAAAGTCAAAATAATCTTAATGGCGCGCTTGAAGCTTTGCCACCCATAGGTCAGTTTGCGCGGTTTAAACCCGCTGCGCGCGTCGAAAAATAAGGAAAATCTGGATGCAACATTTTCTCGATATTCATAAATCCGCACCCGAAGCTCTGCGTCAGATTATCGACCAGGCGATGGAGATGAAAAGCGACCGCGCTGGGCAACCGCGCGCTGCGTTAGACCGCGGACGGCCTTTGGCGGGCCAGATGGTGGCATTGATTTTTGAAAAACCTTCAACCCGTACGCGGATTAGTTTTGATGTTGGTGTGCGCCAGATGGGGGGCGAAACCATGGTGCTTTCGGGTGCAGATATGCAGCTTGGACATGGGGAAACCATCGCTGACACGGCGCGGGTTCTGAGCCGCTATGTGGATTTGATCATGATCAGAACCTTTGAGGAGGCCACGCTGCTGGAAATGGCGGAACATGCCAGCGTACCAGTGATAAACGGGCTGACCAATCGCACGCATCCCTGCCAAATTATGGCCGATATCATGACGTTTGAGGAACATCGCGGCCCGATCAAAGGCAAGAAAGTTGTGTGGTCAGGCGATGGCAATAATGTCTTTGCCAGTTTTGCCCATGCTGCAGGGCAATTCGGGTTTGATCTCACCTTTACCGGGCCTGAGCCCCTAGATCCCGAAGAGGTGTTTTTGAGCGCGGCGCGCGCGAAAGGCGTAAAAATTGAGATTGAGCGCAATCCTCAAAAGGCTGTCGAGGGTGCTGATCTTGTGGTTACGGATACATGGGTCAGCATGCATGATCCGCAATCAGCGCGCGAACGTCGGCATAATCAATTGCGTGGCTATCAGGTGAACAGCGCCTTGATGGCCAATGCCAAACCTGAGGCTTTGTTCATGCATTGCCTGCCGGCGCATCGCGAGGATGAGGCCACATCAGACGTGATGGATGGCCCGCAATCTGTGATATTTGATGAGGCTGAAAACCGCTTGCACGTACAAAAAGCAATCATGCGGCATTGTTTGGGCCTTTAAAAACCTTGGCTATTCCCATTGCTCTGGGGCGCGGTCCTACGCGCTTGCCGGCGCAAATGCCAGCGATATATAGCGGGCGCAAGTGCATAATCATAAATGGCAGAAGCGGCTTGTTTTAAGATCGGCAAGCCGATCAGTCGCGCTAGAAAACGATAGCGCGGCATATCTTGCCAAAGCACCAAAAAGGCGGGTATGCCGCTATAGAGCTGCCCTGATTTACGCACGTACAGGCGCTTCGCGGCTTGATCCGCGCTTAAGCACCAGCTGTTTAAATCGCAACTGTTGAGATCATCAAAGCGCAACGCGAGCCCGCGATCAGCGCTGTAGGCGGCGTAATGGTCTATTTCAAAGCGGCATATAGGGCAATCTGCGTTGTATAAAATTTCGGTTTCTTTTGGCATCTTGCAACTCCTTGCAGCCCATGAACTAGGCGGCAAATGCAAAATGACAAGCGCTTAATGGCCTTCAAAAGAGCAAAGGCTGTGCAAGGGCAAGCCCATCGCCTGCAATTTCTGTGATCCGCCAAGCTCGGGCAAATCAATCACAAAGGCACAGGCCGTTACATCGCCGCCAAGCCGCTCAATCAGTTTCACGCCAGCCTCGGCCGTGCCCCCGGTGGCCAAAAGATCATCGACCACCAAGACGGTTTCACCCGCTTCGATTGCGTCTTCGTGCAATTCAAGCACGGCTTGGCCATATTCTAGCGTATAATCTTGGCTGATAACCGATCCGGGTAGCTTTCCCTGTTTGCGGATCGGAACGAAGCCGCAGTCCAGATGGTAGGCAACGGCGCCACCTAAAATAAATCCGCGCGCCTCTAAACCCGCAACTTTGTCAATTTTTTGCTCAAGAAAGGGTGCAACCAATTGTTTGATCGCCAATTGAAACCCGTCAGGGTCATTGAACAAGGTGGTGACATCGCGAAACATAATGCCAGCATGAGGAAAATCAGGGATTGTGCGAATATAGTCTTTTACGGTTTTCATACGATCTCCAGAAGCAACTTAAAGCGCTGGTAACACGAAATAATTTTTCTTTTCAAGTTGGATGTCTCAATCTTGATTGTCGAATAGATGCGCCGCGCTGCAGGGCGGGCCCGTTGTAACGCTGCCGTAGGCACAACTAGGCTGTTCTCTTTGGAAAAAATGCGTTAATGGACATTTTGAACACACTCCCAGCGATTTGGATAAGCTTATGAAACGTGCCATCCTCGGCTCTTTTGCCAATTTGACCATGCCCGATTTGAACGTGATGAATGATGAAGGATTGAGCGCGGCGCGGTTGCGTATCGAATTGCTCTCTGGTCTCACCGTGGCCTTGGCTCTAATTCCCGAAGCGGTGGCTTTTGCCTTCGTTGCTGGGGTTCATCCGTTGGTTGGGCTTTATGCGGCGTTTTTGGTAGGTTTGATCACGGCGGTGATGGGGGGGCGCCCTGGGATGATTTCTGGCGCAACGGGGGCGCTGGCGGTTGTGATGGTCGCCCTCGTTGCACAGCATGGTGTTGAATATCTGTTCGCTGCCGTGGTGCTGATGGGGGTTTTACAAATCTTTGCCGGTGTCATGCAATGGGGGAAATTTATCCGGTTGGTGCCGCATCCGGTGATGTTGGGCTTTGTAAACGGATTGGCGATTGTAATTTTTCTTGCGCAGCTCACCCAGTTCAAAGTGCCAGGTACGATGGAAATTGGCGGGCATGGGGCTTTTGGTGGAGAATGGTTAAGCGGAACTCCCTTGATCACTATGTTGGGTCTTGTGGCGCTTACGATGGGTATTATTTACATCATGCCGCGCGTGACAAAAATTATTCCAGCGCCTTTGGCGGGCATTGGTATTGTCGCCGCTGTGGTGATTGGCTTCGGGTTGGATGTGCCCAGAGTGGGCGATATGGCGTCCATCAAAGGTGGGCTGCCCAGCTTCCATTTTCCCAGAGTTGAGCTGAGTTGGGAAACCTTTCAAATCATCTTGCCCTATTCAATCATTTTGGCCGCGATTGGTTTGATCGAAAGCCTTTTAACCCTAAACCTTGTGGGCGAGATGACCAATAAACGCGGCGGCGCCAGCCAAGAATGCGTTGCGCAAGGTGTAGCAAATACCGTGACCGGGTTTTTTGGCGGGATGGGAGGCTGCGCGATGATCGGGCAGTCGATGATCAATGTGCGCTCGGGTGGACGCACGCGGATCGCCGGGATCGCAGCGGCTTTATTCTTGCTGCTGTTTATTTTGGTGTGCTCAAGCATCATCGAAATGATCCCTTTGGCCGCGCTTGTCGGGGTGATGTTCATGGTCGTGATTGGAACCTTCGCGTGGAACTCGCTTACGATTTTGCGCCGCGTGCCTTTTACAGATGCCTTCGTTACGGTTTTGGTCACCATCGTGACGGTTCTGTCTGATCTCGCGGTTGCCGTCGTGGTGGGGGTGATTGTTTCGGCCTTGGCCTATGCGTGGAACAACGCGCGCCGGATCCATGCTCATGAAGAAATCAATCAAGATGGCAGCAAATCCTATCGCATTCAAGGACCTTTGTTTTTCGGCTCATCTGATGGGTTCGTTGAATTATTCACTCCAGATGAAGATCCAGATACGGTGGTCGTCGATTTCGCGGATAGTCGGGTGGTGGATCAATCGGCGCTTCAGGCGATCGAAGCCGTGGCAGCAAAATATGAGGGGGCTGGAAAGCGCATTCAATTGCGTCATCTCAGCCGCGATTGCCACCGTTTGCTCAGCAAGGCTGGCCATCTGATGGTTGATAGCGAGGATGACCCGGATTATGCGCTGGCGGTGAATTATTCTGTGCGTACCGGAATTTTGGAAAGCGGGCATTAAGACATTTGCTGGTTGCCCTGTCCATTCTGCGCCAGCGCGGTTTGTTCGTCGTTGATGCAAAACGGTCAGGGCCAGGCAAACGCGATCGAACCGTGAAAGCTGATCTGTGGAGCTGAGAAAATTATGGCGAAACTTTATTTTCATTATTCTACGATGAATGCAGGTAAATCGACCTTATTGTTACAAGCAGCGCATAACTATCTCGAACGAGGGATGAGAACCTATTTGTTAACCGCGCAGTTTGACCACCGCGCAGGTGAAGGAAAAATCGCATCGCGGATCGGAGTGGAAAAAGCCGCTGACACATTCGCAACCGGTGAGAATTTATATCAAAAAATTGAGCGCCGCCTGTCAGCTCGCCCCTGCGATTGTATCTTCATCGATGAAGCGCAGTTCCTCGAGCACAGTCAGGTTTGGCAATTGGCACGGGCTGTAGATGATTTGAAGGTTCCGGTGATGTGCTATGGCTTACGGGTTGATTTTCAGGGTCAACTGTTTCCCGGCTCGGCAGCTCTTTTGGCGCTTGCGGATGAAATGCGAGAAATCAGAACCATCTGTCATTGCGGTAAAAAAGCCACGATGGTGATCCGGCAAGATGAGACGGGTCAGGTGATAACGCGAGGCGCACAGGTGCAAATTGGCGGTAATGAAACCTATGTATCTCTCTGCCGCCGCCATTGGCGCGAAGCAACCGGGTCGTGAAGCCATTTTTGAAACTGCACCCTTCCAAAAGTGGCCGCGTTGATTTTAAAGTTAATCAAAGGCTCGAACTTCAAGCATTGAGCTTCTACCGCGGTGAGTTGTCCATTTTTCGAGCTCATCTTCGGTCACCGCAGCGCGTATTTTCTGAACGGTTTGCACAGTCATCCGCTTTACGGTTTTTTTCCCATTAGAAGATAATTTCTAAACGGTATTGTCATTACCGCCGAAACCCAGCGCACGCGCAAATCGAGATTGGCTGAGCCCCAAACGGTCTCTGGCGTTTTTGATTTCTTCAAGTGTCGCATCAACTGGTTTTTTCAATTTATTCACGGCGATTTTGGCAACTAAACGATCATTATACCAGCCGCTGGGATGTGGCATAAGTACAGTCCAGTACGGCGCGGCTTAAATGGTTTTTAACTCAGGTGCCCCTCCAAGCGTTCTGAACTGTTTCAGAAAATCTATATCTTTGTCGTGATAAATGACGGAGGGTATATTTCCAATTTCTGATATTACGATTGCTAATGGAATTGTAACTCTTTTCAAAAATAATGTAGTCTCAAACATCATGTCCCATAAGAATATCAGGGCTTTTGCTCTGCTATCCAAGTGATCATTGCTGCGGGTCATGCCTTGTCTATTTTTGCGCGGGTTTTGATTACCTTAAGACGCATTC
Source organism: Paracoccaceae bacterium (assembly GCA_016778765.1). Lineage (GTDB taxonomy): Bacteria > Pseudomonadota > Alphaproteobacteria > Rhodobacterales > Rhodobacteraceae > Thalassovivens. The sequence goes on along the minus strand of JADHOV010000022.1, from coordinate 23,268 downwards.
ACAGGATGAATGGACCTTGCAGGCCCAATTGGGTTTGAAAAGCTTGGATCAAGATTACCATCTTTACGGGCCTATTGCACCGTTTTGCGCAATAAGAAACCGCGTCGCAAAGGGGTTAAATATCGTCTGCGGCGGTTAAATCGAAATTCTCATTTGGAAAATATTTTCTGAGACGAATATCAGCCGTGCGGGCATGCCCTTCCATACCCTCAAGCCGGGAAATTCGCGCTGTGGCCTCTGCAACGGGCTTTGATCCTTCGCGCGTTGCGCGCTGCCAAGTGACGATTTTCATATATTTATGAACGCTTAATCCACCCGTATAGCTTGCGGCGCCGGATGTGGGTAAAACGTGATTTGTGCCCGATGCCTTATCCCCAAAGGCGACCGTGGTTTCTTCGCCCAAGAACAGCGAGCCATAACAGCTAAGGCGATTGAGCCACCAATCGAGATCTTGCGCTTGGACGGTCAGATGCTCGGGTGCATAGGCATCCGATGTGGCGGCCATTTCCTCTCGTGTGTCGCAGAGTATAATTTCCGCATAATCGCGCCAAGCGGCGTAGGCATTATCGCGGTTAAGCTCTGGCAGATCCTCGATCAACGCGGGCACCAACAGCATTACCTTTTCAGCCAGCGCGCGATCATCGGTCACCAGCCAAACCGGGGAGTTATAGCCATGCTCGGCCTGGCCGACAAGATCGGCTGCAACGATATCTGCATCTGCATGCGCGTCGGCCAGAATCAGGCTATCTGTTGGTCCTGCGATCATATCAATGCCAACGCGGCCAAAAAGCATGCGTTTGGCTTCGGCAACGAATTGGTTTCCCGGCCCAACAAGAATATTAGCTTTGGGCAGCCCAAATAACCCAAACGTCATCGCGGCAACGCCTTGCACGCCGCCCATGGCCAAAATTTTATCCGCACCCGAAATATGCGCAGCATATATGATCGCGGGGGCAACGCCTATATCCGGCCGGGGTGGAGAGCAGGCGATAATGTTTTTACAGCCTGCGACCTTGGCTGTGGTCACCGTCATGATGGCGCTGGCAATATGGCTGTAGCGGCCCCCGGGGATATAGCAGCCGGCGGCGTTCACCGCGATCGCCTTTTGCCCTGCGATTAATCCGGGCACAACCTCTGTTTCAAAATCGGCGACGGTTGATTTTTGGGCTTCCGCAAATTTTTTAACATTGGCATGCGCAAATTCGATATCGCGCTTCATCTTATCAGGCACCAGCGCCGAAGCCGTCTTAATTGACTCTGCAGACAGCAGTATGGTGCCCTGATAATTGTCAAATTTTGCTGCGTATTCTAAAGCTTTTTCATCACCGCCTGCCTCAATCTCATCTAGAATTTTGCGCACTATATCGCGCGTTTCGGTGGCATCGCTTCGAGAATGAAGAGGAGCTTTCTTAAGATATTCGACGGTCATTATTCGGCTCCTATCGCTGCATCCTCATGTACAGCACCTGATTTGTTATGTTGAATGGATTTATAAAAGGCGAGGCCGATAAGAAACACGCCGATCCCGCCGGTTAATACTTCCGGGACGTGAAACAGGGATTGCAGAAACATGATAATCGATAGAGCAAAAATAGAATAAAACGCCCCATGTTCCAAATATCTGAATTCTGCCAGAGTTTTACGCTCTACAAGCATGATCGTCATCGAGCGCACATACATCGCTCCAATGCCCAGACCTATCGCGATTAAAAGGATATTTGTGGTCAGCGCAAAGGCTCCGATCACGCCGTCAAATGAGAAGCTGGCATCCAAAACCTCAAGATATAAGAACGCGCCCAATCCGCCGCGCGCACCAATCGCGGCGGTGTTGCTTGCAATATTGTCGAGATAAGCACCCAACCCATCGACAAGCATGAAGACCAATAATCCCATTATTGCCGACATTAAGAAGGCCGCCTGTTTATATTCTGGCAAGAATTGGCAAATCGCAATGATGATGATCAGGACAAAGGTGATTTCTAAACCGCGAATGGATCCCACGCGCCGAAGCCGCGTTTCAAGCCCCACGATCCAATCGACCGATTTTTCTTCATCCACGAAGAATTTCAACGCAACCATCATCAAAAAAGTACCGCCAAAAGCAGATATTGGGCCATGCGCTTGTTCAATGATATGCGAATATTTCTCTGGGTCGGCCAAGGCCAAATGGATTGCAGCGAAAGGGTTGATCCAGGCAAAAATGGCCACAATCGCCAAGGGAAAGATTATGCGCATGCCAAAAACAGCGATCAAAATCCCCCAGGTAAGAAACCGCCGTTGCCAAACCGGCGTCATCTCTTCAAGTTTGTTGGCATTTACAATGGCGTTGTCAAAAGACAAGGCGATTTCTAATGCGGCCAAAATAGCGCCAACAAATAGGAACCCGAGCACCCCTGAAACCGTTCCAGTGGTTGCCCAGCCCAACCAGCCAGACAGGCCAAGGCCAACAACAGTCACGATCAACGGCCATTTTTGATAGGAGAGAGTGGATCTACTCATTGCAGCACCTATTGACCAAACACTTGATTGGGCAGCCAGAGAACGATTTGTGGGAAAATGAGAATAAGGATCAATCCGATAAGTTGGATTACCATGAATTGCATCATACCCAGATAGATATCTTTCAAATCCCAATTCGGAACCACGCCCTTAAGGAAATAGGCGGATAAGGCCACTGGCGGCGATAGCCATGCTGTTTGCAAATTCACTGCAACCAGAATTCCGAACCACACCATCAGGTCGTAGCGATCAAGGCCGTGAAGTTCAAGCTTCTCCACGGTTGGCAGCAAAACCGGAACGACGATCAACACAATCGGCACCCATTCCAATGGCCATCCTAAAAGGAAAATCAGCGCCATCACTAGGATCAATATCAGATAGGGTGACATGTCTAACCCAAGTAACATCTCGGTCATCATTTTCGGCGTGCCAAGCGATGAAAACTCTGCGCCAAAAAAGTTTGAGGCAGCCACCAAAAACATTATCAATACGGTGATTTCAAGCGATTTGATAAGATTGTCAAAAAAGCCCGAGACTGTGAATTTGCGGTAGATCAGCGATAAGAGAATGGCGCCAAATGCGCCCATGGCAGCAGCTTCTGCCGGTGTTGCAAACCCCAGTAGAATAGAGCCCAATGCGAAAGAGATCAAAATTGTTGGAGGCATCAGGCCTGCGAAAAATTCGTCCCAAAGCTCTGAGAATTCAAACCTGGTTTCGGCATCGCTGCGATAGATTGGCATGGCCAGCGCCGCGAGCAGAACGATGAAGGCCAGTAATAGCAGCGAAACCCATGGAAGGCCGTCCTCCCAATTCGCAGCAACCATGTAAGCATGGAATAAAACCGTTATTGGCAGCGCGATGCGCAGCACACTTAGATTGCGATAGGCGCGATAGGTCAAAACCATTACGCCGCCTAAAACAATCAAGCCACCAAATGGCAGAAGGCCGCCAAACGCACCTCCAAGGCCCAACCCAAAAACCCGGCAGATGGTTAGAACGCCCATCGAAATTAGCGCTATTTCTGCCCCATAAAAATCAGAGGTTTTGGGTTGCGCGTTTTCGGATAACACAGGGCCTAACTCGGGGTTGAGCCAGCACCGACCCAATGTATAGAGCAGGTATAGCATTGCCAATACGGCACCGGGAATGAACGCGCCGCGGAATAAATCGAGCGTTGACACTTCAAGAACTGGCCCCATCACAATCAGCATAATTGAGGGCGGTATTAAAATGCCCAATGTGCCGCCTGCCGTTATGGTCCCTGCTGCCAGCTGTACATTGTAACCGGAGCGGTTCATTGTGGCACCTGCCATGATCCCAAGAAGCGTCACAGAGGCGCCAACGATCCCTGTGGCTGCAGCAAAGATCGTAGAAACGATCAGCACCGCGATGTAAAGCGACCCGCGCACCCGTGCCATGATCATCTGGATGGATGTGAACAATCGTTCCATCAAACCGGCGGCTTCCATTACGATTCCCATCAGGATGAAAAGTGGCACTGCCATCAACTGATCGTTTAACATTGTTGAATTTGTATTCAGCGTCATCAGCAGCGTGGTGAGCTTAAAGTTTGATCCCCAAATACCAAATACAAAAGCTAGGAAAATAAGCGTGAATGAAATTGGGAAACCGATGAAGATCACGAAAATCATCGTTGTGAGCATGATCAAACCGATGGTTGGTTTGGACAGGCCGGGGCGGGCTGACATTATATCTGTAAACCAGTCTCCGCCCGGCGTTGCCTCTGGAGCAAACACGGCCATTGTCAGCCAAATCAAGGCGAGTAGATAAAAAGGTAGGGCTTGGACAAATCGCCGCTCGCGTTCTTTTCCCATTTTGTGAAAGGCTCTGAACAATTCGGGAATACCTTGCAAGGTGAGCAGCAAACCACCCACAGGCATGGCCAGGCGTGCTGGCCAAAGAAGGGGCTCCCACGGGCTATCAAAAGCGGTTTCACCCGTACGGTAGGCCAATTCCCAATATTGCGCCGCGATGATGGTGAAAAAGATCATAGATGGGATAAAAAACGCCATATAAAGAAAGGCATCAACGGTTGCTTGGGTTTTGTCGGTCCAATTGCGATACAGGAAATCAGCACGGATATGCACGCCCCGCATCAGCCCGTAGCCGGCGGCGCCCATAAACAGCACACCCGCGATCATACGGCTGATGTCATAGGCAAATAGCGTGGGCCCAAGCCCGAGCGCGCGCGCCGTGTCATCCCAGCCATAGCTGGCCATAATGCCAAAAGCATTGCGCGAAATCACTTCGAAAACAACCACCCCGATTAACGGAACCATTAACAAGCAAAGCAGCTTGCCGGCCCAATCATTTAACAGATCGATAAATCCGGTGATCGGGCGTTGCCAGGGCGTCATATCTTCGGGGGTTTCGCCAGGACGCTCGGAGCGGCGCTCTGCGATCAACTCATCTGCAATCTCTAGCTCTTCGGGTGCAATCTCTTCAGCCACGCCCGTTCTCCCTTCCTGTGTGGTCCTTTTTGTCAAAGGAGCCTTCATTTTTGGAAAAGCCTTCGGGGTTTACCAAAAATGAAGGTTGGGGCCCCGAAGGGCCCCGTTTTGTGTGTTTAGGAATTACTTCAGCGTATCGGCATGCGCTTTGCCTAAGCTGGCATTTGACGCCTGTGCACCCGCCCAGAACGGCACGGCCACATCGGCGAAATCTTTTTGAGATTGCCAAACTTCTGCAAAGAATTCGTTTTCAGCTGAGGCTTCTTCAAGAAGCTTCTTGGCCGCGGCCATATACTCGGTGAAATAATCGGCCGGTGTATCTTCTAAAATAACACCATGGTTTTCGGTCAAGTCTTTAAGCGCCTGTCCGTTCGAGTAAATACGATAAGACTGAGCTTTTGACAAAGAGGCATTCGCGGCAACTTCAATCGCTTTTTTCTCAGTTGCTGAAAGCCCGTCATAGACGTCGCCATTGAGGTAAAGGTCAGCATTTACAACAACCTGATGAAGGCCTTGCAGATAGTAATGCTTTAACACTTTTTGGAACCCAAAAACAGAGTCCGGCTTTGGGCAGCACCATTCTGCCGCGTCAATAGCGCCTTTTTCAAGGGCCGGAAGAATGTCTCCTCCCCCCATCGCAACGGCGGCAACACCGATTTCGTTATAGGCGGCGCCTACCATTCCGGGAGGAGCCCGGAAGCGCAGTTTACGGAAATCATCCATCGTTGCGATTTTTTCGGGGAACCAACCCAGAGCTTCTGGGCCAACGGGTTGCAGCATAAAGCCTTTTACATTGACGCCCATTTCATCCCACAGGCGATCGTATAATTCACGGCCACCACCATATTGGAACCATGATAGGAATGACATCGCGTCAAGACCAACACCGGCACCGGCAATAGGCGCGCCAAATAGGTTGGCGGCCGGATGCTTTCCGCCCCAATAATGGGTCCAAGCAAAGCCACCTTCCACCAAGCCGGCATCTACGGCATCCATAATGTCGCGTGGGCCAACAACCGCGCCCGCAGGCAAGATTTCAATCTTGACCGATCCGGCTGTCAGGGCTTCAACATCATCTGCAAAGCTTTGAAGCATGTAGACTTCGTCAGTTGAGTTTCCAAGCACGGATTGGATCCGGATGGTGGTTTCAGCAAATGCAGCTGATGCCATCAGCGTAAGGGCTGCTGTGCCCACGCTTAGGGTTTTAAGATTAAACATCAATTTTCCTCCCTTGATGATGTTTCCCTCATATCGTTATTGATCGCTGCCATGGCCGAGGGGATTGTCCTGACAGAAAATGAAAGTGGGTTTTATTCATGATTGACCATGATATCCACTTTATGAAGCGGGGTTGCAAAAGTCATGATGCATCCTCCAACACCAGCTGACTGGCTTTTTCGCCGATCATGATCGCAGGTGCATTCGTGTTGCCGCTGACTATGCGCGGCATGATTGAGGCATCAGCAACGCGCAAGCCGCGAATGCCCTTTACTTTTAGCGACGGATCCACAACCGCCATCGGGTCGATGCCCATTTTGCAGGTGCCGGTTGGATGGTAAATCGTCACGGATGTTTGACGCGCCCAATCCAGCGTGGCCACCTCATCCTCTAGGGCGACCCCGACCCCGGGGGCATATTCTTCCGTGATATGAGATTTTAGCGGTTCTGACTGCGCGATGCGGCGTGCGATTTGAATGCCTTTCACGATAGTGCGGCAATCTGTGTCCGTGGACAGATAATTTGGATGAATTTCTGGGTGATCGTCGATATTGGCCGAGCTCAGCGTTAAATGCCCAGCGCTTTCGGGGCGCAGTTGCAAAACGGAAGCGGTGAAGGCCGAGAATTTATGCGGCCCATCCGAGGGTTTTAATGCACTCCAGGGCTGAATATGAAATTGGATATCTGGCGTTTCTAAATGCGCTTCGGTTTTTAGGAAGCCGGTTCCAAGGCTGGCGGCCATCGTCATTGGGCCGCGCTGCGTGAACGCGTATTTGGCCGCAATCAAGCCTTTTTTTAAGTAGCTGTTGATTTCGGTATTCACGGTGCTGAGCGTGGTTTTGAAAACCGGACGGGCCTGCAGATGATCCTGTAGGTTTTTACCTACGCCAGGAAGATCTGATAAAACCTCTATGCCATGCGCGCTAAGTTCGCTTCCGGCGCCAATGCCAGAGAGCATGAGAAGCTGCGGCGAGCCGATGGCCCCGGCACTAAGGATCACCTCGGCGCTTGCCGAAATCGTTTCAACCCGCTGATGTCGGCGAATTTGTACACCAATGGCACGCCCTTTAGCGATCACCACTTTTTCGACCTGCGCATCGGTGATAATGCTCAAGTTTTTGCGCGTACGCGCGGGGGTCAAATAAGCTGCAGCGGAAGAACAACGCCGACCCCCTTTCATGGTCAGCTGAAAATATCCAACGCCTTCCTGATCGGCGCCGTTATAATCGGGATTACGCTTATATCCGGCGTCCACCGCGGCATCGACCCATTTATCAACCACATCTCGTGTTAATCTTGAGTTTTGAACCGAAAGCGGCCCTGATTTTCCGCGCAGCCCGGTTTGATCCGTGCCTTCCCAGGTTTCGGACCGTATGAAATAGGGAAGAACATCGCTCCAGCTCCAGCCCGTGCAACCCATCTGCGCCCAGCCATCATAATCTTGTGCTTGGCCGCGCACGTAGAGAAGGCCGTTAATCGAACTGGAGCCGCCAAGGACCCGTCCACGCGGCCAGGGGATCGAGCGATTGGCGATCCCAACATCTTTCTGGGTTTCGTAACACCAATCCATTTTGGGATTGCCCATGGTTCGAAAATAGCCAACCGGAATATGGATCCAAGGGCTGGTATCGCGCGGCCCAGCTTCGATCAACGCAACCTTATACCGCCCATCTTCTGATAGGCGATTTGCAAGGGCGCATCCTGCGGAACCCGCACCAACAATGACGTAATCGAACCTCATATTACCCTAAATATCAAATAATGAGACTTTTATTCTCGAATTTATACAAAATTTATGGTAACTATGATTCGAGACATATGTAAATCACTTTCTTGAAGAAAACCGGTTTGAGCCCTCATGCAGAGCCCGACAGAAACTCCAAGCAATTTGCGCACTTTATTGATCCTTGAAGTGCTGGGCAAAAGTGATCGCCCTATGACGGCGACCGAGATCAATACTGTGTTGAACCTTCCCAAACAGACCGTACATCGCTTATGCGCCACGCTGGAAGAGTTTGGGTTTATCACCCGTCCTAGCAACAGTAAAAAATATCAAGTTGCGCGCCGTTTGCGCGAAATTGGCGCGGGGTTGCTTTATAATTCGCGCGATCACATCATGCGGCGGCAAATATTATTGGATGTTGCGCAAGAGGTTGGGGAAACTGTGAATTTCGCGGTGCCGCGTGAAACCGGTATGGATTATTTGGATCGCGTCGAAACCCGCTGGGCGTTTCGGATCCAATTGCCAATCGGCTCGCGCGTGCCCTTTCATTGTACTGCCAGTGGTAAGACATTTTTGGCGAGCCTTCCGATGGCCAAACTGAAAAGCTTTTTAGCGACGCTGCATTTGCAAGCGATGACCCAAAATACCCATGTTTCGACAGCAACTCTTTTAGCTGAGATTGCTCAGGTCCGAAAGAATGGCTACGCGCTCGATCAAGAAGAATTTATGGATGATATGGTTGCGATTGCGGTGCCTGTCACGGATCCGAAAAATCGCTATATTGCGGCGCTTGCCTTTCATGGTCCAACGCAGCGCGTGAATATTCCCGATGCTATCAAGAGCAAAGACCTGCTCCAATCCGCTGCGCGGCGCATTAGCGAAAGCCTTTTCGCGTAGGTTGCGTTTTGGCGAAGCAGGGCGGATTGTTTTTCAGCTGAGCCGGCTATACGGCGCCGGGTCAGGCGCTTATTTGATAATCTGGAAAAATATATGATGCCTGTCTATACTGGCAGCCCAGCATAGTTTTGGGCCGCAACATAACGTGACAGGCGCAATTTAGACAGGCTCAGTCCTTATCAATTAATACGCCGTACGATCGCAATTCATCCAGCGCAGCTATGGGGAAATATTCGCTGGAAAATTGTGCTAATATGGTGGTGGCCTTAAAACGCTCACCATCAAATTCGCCCTGAACAACAACCGGGCTGCCCATTTCGAACGCCTCTGGTAATGGTCCCGGAAAGACAATGTCAATTGAGTCACTTTTGTCGGAAAGCGAAAATTGAATACCATACGCATCACTGGTTTGAACGGAATGGGCGATTCCAAAAACATTTACCATACGGGCGTATTGTGCGGTGAAGGCGGGTACCTCGCTTGGGAATAAAAAGTAGCGGGTTTGAGCGAGTGCGCCGGACGCTAAGAGGCAACTTGCAATCACCCCACAAATCAGTCGTTTCATAAAATTTCCATCATTAACTGCAGCGGGATTGACAGAGCATTTGCAACACTGATCCCAAATGGTTTGCGAACGAGACGAGTATGCAGCTTATTTTTGATGTTGCAAGCGGCCTTAAGGGATTGGGTGATCGCCAGATCTATGCGGTTTGCATTCAGCGCCGCGTTGCAGGGATTTTGAAATAAAAGCGATAAAGCATGCGCGGTCTCATCACCCCAAAACAAAATATTCTCTTGCGTGGCGGAGGTTTTATGAGGCCGCCTTTATTCGCGTCCACGTAGATAAATGGGTGACAAACATATCCAATCCACTCGCCAGAGCTGACATAATTTCCGCCCTAGCCCTAGCGCCTAGATGGTCCGGCCTAATCTGTCTTTTCTTTGATCTAAAGAAGGTATCGCCAAACCCCCGATGGGGCTTAGGGGGTCTCTGCCAAATCCAATTATTCAGCTTTTCCGTTATTCCCATTAATTTGCGATGCCGTGATAGAGCCTATATTGAGTGTTAAAATATGGCCCAAACCGACGGATTATCTATGTTATGACCCAATGCATCAACAGTTTAGCGAAAATCGCGCAAAAATATGACGCCATTATTTTTGATCAATGGGGGGTTCTCCATGATGGCAGTTGTGCATACGCGGGCGCGATTGACTGTCTGGTTGGTCTCGCCGAGGCTGGGCATTCTTTATCCGTTCTTTCAAATTCAGGCAAACGCGCCGCGCCAAATGCCAAGAGGATCGCCGATATGGGGTTTTCAAATGGGCTGTTCAATCAAATTATGACCAGCGGCGAAGCTTTATGGCATGATATTGATCAGGGCAAAATCGCGCAGAGTAAATTTTTTGCGATTGAAAGAGCGCAGGGTGATGCATTGGCCTGGGCGGAAGGGTTGAGTATTGAAATGACAGAGTTGCACAATGCGCAGGCGGTGCTGTTGATGGGCTTGCCAGACGCGGCCAAGCTGGCAGATTGGCAGCCGGTTTTGGATCAAGCTTTCGCCGCAGATTTGCCGATTTATTGTTCGAACCCAGATCAACATTCCCCGCGCGCAGATGGTTTGGTAATCTCGGCCGGCGCGCTGGCGCGGGCCTATTCGCAAAGATCTGGGCGGGTGATTTATTATGGAAAACCGCATCGGCCAGTTTTTCAGGCTTTATCGGCCTCTCTTAAGGCGCAGCGGTTTTTGATGGTTGGAGACAGTTTAGATCATGATATTGCCGGTGCGCAGGCAGTTGGATGGGACAGCGTTTTGATTCAGAAGGGGCTTTATGCCAGTGCGTTTTCCAACGCCGATCACGATATCGTTCTAAAAACCCTGTTAAAGGACCGAACCTGCCAGCCGCCAACCTATTCTATTGAACAGCTGCAATAACCCGCTCTGGCGATTAATTGTTCATTTAATTTTAAGCGTCCAAGCATTTCATATTTGAGATCAGGCCCCAAAAACATATTAAAGTGGAATTTTTCGATAGGATGGTATTTTTAGTCTGGAAATTTCTTCAGCAAAACTTCAAAAGAAGAGATGATATTTCGTTCGATAAGAGCCACCTGGCATCACTTCAAATATCTGCCCTTATTGTCGGCCATAACGTTTTCGCGTGGAAGAAGTTTCGCACGGCGTTCGCAGGCCTTGGGGGTATCGATTGGTTGGGTGCTGCGTTGGTACCCGCCGGCGCGGCGCTGGTTTGAACGCGAGTTTTTGAAAATTTTTCCCGATATGCCTCGTGCTCAACGGTTAGATATTTGTCAGCGTATGGGCGTTCATATGGGGCGCACCTTGTTTGAAATTTATCACTCGACAGAATTTCAAGCCGCTTCGCATAAATTTCACGTGTCAGGCGAGGGTTTGCAAACATTGGAGAAGGCCTTTGCAGCGGGCAAGGGGGCTATTGTTGTCTCGGGTCATTTTGGTCAGTGGGAGGCGGTCCGCGCGGTTTTGAAAAAACGCGGTATAGAAACTGGTGCTGTTTATCGTCGGCAGGCCAATCGCCATTATCAACGGCGATTATTGGCGGGCATTCAAGCAACTGGAAACCCAATCGTGTCGACCGGGCGCGCCGGCACACGGGCTTTGGTGCGGCATTTGAAAGCAGGGCGCGTTATCGCCATTATGTTAGATGAGAAACATCCTAACGGTGCCCGTCTTCCCTTTTTGGGCAGGGATGCGTTGACCTCGCTTTCGGCAGCAAATTTGGCGATTAAATATGGTATTCCAATGATCCCGGCCTTTGGAACGCGGATTGCCGATGGCAATGAATTTGATGTTGAATTTGAAGCAGAAATTCCGCATTCGGACAGCATAACCATGACCCAAGCTTTCAATGACAGCCTGTCAAAACGGATATTGGAAAATCCGGACCAATGGTATTGGTTGTTGCGGCGCTGGGATGGCGCTTAGGCAACTGTCGGCGTTCAACGTTTTATACAAAAAAATGAATCATGTGCATTTATTTTCAATTTGGCGCGGCATGTGATTCGATGATGGCGCTGTTGCGATTAACTCGCAATAAGGCTTGACAGTTGCAAGTGATTCGCATTTACAGAAGCGAGTGACATGCAAAGGATCTTTCATGCTTACACGCGTCTTGTATCTGGCGGCGGCTCTCTTTGCCTGTTTGAGCGCAACAAGCGCAATGGCAGAGGCGCGACTGAAAGTGGTGACCACCTTTACAGTGCTTGCCGATATGGCGGCACATGTTGCTGGCGAGGCTGCTGATGTGGTCTCGATTACCAAGCCAGGTGCTGAAATTCATGGCTATCAACCGACACCGCAAGATATCGTAAAGGCCTCAGATGCGGATCTGATCTTGTGGAACGGGATGAATTTGGAGCTTTGGTTTGAACAGTTCTTTAAAAACTTGAAACAGGTGCCCTCAGTTACCTTGACCGACGGAATCACACCCATTTCAATTAAATCCGGAAGCTATGCAGGTTTACCCAATCCGCATGCCTGGATGGGATTAGACAATGCGGTGATTTATATTAACAATATTCGAGCCGCCTTTATCGAGCATGATCCTGATAACGCGGCAATATACAACGCCAATGCGCAGGCTTATATAGGTGAGTTGCGCAGAACCATTGAACCGTTGCGTGCGGCGCTTGCAAACATTCCCGAACAGCGCCGATGGTTGGTAACCTGCGAAGGGGCTTTTAGCTATCTTGCCCGCGATTTTGGGTTGAAAGAGTTATATTTATGGCCAATGAACGCGGATCAAGTTGGCACACCGCAACAAGTGCGCAAGGTGATTGATGGCGTCAGGAAACACGGCATCCCAGCCGTGTTTTGCGAAAGCACAGTCAACGCGGCGCCCGCCCAGCAAGTGGCCCGCGAAACAGGCGCAGCGTATGGGGGGGTGCTTTACGTAGATAGTCTGAGCGCAGCCTCTGGCGCAGTCCCAACCTATCTTGATCTTCTAAGGGTTACGTCAAGCACTGTTGTGAAAGGGCTGTCGGGAGGCTCAAATTAGACTATGTAACCATCGGGGTCGGATCTATAGATCAAAGCGCGGCGGTTGGTTTGCCAGAAAATACGCCAGCGCATGTGGCAAGGGACAATACCATGAGTGACTTACCAAGTTCACGAAATGATCTGAACAATCCAGCGGATATTGGGATATCGGCGCGCGATGTTACGGTGACCTATCGCAGCGGGCACACCGCGCTTTGGGATGCCAGCTTTGACGTTCCGCGCGGCACGGTTACCGCATTGGTAGGCGTGAATGGGGCGGGTAAATCAACCTTGTTTAAAGCCATTATGGGTTTTGTTCCCGCCGCCAGGGGCACTATTAAAATTCTTGGTCAGAGCGTGAAACAGGCTTTGGCAAAAAATCTTGTTGCTTATGTACCGCAATCCGAAGAGGTGGATTGGGCGTTTCCGGTTTTGGTCGAAGATGTTGTGATGATGGGGCGTTATGGTCATATGGGGTTTTTGCGGCGCCCGAAGCAAATCGATTATGACGCGGTTGATAGGGCCTTGCGCCGTGTGAATATGCAGGCGTTCAAAACCCGCCAGATCGGTGAGTTGTCGGGCGGGCAGCGCAAACGGGTTTTTCTCGCACGCTCTTTAGCGCAGGATGGACAAGTGATTTTGCTGGATGAACCTTTCACAGGCGTTGACGTCAAAACAGAAGAACAAATCATTGCGTTATTGCAAGAACTGCGAGACGAGGGGCGCGTGATGTTGGTTTCGACGCATAACCTTGGATCGGTGCCCGAATTTTGCGACCGAACGATTTTGGTCAAGGGCACTGTGCTGAGCCATGGACCAACCGAAACAACCTTCACCCGCGAAAATCTTGAAGCCGCTTTTGGTGGGGTTTTGCGCCATTTCACATTAGGGGGTGAGGCGCTTCATGAGGATGCAGATGCCCGCGCGATCACCATCTTTACCGATGATGAACGACCATTTGTTCAATATGGCGACAAGACGCAGCGGACCGATGGGAATAGCTGATGGACCTTTTGCTGCAGCCATTCACCTATAGCTATATGGCGACTGCGATGTGGGTGTCTGCTCTGGTGGGAGGTGTCTGTGCTTTTTTATCAGCCTATCTGATGCTGAAAGGCTGGTCGTTGATTGGGGATGCGCTGTCCCACTCGGTCGTGCCAGGGGTGGCGGGAGCCTATATTCTTGGCTTGCCATTCGCGCTTGGAGCTTTTCTTGCTGGCGCTTTGGCCGCCGGGGCCATGCTGTTTTTATCCGAGCGATCGGGTTTAAAGGCAGATGTGATCATCGGATTGATTTTCACCGCTTTTTTTGGATTGGGTTTGTTTATCGTCTCAATCAACCCGATATCCGTGTCGGTGCAAGTGATTACGATGGGCAATATCTTGGCAATAACACCCCAAGATACGCTGCAATTGGCGCTTATCAGCTTGGTTTCCCTGGCTGTTTTGCTGGCCAAGTGGAAAGATTTGATGGTGACGTTTTTTGATGAAAACCACGCCCGCACAATCGGGCTTCGCCCTGGCCTTTTGAAAGCTATTTTCTTCGTTTTACTGTCTGCATCGGTGGTGGCAGCCATGCAAACCGTCGGTGCTTTTTTAGTGATCGCTTTGGTCGTGACGCCGGGTGCAACCGCCTATTTGCTTTGTGATAGATTTTCACGCTTGATCGTGACCTCGGTTGCCATCGGCGTGCTGACCAGTTTTTTTGGAGCCTATATTAGTTTCTTTTTGGATGGGGCCACCGGCGCTATCATCGTGGTTTTGCAGACGTTGATTTTTCTGATTGCTTTTGTATTTGCTCCGGCGCATGGGCTTTTGGCCGCAAAACGCAAAGCCAAACATGCGCTGCAGGGGCATTTTGCCTCGCATGCTGCAGGAAAAAAGTGATGGATGTAAACACGCTTATTTTGCCGTTTCAGTTCGCATTCATGCAAAACGCTTTTCTGATCTCGATCATTGTTTCGGTGCCCACCGCATTGCTGTCTTGTTTTTTGGTGATGAAAGGCTGGGCGTTGATGGGCGATGCTGTCAGCCATGCCATTTTGCCCGGCATTGTTGTGGCCTCTATTCTTGGAATTCCTTTGCTGATTGGTGCCTTTGCCGCTGGCATGACCTGCGCTTTGGCCACTGGCTATCTGGCAAGCAATAGCCGCGTGAAACAGGATACGGTGATGGGGGTGGTATTTTCGGGCATGTTTGGGCTGGGCATCCTGCTGTATGTGGGGGTGGAAACGGGCGCGCATCTGGATCATATCCTGTTTGGAAATATGCTGGGGGTAGAGCCGCATGAACTTTGGACATCGGGGCTGATTTCAGCGGGTGTTGGGCTTGTACTGCTGTTGAAGTGGAAAGATTGGCTGTTGCACAGTTTTGACCCTGCGCAGGCCTATGCCTCGGGGCTTTGGGTGAACGGTTTACATTATGGCTTGTTGGCAGCTTTGTCTTTAACCATTATTGCCACGCTGTCTGCGGCAGGCCTTATTTTGGCAATCGGACTTCTGATAGCGCCCGGTGCAATTGCCTTCTTACTGGTCCGCAGGTTTTCCTCAATGCTTTTCGTATCTGTGATCGTGTGCATGATGTCGATGCTGCTGGGAACCTATGCCAGTTTTTTTATAGATAGCGCTCCGGCCCCTACGATCATTTTAATCATGGCAGCTATCTTTATTTTCGCCTTCTTTAGGCGGCAAATGATGACCCGCCATGCCTCTTTGCAACCTGTCAAAAATGCATAAGCTCTGTAGGCTATTGGCACCCAAACTGGGTGAAAGCAGATTAAATTTCAGCTAAGATTAGAATTGTTCGGGCGTTTCAGCCTGTAAGGCAAAGCCAATCTGGTGCCATTTTGCTCTGCCTTTACTGCGGATAAGAAATTCTGAGGCCCGATGCGGTGCTTAGAGACGCGCTGATATCGCCCGGCATAACCGCGCCGCAGCGCTTACGGGTTCTATTGCGGTAAATCCGCCCGTTAAGGCAAAATCTGATGAAATTTGAACAGCGCCCGCGCATCCCAAGATAAACGTGTTTATTTGTGCTGTCAGTTGAATACTCTGCGCTGTTGCATTGAATTTTTGAAGAGCTTTTCCTGTGTCCGTGTCTAATTCAGCAACGCCAATATTCGCGGCCTCTACAACCGGAATATGATCGGCGAACCCCAAGGCGGAAATGTTGTTCTGCAGAATCGGAACCGCTGCCTCAACGGTTGTTATAACTGCGCTTTTTTCGGCCAAAAGTGAGGCCATGTGATAGCTCGCCTGTCCAATTCCTATGACGGGGCATCGGGCAATTTCCTTTGCCTTCTTCAGGCCTGTATCATCAAAACAGGCGATTATTATTGCATCTGCCCCCGCATCCGAGGCTTGTTGAACCAATATGAGCAGCGGGGGAATGCTTGCTGCACCATCTTCAGGCCCTTCGATGACTGACGGGCCGTTTTGCGAAGTCCATCCAATAAACTCCAGATCCGGAGCGGCGGCTTGGGCGGCATGCAGCGCGTTTTCCGTCATGATTTTTGTACTATTTGGGTTGATCAGATACACGGCCATCGCGTTACAACATCCCATCGCCAGCATCAGAGCCGACTCGTTTCTTGCGCGAAGACATGATCCAAAACGTTAAGAAGAACACGCCAATCATGATGAATGAAAACCCTGTGGTTAGGCTGCCCAATGCGTAGAGGACCGGCGTGGTGACGTTGGTGGTCATGCCGAAAATTTCAAGCGGCAGAGTGTTATAGCTGCCGGAGGTTAAGAGGGTCCGCGCAAATTCATCATAGCTGAGCGTAAATCCAAACAGCGCCACACCCAGCAAAGAGGGCGCAATGATGGGCAACACCACATGCGCGAAGGTTTGCCAAGCTGTTGCGCCTTGATCTCTGGCCGCTTCTTCATAGCTTTTGTCAAACCGGTTGAAGACTGCAAACATAATCAGCAGACCAAAGGGCAGCGTCCATGTTAACTGTGCGCCAAATCCCGAGCTGCTCCAATGCACGGTAAACCCCAATTGATCAAACATCAGCCCCACGCCCAACGACACCAAAATCGACGGGATCACCAGCGACGTGACGGTGAGATAAAATAGAATGGTGGATCCTTTGAAGCGTTTGCGAAACGCCAGACCGCCCAGGACAGAGACCACAACTGTTGTGATCATCACGGCAAGGCCCAGGATCAGCGATCTGCGAAAGCTGCCCCAGATATCGCCAACAGCTTGTTGTTCGAACAAATCATGAAACCAATAGAAGGACAGGCCGTTCATGGGAAAGGTCAGCCCACCTTGCGGCCCTTGAAAGCTTAAAATGCCGATGGTGAGGATAGGGCCATAGAGAAAGATGACGAATAGAATGAAAAACCCGGCCAATATGTAAAAACTCAAGGAACGTGGGGCCATGTTAAAGCTCTTTTCGGATGTCGACGAGGCGAAGAAAAATCGCGATGATAATAAGCACCGTGCACAACAATACCACGGCCGTTGCGCAGGCTGACGGGTAAAGCAACAGGCCGATATCGTTTGAAATCAAACGTCCAACATTGGCACTTTGGCTGCCGCTCATGAAGCGCACTGTAATGAAATCCCCCATTACCAACGTCACCACAAAGATCGTTCCGATCATGATGCCGGGTTTGCAAAGAGGGATCACCACGTTCCACAATGTCTGAAGCCCATTGGCTCCCCCATCTGTGGCCGCCTCTAATAAGGAGCGGTCAATCCGCATCATTGAGTTGAAAATTGGAACCACCATGAAAAGCGTGTAGAGGTGAACGAAGGCTAAAATCACCGAGAAATCTGAAAACAGCAGCCATTCAAGCGGTTCGTCGACAATGCCCCAACTGAGAAGCGTTTGATTGGCGATGCCATTACGGCCCAAAAACGGGATCCAAGAAATCATGCGGATGATGTTTGACGTCCAAAACGGCACCGTGCACAATAAAAATAGGGCAATTTGCCAAGGCAATTTGCGCACATGGAATGCCAGAAAATACGCAACCGTAAACCCAATAAGGAGCGTTAATGCCCATGTTACAAGGGCGTATTTAAAGGTTTTGAGGAAGACGGAATATGTGACCCAAGATGAAAAAAGAAATTCGTAATTGTCAAATTGAAAAGCGGGATAAATGGACCATTCGGTCGCGCCCCAAAAACTGACCACAACGACCATTATAATCGGGATCACTAGGAAGCCGCCCAGTATAATGGCCAAAGGCGCCGCCTGAAGCCAGCCAATCATCGTGTTATTAGCGCGCATAGAAAACCGCTTTTAAACACAGAGGGTTGGAGAATAGATGTCGTCTCATAGATTTTTGAACCAGACAATTTTTAGGATTTTGACTTTGTAAAGAAGGGTCCCAGCACGGCGCTGGGATCCTCTGCTTGTCAGTGGGGGTTTAGGCCGCGATAAACTCGTTCCACTTGCGCACCATATACTGGTTTTCTGTCATCACAGAGTTCCAGCACTTCACTGCGCCCATGCGATCATAGAAAGATCCACCATCACGCTTTTCGCCGGCTACGGCCAGTTTATCGCCAAATGGAGAGGTAATATCACCCGTTGCGGCTTTGCCTTCGAACCAATAGCCCCATTCATTTTCTGTCATGAAGTTTTTGCTGGTTTCAGGGACGGCTGAATAATAGCCTTGGCGCATCAAGAACCCGCCGGCCCAACCCGAGAGATACCAGTTGATATATTCATAAGCCGCTTCTTTTTCGATACCTGACAATGAGGCTGCAAGCCCCATGCCCCCGCCCCAGCTGCGATAGCCCTCTTTCAAGGGTTGATACACGCACGGGATTCCGCGCGATTTTACAGCTGTAATGGCTGGTGACCACATAGATTGGATCACAACCTCGCCGCTTGCCATTAAATTGACGCTTTCATCGAAGGTTTTCCAGAAGGCGCGGAATTGGCCGTTTTTCTTGGCTTCCGTGAAGATCGCAATCGTTTTATCGATTTCCTCTTTGGTCATATTGCCTTTGTCGCCATAGGTGATCTCACCCATTGCTTCACAAACCATTGCCATATCCATGATGCCAATCGAAGAGATATCTAAAATAGAGGCTTTGCCCTTGAATTCTGGGTTCAAAAGCTCGGACCAGCTTTCGATCGGCCGGCCGATGAGATCGGGGCGAATGCCCAGAGTATCTGCATTGTAAATTGTCGGCACCATGGTCATCCAACCGGATTCATGATCTGCAAAGCTTTTGCCGTTGGGCCCTTCGACAAAGCCAACCGTATGCGGCGCCGTGCCCTGTGCAATCGTGCTGGTGGGGGTGAGTTTTCCAGATCTAAAGGTCTGTGCGATTTTGTCATAATTGTCCAATTTGCTGGCGTCCATAGCCTGCAGATTCCCAGCAGGCCAAACTTTTTTGCAGGAGATATATTCAATATCTGCAATGTCAAAGCTGCCCGGTTGGGTGGCAACGCGCTGCGCTGCGCTGTCGGTATCCAGGGCCGTCATGGTGAGGTTAAAGCCAAGATCTTCTTTCACTTTTTCGGCAATTTCATTCAGGTTGGAAACGCCTGTTCCGATCTGACGCAGGGTTACATCCTTGATGTTCTGCGCCCAAATCATTGGAGCACCCAAAGTGGATCCTCCTGCAAAAGCAGCCGTGGCAGCCGCGCCCTTAAGCAGATTTCTGCGGCTTAGTTTGGTTTCTTTAATCATTTCTGTACTCCAGTAATGTTGGTGATGGTGTTGGAAGGTTATGCTGCCAAAGTGTGGACAGCGTTTTGATCCCAGCTTAGGCCAACGGCCTCGCCGGGTTGGCTTGGCGCAGCAAAGAAAGCGCTATCCGCCATCAGGATAGTCACTTCTTGCCCGCCAAAAACTTTGGCCGTGAGAGATACGTGAATACCTTGATATTCAACGGCGGTAATCTGGGCCGAGATTAGCGCGTCTGTTTCGGGCAGAATGCGCATCGCATCGCGGCGAATGGCAACGCGGCCATGCGGCAAATCAAGCACGTTATGCCCGCCAAGAAACCGTGCCACAAATTCGGTTTTGGGTTCGTTGAACACGCTATGAGCGGCGCCTGCTTGTTCAATTTTGGCATTGTTCATAACGATAATTTCATCGGCCAAGCCCAGCGCCTCTTCTTGGCTATGGGTGACGTGAATGAAGCTAATCCCTAATTCGGCTTGAAGTTTTTTCATTTCGGCGCGCATTTTAACGCGTAAGAACGGATCCAGCGCCGAAAGCGGCTCATCCAGCAGCAACACTTGCGGCCTTGTCACCAGCGCGCGCGCCAAAGCCACCCTTTGTTGTTGGCCACCGGAAAGTTGGTCAGGAAACCGATTTTGGAACGTTTCCATATCTACCAGCTCAAGCATTTCTGCGGCTTTTTTATGCCGATCGCTGCGGGTCACCCCCTTCATTTTTAAGCTGAACGCAACATTGTCGATAATGTTTAAATGGGGAAAAAGTGCGTAATTTTGAAACATCATCGCGGTGCCGCGGCGGGCTGGCGGCATCAGCGAAATATCTTTGTTTTGCAAGATGACAGCGCCATCGGTAACGGTTTCATGCCCAGCGATCATCCTGAGCGTTGAGGTTTTGCCACAGCCAGATGGCCCTAAAAGACAGGCGTAGCCGCCAGTTTTAAAGCGGTGAGAGATTGCATCAACTGCCAGAGCACCGTCATAGCGTTTTGTGAGTGCGACCAATTCCAGATCAGATGTCATTGCGTACCATGTTTTGTTGTTTGGATCACGGTGGTCTGTTTTTGGTTGGGAAAACAAAAAAAATTCTACGCATTTGAGGGTGGCGTGGCCGCATGCGTAAATTGTGTGCAGAAAAAATATCTTTGCCTACAATTTAATCATAAAATTGTATACAATTTTTGCGGTGGTGCAAAGTTTGAGCGCCTTTGTTGTTCCCGAGTCGGTAATTTGCAATAGAGGGGTACTACGCTTCGATCTCGGTTTGGAAAGACAATAGATGCCTGCACTGAAAACGACTATGACGGCTCATGAAATCGGCAAAGCGATTGCCAAAGCGATCCATGAACATAAAGTGCTACCGGGAACCAAATTGGGCGAAGACGAATTGTCGGAGATTTACGGGGTTTCCAGAACGCTGGTGCGCAGCGCATTGCAGGGATTATCGCATGAACTGCTTGTGGATATACAACCCAATCGAGGAGCATTTGTTGCAAAGCCCAGCTTGAGAGAGGCGCGCGAGATTTTTGAGGCGCGCGCTCTTTTGGAGCCGAGAACGGCGCGGTCTGCAGCGCTCAGGATGACGCAGGATGCCGCGCGCCGATTGCAAATCCATATTGATGATGAGCATAAAGCTTTGGCGCAAAATGATATTGGGAAAGCGTTGTGGTTGTCTGGAGTTTTTCATATTGAGATTTCAAAGCTCGCCAATCAAGCCACGATTGGGCGGTTTATCGAAAGCTTGATCGCCCGGTCTTCGCTAATTATTGCGCTTTATCGCAAAAGAGACAGCGCTTTGTGCGAAAAACATGCCCATCATGCTTTGTTAGAGGCTTTATCGCAAAAAGACGGAGCCAGAGCCGAAGAGTTGATGAAAAGTCATTTGGTGGATTTGGTGTCGGCGCTGGATTTGCGCGAGAAGGTTTCGAACCCAACCAAGCTGAAAGATGTTTTGGGGGGCTGGGACGCTTAAGCCCCTAGCGATCAATCTTCAAGGTGCTTTTACAAACGGTGAGCAAGCCGCCAGAAAGTAAGCGGATTTCTTTTAACACCAGCATATACATGCATACCAGCCTGGCGAGAGCAAAACAGATCCTGCGCCTGATAACGCGCGCTTTGGTTTTTGGGCTTGTTTCAACAAATATTAAGCAGGCCATGCTAAGCAAGTTTTTTAGCCGGAATATATCTGCTGCCTAGCGGCTTTTTTTATCGCTTAATATGTTTAGACCTAAACATTTTCTGCTCGGAAGCGATGCCCGTAAACTTTGGCTGCCCGCCACGTTTTTTATGATTGTTGAGGTGTTTTTGCTGCGCATCTGCTTTCTGTCTTGGCTGGTTGGCTTATCGTTTTATTTGCTATCTGCCAGCGGCTTAAGCGCTTGCGCGCTTGCGGGTAAAAATGAACGCTTGTTTACCCATTGCTTGTTAAATGCCTCGATCAATAAACCTCTCGGGCCAGCCGCCGCGTTTTTATTAAACGATAAATTGCGGCGCAATGCGCAACCGGGCATCGCCAATCTGCCGGTTGCGGGGCGATCGTTGCAACGCTTTTGGGCGCCCGTGATCTCATATTCGCACAACATAAACGATGGCAATCCTAACGGGCCGTTGATTTTGGGAGATATGGTTTTTCAGGGCAAGGTGGATCGCGGGAAAAAAGCGGGCGTTCTTATCGGGGCAGGGGCCGGAATGCGTGATCGCTATTTTCCACATGCGGGTGCTTATTTTGACTATGGGGTGAGCGCGCATTATGCGCATAGCCCGAAGCATAAGATGGGCATTGCCTCCTTATCGGCCGAGGCCTGTTTTGTCAAAAGCCTCCGAAATTGGCGCTACGTTGATTTGTGCACTCGCGCAGATCGGATTCAAAAAGATCTTTCAGACACCCGTATCGAGCAACATGAAATACGCGTTTCTAAGCTTTGGAACGGACAATTTGCGCACTCCTATCAGTTAACAGCGGGCGTAGCGTTGCGGAACACAGATCAGTCTGCTCAGACCCAGATCTCAGTTGAGATGGACATGCTTTTTCCAACCAATAGGGTTTGGAGCCTTCGCGTCATTCGTGGTGAGCGCGTTCCCAATCAGCTGGTAATGGCGCAGACTGTGTCGATCGGCTTCGTTCAGTTGTTAAAGCAAAAACCTATTTCGGTTGATTTTGCATATAGCGATTATTCAGGCGGCCGTTTGCTTGGGCATAATCGCGATGACAGCACGCTGGCGGCCTTGCTTTCCTATCCGTTATCTCGGCAGGTCAGAGTGTCTTTTGGCTATCAGTTCATCAATAGCACGATCGATTATTTTGATTCTAAAACGCCTTTATTTGCTCTGAAATTTCAGGCGCTTCAATTTTAAATAATGGCCTTGGCTGGTTTTGTCCGCACGCGCTTGCTGCGGCGGCGGGCAATCATGCGTATCGGCCGATTTAATCTTTTCTCGCTTACATCGCGTAGTGATTATCAGCGCGTGTTTTGTTTTGCAAAACCGCTGCGTGCCAGATTTCAGGCCAAGATATAGGCTTTTAAGGTTTGAACTTTGCGCCAAGCTTTGAGGCGCTTTCGGGGGCTGCTTGCCCGTCTCAAATGCTAGTTCAAAATAAGAAGGATCCAGAAGATTTGGTTTTTCATTTGACAATTTTTATGAAAATGGCGAGATATGGTATATTGGTATACCAAAATACCGAAACTCGACATTCTGGGAGGAACAAATATGAAACGGAAAAATTATGTCGGCAAGCTGCTGACTGGGGCTTCAATGTGTTTGGCTATGGGGGCAAGCGCCGTGATGGCGGA
>JADHOV010000056.1 GCA_016778765.1 Paracoccaceae bacterium | reverse complement strand
CAGGCGATGGCGCGTCGGATGAGCGAACTGGGCGTAAAGCCCGAAATAGAGGCCTTCGATACGGGGCATTTATGGTATGCCAAACAGCTGGTACAGGATGGTGCGTTGGCGCCGCAAGCTTTGGTTCAATTATGTATGGGGGTGCCGTGGGGCGCGCCTGATGATCTTAATACGTTTATGGCCATGGTGAATAATGTTCCCGATGATTGGACTTTCAGCGCATTTTCCTTGGGCCGCAACCAAATGGCTTATGTGGCAGCGGCGGTGCTGGCCGGGGGCAATGTACGCGTTGGGCTGGAAGATAATTTATGGCTGGAAAAAGGCGTTTTGGCTGAAAATTATCAATTGGTTGAGCGCGCAAGGACCATAATCGAAAATATGGGTGCCCGCATGATGGGACCTGCAGCTTTGCGCGAAAAGCTTGGGCTGATCAAACGCGCCCCGCGGGGCTAGCGTCGATGGCACGGCGGGTTGTGCTGACCGGGGCAGCTTCTGGCATTGGCTTGGTGATGGCCAAACGATTTTCTGATCTGGGCGATCAGGTGGCGCTGTGCGACAGTTCGCCCGCGCATCTGGCCGCAGCGCAAGCGGCGCTTCCCAACGCGATAACGGCTTTGGCGGATGTGACCGACGAAGGTCAAATGCAACAATTTTTTGCACAGGTAACGGAACGTTTCGCGGGGGTAGATATTTTTATCAGCAATGCGGGCACGGGCGGGCCTGCAGGGCCGCTTGACGCATTGCAATATGACGCGTGGCAAGCCTGTCTGTCGGTAAATTTAAACGGTGCTTTTCTGGGTGCGCGATGGGCCTCAGAGACGATGCGCGCGCAAGGTGCGGGCGTGATCCTGTTTATGTCGTCAAGTTCTGGGCTGCATGGGGTTCCGATGCGCAGCCCCTATGTGGCGGCAAAATGGGGCTTGATTGGCCTCACCAAAACATTGGCGATGGAGCTTGGCCCCAGCGGCGTTCGGGTAAACGCGATCTGCCCCGGCGCGGTTGAGGGTGATCGCATGCAGCATGTGCTTGAGATCGAGGCAAACGCAACCGGGCGCAGTCTCGAAGAAATGCGCCAACAATATAGCCAAGGCGTGTCGTTGCGGCGGTTCGTTAGCCCCGAAGATATTGCAGATATGGCGGTGTTCCTAAGCTCAGAGGCAGCCCGACAGGTGACCGGCCAGGCCTTGGCGGTGGACGGGCATACCGAGCGTATGGTTTAGCGCAAAGGCGCCCAAGTAAGGGAAATATGTAAAATGGTTCAGAAAACGGCAGCGATAATCGGCGGTGGAGTGATTGGTGGTGGTTGGCTTGCGCGCTTTTTACTGAATGGCTGGAACGTGAATTTATTTGATCCCGATCCGCAGGCCGAGCGAAAAATTGCCGCCGTTTTGGTAAATGCCCGCCACGCATTGCCTATGCTTTATGAGCGTGATTTGCCCCAAGAAGGCGAATTAACGATTTGCAAGACCATTGAGCAGGCCGTCAGCGCTGCGGACTGGATCCAAGAAAGCGTTCCCGAGCGGCTCGAGATCAAGCATAATGTGATCGCGGATATTCAAAAATACTGTTTGCAAAACGCCATTATAGGATCTTCAACATCGGGGTATAAGCCATCTGAATTGCAAGAAAAATCAGATTTTCCAGATCAGATAGTCGTTGCCCATCCGTTTAACCCCGTCTATTTGCTGCCCTTGATTGAACTTGTTCCCAGCCCCCGCAGTGGCAAAACGCATATTGCGCGGGCGCAGGCGCATCTAACCGCGCTTGGCATGTTTCCTTTGTTGGTGCGCAAGGAAATTGATGCGCATATTGCCGATCGCTTTTTAGAAGCTGTTTGGCGCGAAGGCTTGTGGTTGATCAAAGATGGGATCGCCACGACAGAAGAAATTGACAATGCCATTCGCTATGGGTTTGGATTGCGTTGGGCACAGATGGGACTTTTTGAGACGTATCGGATTGCAGGCGGTGAAGAGGGCATGGCGCATTTTATCGCCCAGTTTGGGCCGTGCCTCGATTGGCCTTGGACCAAATTGATGGATGTGCCCGAATTGACCGATGAGTTGATTCAACAAATTGCCGATCAATCTGACGCACAATCGGGGGATTTGTCGATCCGCGCGTTAGAGCGCAAGCGCGATAACAATTTGGTAGCTATTTTGCGCAGTCTTAAGCAGCAGGGCAATGCCGCCGGCGCTTTGATTGGCGAGCATGATCGCACTTTACAGCCCAAGTTTAAGCCCGCGCCCAAACTGCGCAGCGTATCGCGGGTGATCCCCGTTGATTGGACGGATTACAATGGCCACATGAATGAGGGGCGCTATGGGCAAGTGTTTTCCGATGCTGCGGATAGTTTTATGATTTCGATCGGGGCTGATGCTGCATATATCGCCGCGGGGCATAGCTATTTTACCGCCGAAACCACAGTGAAATATTTGCAAGAAACCCATGCAGGGCAGCATATCTACGTTGAAAGCGAAGTTGTGCTTGCCGAGGGCAAAAAATTGAAGCTGCGCCATTTTATGCGCGCCGATGATGGCACGACCTTAGCAAGCTGTGAGCAATTCATGCTGCATGTCAGCCTGAGCACCCGAAAATCATGCCCGCCTTTGCCCGAGGTGGCGGATCGTTTGAATGCGCTGAAATCAGCGATTGAGGAGTAGAGCTTATGAATTTTGGATTGAGCGAAGAGCAGGAGATGATCGTCAACACGGTGCGCAGCTTTGTTGAAAAAGAGATTTATCCGCATGAAGATCTGGTCGAGCAAAGCGCAGAGGTGCCCCGCGAAATCGCCGAAGATATAAAACAAAAAACCATTGATATGGGGTTTTACGCGTGTAACTTCCCCGAATCTGTGGGCGCTGCCGGTCTCTCCCATGTTGATTTTGCCTTGGTTGAGCGCGAATTGGGCCGCGGTTCGATGGCGCTAACTCATTTCTTTGGGCGCCCTCAAAATATCCTGATGGCTTGTCAGGGCACGCAGGTGGAACGTTATCTGAAACCCGCCATACGGGGCGAAAAAATGGATGCGCTGGCAATGACCGAACCGGGCGCAGGATCAGATGTGCGCGGCATGGCCTGCAACGCCCAGCGCGATGGAGGGGATTGGGTTTTAAATGGTAATAAACACTTTATATCAGGCGCAGAACACGCTGATTTTGTTATTGTATTTGTTGCAACTGGGGTAGATGAAACGCCGCGGGGCCCAAAGAAACGCATCTCCACATTCCTAGTGGATCGGGGCACGCCTGGATTCACCATTCGCGAGGGCTATAAATCGGTCAGCCATCGCGGATATAAAAATATGATTTTGGAGTTTGACAATTGCCGATTGCCAGACGCGCAGGTTCTGGGTGAAGTCGATGGCGGATTTTCGGTTATGAATGAATGGCTTTATGCCACGCGGATTACCGTGGCGACGATGGCGGTTGGGCGCGCCCGCCGGTGTTTTGAATATGCATTGAATTATGCCGCTGAGCGCAAACAATTCGGGCAACAGATTGGAAAATTTCAGGGTGTAAGCTTTCAAATTTCTGATATGATCACCGAGATCGATGCGGCCGATTGGTTGACCTTGGCCTCTGCATGGCGGCTGGATCAAGGGCTGCCCGCAAACCGCGAAATTGCCAGCGCGAAGCTTTATGCCAGCGAAATGCTGGCGCGCGTCACTGACACAACGCTACAAATATTTGGCGGTATGGGCTTGATGAGCGATTTTCCGATCGAACGGTTTTGGCGCGATGCCCGCGTCGAGCGGATTTGGGATGGCACCTCGGAAATTCAGCGCCATATCATCAGCCGCGATCTGTTGCGCCCGTTGAATGCTTAGGTTGCTTTGAGATAAGGCAAGGAGGATAAATTGCGGGATCTCACTCGTTTGTTAAACCCGAAATCCATCGCGGTGATTGGCGGCGGTGTCTGGGGGCGATCGGTGATCGCACAATGTCAGAAAATTGGCTTTGAGGGCCTTATTTTTCCGGTGCATCCCTCTGCTCAAACGCTTGCAGGTTTATCAGCATTTCAGGATATTTCAGATTTGCCGATGGCGCCTGATGCTGTATTTATCGGGGTTAACCGCCATGCGACCATCGACTGTCTTGGCAAATTGTCTGATTTGGGGGCAGGAGGCGCGGTTTGCTTTGCCTCTGGGTTCTTAGAGGCGCAAAACGAAACCGAAGATGGAGAAGCCTTGCAAGAGGCTTTGGTTGAAGCAGCGGGCGAGATGCCGTTTATCGGACCCAACTGTTATGGGTTTGTGAATTATCTTGAGGGGGCGGCGCTCTGGCCTGACCAGCATGGTGGGGCGCGTGTTAATTCGGGTGTGGCCATTCTCACGCAAAGCTCAAATATTGCGATCAATATCACGATGCAGCAACGCGGCCTGCCGATTGCCTATGCGGTGACGGTTGGCAATCAGGCGCAGATCGGGATGTCTGAAATTGGTCTGGCCTTGTTGCGCGATGCGCGTGTCACCGCCTTGGGGTTGCATATTGAGGGCGTGGGAGATTTGCGGGCGTTTGAAGCTTTGGCGGCAGAGGCGCGGCGGCTTGGAAAAGGCATTGTTGCTTTAAAAGTTGGCCGCTCGCTGCAAGCGCAGGCGGCCACTTTATCGCATACCGCTTCGCTTGCGGGCAATGCAGCGGCGGGCGATGCGTTGCTTGCGCGGCTGGGCATTGGGCAAGTGCGCTCGTTGCCCGAATTGGTGGAAACTTTGGTGCTGCTTAACCAGATTGGGCCACTTACGAGCCATCATATCGCTTCGCTTTCCTGTTCGGGGGGCGAGGCCAGCCTGATTGCCGATACTGCTTTGGACTATGATGTGGTATTTCCACCTCTTGATGGGCAGCAGCTTAGCGGGTTGCGCGCTGCTTTGGGGCCCATGGTGTCTCTGGCCAACCCTCTGGATTACCACACTTATATTTGGGGCGATGAGGCGCGCATGACGGCGGCGTTTGCGGCAATCCTCAGCGGTGATGTGGCGCTGGCTTGCGTGATCGTTGATTTCCCCCGCTCTGATCTATGCGATCCCTCGGCTTGGCGCTGCGTGATTGCTGCTGCGCGCGCGGCCGCTAAGACGAGCGGCAAGCCAGTGGTCCTTCTGGGCAGCTTTCCAGAAAATATCCCTGAAGCGTTGGCCCTAGACTTATCCGGCGGCGCTGTTGTTGCGTTGCGCGGCTTGCCCGAGGCGCTCTGTGCTATCGCGGTTGCGGCCTTTATCGGCCACCGGCATCTACCGGATCTGCCCCCGCCTCTTGTTTTAGGCGCACCGCCGCGCCGCATCCAGCTGATCTCTGAAGCGCAGGCCAAGCAAGATCTTGCCAAATTCGGGGTTTTAATTCCGCCAGGTGTAGTGGCGGCTTCTGCAGCCACGGTCGAGCGGGCCGCGGCAGGGCTTGGCTTTCCCGTCGTTTTGAAAACCATAGGCTTGGCGCATAAATCGGAAGCAAATGCGGTGCGTTTGAACCTTGGCAATCTGGAAGAGGTTCAGAGCGCGGCGTCTGAGATGCCGCAGGGCAGTTTTCTGATCGAAAATATGGTGCAGGGGGCAGTGGTAGAGCTTTTGCTCGGGGTTGTGCGCGATCCGGCGCATGGGTTTCTTTTAACGCTGGCAGCGGGCGGTGTCCTGACCGAGCTGCTGGAAGACAGTGCGTCCTTGCTATTGCCGGTGACCGCGCAGGATGTTGAGCATGCTCTGGAAAGCTTGAAAGTTGACAAAATCCTTCGAGGCTTTCGAGGCAGGCCAAGCGGCAAACGCGCCGGGGTGATTGCTGCTGTTTTGGCGCTTCAGGACTATGTGCTTGCGCATAAAGATCAGATCGAAGAAGTTGAAATCAACCCGCTTATTGTGACGCCAAACGCGGCGATTGCGGCGGATGCATTGATCAGAATAGGACAGTTAGATGACAGAGACTCCGATTAAAACCTCGCTGCGTGGTCATGTGTTGGAGGTGACTATTGACCGCCCAAAAGCCAATGCGATTGATCTGGCCACCAGCCGGATTATGGGAGAAGTGTTTAAAAGCTTTCGCGATGATCCTGATTTGCGCGTGGCGGTTTTGACATCGGCGCATGATAAGTTTTTCTGCCCGGGCTGGGATTTAAAAGCGGCTGCAGAGGGCGATGCGGTTGATGGCGATTATGGCGTTGGTGGCTTTGGCGGCTTGCAAGAATTGCGCGGGTTGAACAAGCCGGTGATCTGCGCGGTGAATGGTATTTGTTGCGGAGGCGGATTGGAAATTGCGCTGTCGTGCGATCTGATATTGGCTGCAGATCATGCCCGCTTTGCGCTGCCCGAAATTCGCAGCGGTACGATCGCCGATGCCGCCAGTATCAAGCTGCCCAAACGCATCCCCTATCATATCGCCATGGAAATGCTGTTGACCGGACGGTGGTTAGAGGCCGAAGAGGCCGCGCGATGGGGCTTGATCAACCATCTTTATCCCAAAGAAGATCTGATCCAAAGGGCGCGTGATCTCGCCGATCTTTTGGCCTCGGGTCCGCCCTTGGTTTACGCCGCGATCAAAGAGGTGGTGCGCGAAGCGGAAGATATGAAATTTCAAGATTGTCTGAATAAAATCACGCAGTCACAATTTGAAACGGTTGAGAGGTTGTATACATCCGAAGATCAATTGGAGGGAGCGCGCGCGTTTGCAGAAAAGCGCGATCCCATATGGAAAGGCAAATAAAGGCAAACCCGCGTCAGGCGTCAAATCATTCTTAGGCTGATCAGGCGGGATCAGGGGCTTTTGCGTTTGCGGCGGTTTGGGTCAGATATCCAGCGTATTCTCTTTTTCCCAGGTTGAAAAATGCGCGGCGAATGCATCCCATTCCTGATGCTTTAACTTCAGATAAGCGGCTGAAAACTCATCTCCCAACATCGATTTTAAGCCTTTGTTCTTGTTAAATTCGCGCAATGCGTCCAGCAGGTTCAAAGGCAGGCGTGGGGCGCCGCGCACCTTATGCCCTTCGGCATACATATCAATATCATAGCGTTTGCCTGGATCGGCATTGGTGCTCAGCCCATCCAGACCGGCGGCAATAATCACGGCTTGCAACAAATAGGGGTTGGCGGCTCCATCCGGTAGGCGCAGTTCAAACCGGCCAGGCCCAGGCACGCGCACCATATGGGTGCGGTTATTGCTGGTCCATGTGACGGTATTGGGTGCCCAAGTGGCCCCCGACATCGTCCGCGGCGCATTGATGCGCTTGTAGCTGTTGACGGTGGGGTTGGTAATCGCCGCCAATGCGCTGGCATGTTTCATGATGCCACCCAAAAAGTGCCGCCCGGATTGCGACAGGCCCAGATCCATCGCATCATCGGCAAAAACATTCGTTTTTGCCGCGCTACCGGCACCATCCCAAACCGAAATATGTGCATGGCAGCCATTGCCGGTAAGCCCTTCAATTGGTTTTGGCATGAAGGTGGCGCGCAGACCGTGCTTTTCCGCCACCGATTTGGCCATAAATTTGAAAAAGCTGTGTCTATCCGCGGTTTTCAACGCGTCATCGAATTCCCAATTCATTTCGAATTGGCCATTGGCGTCTTCATGATCGTTTTGATAGGGGCCCCAGCCCAACTCCAACATATAATCGCAAATTTCGCGGATCACCTCATAGCGGCGCATCACGGCTTGCTGATCATAGCAGGGTTTTGCGGCGGTATCGAACGGATCGCTGATTTGATCGCCCTGTGGTGTGAGTAAAAAGAACTCAGCCTCAATGCCGGTTTTCACGTGTAACCCCTGATCTGCGGCCTGATCAATAAGCTTGCGCAGCACGTTGCGCGGGGCCTGCGCGACATCTTCGCCCTCCATTGCGCAATTCGCGGCCACCCAAGCCACCTCTGGCTTCCACGGCAATTGAATAACTGAAGACGCATCCGGCACCGCCAGCATATCAGGATGGGCGGGGGTCATATCAAGATAGGTTGCAAATCCGGCAAATCCGGCGCCATCTTCTTGCATTTCGGCGATGGCCTGCGCGGGTACCAGCTTGGCGCGCTGACCGCCAAAAAGATCGGTAAATGACACCATAAAATATTTGACACCTGTTGCTTTTGCAAATGCGGCGAGATCTGTGGTCATCTTTTTTATCCTTTCGACTGTGACAGGGGGGCTTGGCTGTTTAAGAGCTCAAAATGGAGCCTCCGCGCCGGGTATCCAGCTGGTGCCGGCAAGCGGCACGCCTGCCATGGCGGCGGCTTCAATCGTGAGCGCGCAGAGATCTTCGGGTTCCAAATTGCGCAAATTGTTTTTTCCGCAGGCGCGGGCGATGGTTTGCGCTTCAAGCGTCAAAACCTTGAGATAGTTTTTCAACCGCCGGCCGGCTGCAATCGGGTCTAGCCGGGCCATAAGCACTGGATCTTGGGTTGTGATGCCAGCGGGGTCATTGCCCTCATGCCAATCATCATAGGCACCTGCTGTGGTGCCCAATGCCTGATACTCGGCCTCCCATTTGGGATCATTATCGCCCAGCGCAATCAAAGCGGCGGTTCCGATGGAAACAGCATCTGCCCCCAGCGCCATGGCTTTGGCGACATCTGCGCCATTGCGAATTCCGCCCGAGACGACCAATTGAACTTTTCGATGCATCCCCAGATCTTGCAGCGCTTTTACCGCCGGGCGAATGCAGGCCAAAGTGGGCAGGCCGACATGTTCGATAAACACATCCTGCGTGGCCGCTGTGCCACCTTGCATCCCATCAATCACCACAACATCTGCCCCCGCTTTCACAGCAAGCGTTGTATCAAAATACGGGCGGGTTGCGCCTATCTTTACATAAATCGGTATTTTCCATTGGGTAATCTCGCGCAGTTCGATCAACTTGATTTCAAGATCATCGGGGCCGGTCCAATCGGGGTGCCGGCAGGCCGAGCGCTGATCGATGCCCTTTGGCAGATTGCGCATATCGGCCACGCGGTCCGATATTTTTTGGCCCAAAAGCATTCCGCCACCGCCGGGTTTTGCCCCTTGCCCAACTACCATTTCAATTGCATCGGCTTTGCGCAGATCATCGGGGTTCATCCCATAACGCGAAGGCAAATATTGATAGACCAGCTTATCAGAATGCCCGCGCTCTTCTGCTGTCATGCCGCCATCGCCCGTGGTGGTTGAGGTTCCCGCTGCTGTGGCGCCGCGCCCCAGCGCTTCTTTTGCAGGCCCAGATAGGGCGCCAAAGCTCATTCCCGCGATGGTGATCGGAATGTCCAGTTTAATCGGATTTTGCGCGTAGCGCGTGCCCAATGTAACCGAGGTATCGCAGGTTTCACGGTAGCCTTCCAAAGGGTAGCGAGACACCGAAGCACCCAAAAACAAAAGATCGTCAAAATGGGGAACCGCGCGTTTGGCGCCGCCGCCGCGTATGTCATAAATACCGGTCGCAGCTGCGCGGCGGATTTCGGCATTTACAGCCGGCGTAAATGTAGCGGATTGTATCGGTTCGGTGCGCGGCGCTGCCGCGGTTTCAGGGGGTTTTCTCATTCTTCACCTTAATAATCGCCGGCATGATCGACGTCAAAATTATAGAGTTTGCGCGCCGATCCATAGCGCTTAAAGTCGCTGGGCTTGGCCGTGCTTTCCGCGCGCTCGAGCAAAGCCTGCACTTCGGCAAGATGTTCGGGACGCATTTCTTTCTCAATGCAATCTGCCCCTAAAGATTTTACCGCCCCGCGCACAAACAGCTTTGCCTCATATAAGCTATCACCAAGCGCTTCGCCCGCTTCACCGCAGACAACCATTGTGCCGGATTGCCCCATAAAGGCTGACATATGGCCGATATTACCATGCACCACGATGTCAATTCCCTTCATAGAAATCCCGCAGCGCGAGGAGGCATTGCCTTTGATTACCAAAAGCCCGCCATGGCCCGTTGCCCCCGCATATTGGCTGGCATCGCCCTCAATAATCACCGTGCCGGACATCATATTTTCTGCAACGCCTGGGCCCACAGAGCCGTTGATGCGCAGACGCGCTTGTTTGTTCATTCCCGCGCAATAATAGCCGGTTGAGCCTTCAACGGTCACGTTAATCGGCGCGTCTAATCCAACCGCAATTGCGTGAGCGCCTTTCGGGTTCAAAATCTGCCATTCTGTTTGGTTGGCGCCGGTGCTTTGGTTTTGCAACTGCGCATTGGCCTGTCGCAGGTTTGTTTGGTCTAGATCGATTATTTGCATTTAATGGGTCCAAAAATAGACAGTTGCGGGTTCCGGTTCCCAAATATGGGCGCCGGCTATTCCGGGCAGATTGACCAAAGCCCGATATTCTGAGCCAAAGGCAACATATTGATCGGTTTCGGCCATCACAGCCGGTTTGCAGGCAATTGGATCGCGCAGCACGCCAAACCCATCCTTGGTGCCAACGACAAAGGTAAAAAAACCGTCCAGATCATCAAGGCTACTCTGCAGCGCTTCGCCTAACGAGCTGCCATTTTGCATTTTCCATGTTAAATAGGCGGCGCCCACTTCAGTGTCATTTTCGGTTTCGATCACCACGCCTTCGCGCTGCAATTGACGGCGCAGCGAATTGTGGTTGGACAAGGATCCATTATGCACCAAGCATTGATCCGGGCCGGTGTTAAAGGGGTGGGCGCCCATCGTGGTCACTGCGCTTTCGGTGGCCATTCTTGTATGGCCAATACCGTGGGTGCCTTGCATCAGCGGGACATCAAACCGCTCTGCAACGCTTTTCGGGAGACCGATATCTTTATAAATCTCGATGTTATCGCCCGTGCTCATCACTCTGATGCCGGGATGCGCCTTGCGCATTCGGGCGCGTATCTCGTCGATTTGGTTTTGAGGAATTTCAAAAACCGCATGGCTGTTTTTGCGCTGCAAAGTCAGCGACTGTCCAAAGGTTGCTTTGAAATCTGCCTCTAAAGCGGCAAAGTCTTGATCCGGATGTGCAGATTGGATGGTGATTTTGGTGCGATTCTCGGCAGCCTTGCTATAGATGGCGATCCCTGCGCTGTCGGGCCCGCGATCCGACATTGTGACGAGCATATCTGTGAGCATGC
>JADHOV010000055.1 GCA_016778765.1 Paracoccaceae bacterium | reverse complement strand
ATGTTAGCGCTAACTAAACAGAAACGACAGAGGCCGAGATGACTACAAAAATCGCTATTAATGGCTTTGGCCGCATTGGTCGCAATATTTTGCGGGCTTTTTCAGAAAATCCGCGCAATGATTTGGAAATTATAGCGATAAATGATCTTGGCCCTGTTCAAACAAATGCGCATCTTCTAAATTATGACAGCGTCCATGGTCGGTTCGGCGCTGAGATTAAAATCACTGATAATTCTATTGATATTGGTCATGGACCAATCGCGGTGACAGCGATCCGCAATCCTACCGAGCTGCCTTGGAAGGATGTCGATATTGTATTGGAATGCACGGGGTTTTTCACAGAGCGTGCCACAGCCGCCCAGCATCTTGAAAATGGTGCCGCCCGGGTGATTGTATCGGCCCCTTGTAAAGACGCTGATAAAACCATCGTCTATGGCGTTAATCACAGCGCTTTAAACAACCAAGACATCGTAATCTCTAACGCGTCCTGTACAACAAATTGCCTTGCCCCGGTGGCACAGGTGCTGAATGACAGTATCGGCTTGAAACGGGGCTTTATGACAACGATCCATAGCTACACTGGCGACCAACCCACTTTAGACACGATGCATAAAGATCTCTATCGTGCGCGCTCTGCCGCGCTGAACATGATCCCGACCACCACTGGCGCGGCCCGCGCGGTTGGGTTGGTGATGCCAGATTTGTTGGGAAAATTGGATGGCGTTTCCATCCGAGTGCCAACGCCGAACGTGTCTTGCGTAGATCTGACATTTGAAGCCAGTCGAGATACCACGATTAACGAAATCAATGCCGCGTTTGAAGCGGCCGCGGCTGAAGGGGCGTTAAAAGGCGTTTTGGGCACCACCAATGAACCTCTTGTGTCAATGGATTTCAACCACGACAGCCGCTCAAGCATCGTGGCGTTGGATCAAACAAAGGTTATGGAAGGCACGATGTGCCGCATCCTGTCTTGGTATGACAATGAATGGGGCTTTTCGAACCGTATGCTGGACACAGCTACGCAAATGGCTAAGTTTCTCTAAGCAGAGGCGGAGATCACTTGGAAAGTTTGGTCTGCAAGCTTTCCAAAACTTTCGGCGT
Organism: Paracoccaceae bacterium; assembly: GCA_016778765.1. Taxonomy (GTDB): domain Bacteria; phylum Pseudomonadota; class Alphaproteobacteria; order Rhodobacterales; family Rhodobacteraceae; genus Thalassovivens. The sequence continues at coordinate 10,080 of JADHOV010000055.1, read as the reverse complement.
AACAAATTTAGACGCATCACCGCCCAATCGGGCGATTTCCTTCACCAATTTTGACGCAATCGCTTGATGCTTGGCTTCAGCCATTAGAAAGACGGTTTCGATCGATGAGTCCATCGCCCGGTTCATACCCACCATTTGAAATTCATATTCAAAATCGGCAACCGCCCGCAACCCACGCACGATAACCTGCGCTTTTACATCACGGGCGCAATCGATCAAAAGGTTTTCAAACGGATGCGCCACGATCTCTGTACCGGTTTTCACCGATAAAACGGCACATTCCGCCTCGATCAAGGCAACGCGCTCTTCTAATGTGAACAAAGGCCCTTTATCGCGATTTATGGCCACACCGATCACCAATCGATCCACCAGCATCGCCGCGCGTTGAATAATATCAATATGCCCGAGCGTTATCGGGTCAAACGTACCAGGATAAAGACCAATGCGCATCTTATCACTCATTCGCTACTGTTTTAAGCCGCTCAAATATTATTCCGCGGTCAAATGCAAGGGGCTAATGCCCCATAATCATGCCTTGTAGCGCATCTTTCTCCATCGAAATCTCTTGTAGTCGGGCGAAAATCACATCGCCCTGCGAGATCAAACCGATCAACGCACCCGCTTCCAAAACCGGCATATGACGAAACCGGTTTTCCGTCATCAGCGCCAAAACATCATCCGCGCTTGTTTGTGGGCTGCAGGTCACAACGTCGCGCGACATAAATTGTTCAACCGGCGCTGATAGAGCATTCGTTCCGGCTTCGGATAATGCGCGAATGATATCCCTCTCAGAGAGGATACCGAGCGCGTCTTTGCCCGTTTCTGAAACGATAACCACACCAATCTTATGCGCCACAAGAATTGAAATGGCCTCAGACAGATCTGTCTTCAAAGGCACCGTGATCAAATTCGCGTTATTTTTTGTATTAAGAATGTGCTGAACAAACATAACACCACCTCTTATTTTTAAATCAACCACATAACTTCAGGCTGAAGCCATAACAGGCAGCTGTCAAGTTAAGGCTTCTAATCGGCTGATTTCAGCCCGAATCCCGGCAACAAGCGCCTGCGCGAGGCGGTTCATACGCTCAAGGCGATGATCTTCTTTATAGCGTAAAAGATAGAAACTTCGCGTTAAAGACAGCTGATCAGGTATTATGCGTTTCAGGCTACCTGAAGATGGCAGTGCGAAATCATGCGCGATCCCGATCCCCGCCCCTGCCCGCAGCCAATGATACTGCACAGAAACTGAATTTGATCCCAACACCACCCGATCTTGCCCAAGATAATTTTGATAATCTAATTCCTTGTCAAAAATCATATCGGCTATATAGCCAATAATTTTATGCGTTTTTAAATCTAATAACGTTTGCGGCGCCCCGAATTTTTCCAAATACTCTTCAGAAGCGGCCAAATGCAATTTATATTCGGTTATTTTTTGCACGCTCAAACGGGCGGAATTCGGTGGGCTCACTGCGATCGCCATATCGGCTTCGCGCTTGGTCAAGTTGACAACCCGTGGCATGGAAACAATCTGGATATCTAAATCAGGATTGGCACGCGAGATATCCGCGCAGACTTTCGGCAGCACAAAATTTGCGCAGCCATCCGGCGCTCCTATCCGAATTTGGCCGCTCAACGTTCCTTCACGGCCTTGCAAGTCGCGCGCTAAATCTGCCATCGCGCCCTCCATCGATAATGCGTGCCGCAAAAACTGATCTCCCGATCCTGTCAACACGTACCCAACCGAAGACCGTGCAAATAAAACAACCCCCGCGCGCTCTTCCAGCCGTGTCACACGGCGCCCAACCGTGGCCGGATCGATCCGCAGTGAACGTGCGGCGGCAGATAAGGTTTCATGACGGGCCACAGCCAAAAACACTCTGATATCATCCCAATTTTGCTGCACGCCATCACACCCTGCATTTATGCATTATCTATTTGTGATATTGCCACTGTTCATAGCATTTTTGCAAGACTATGCTCACATCAAATTGACAGGAGAAAACCATGACTGAATTAACGCATTATATTGGTGGGGCCCATGTAAAAGGAACCTCCGGGCGCTTTGCGGATGTGTACAATCCCGCCACCGGGGAGGTGCAAGCAAAAGTGCCTCTGGCGTCAGCCGCCGAGATATCTCAGGCTGTAGAAATTGCCGAAACGGCGCAGCGCGCATGGGGGGCCGTGAACCCGCAGCGACGTGCCCGCGTCATGATGAAATTTGTCGACCTGCTGAACCGTGATATGGATCAACTTGCCGAAGCGCTTAGCCGGGAACATGGCAAAACTCTGCCAGATGCCAAAGGCGATGTGCAGCGCGGTTTGGAGGTGGTGGAATATTGCATCGGTGCACCGCAAATGCTCAAGGGCGAATTCACCGATAGCGCCGGCCCTGGCATTGATATGTATTCGATGCGTCAGGCACTAGGGGTTACGGCTGGAATAACCCCATTCAACTTTCCCGCAATGATCCCGATGTGGATGTTTGCGCCAGCGATTGTCTGCGGCAATGCCTTCATTCTCAAACCATCAGAAAGAGACCCTTCAGTGCCTTTAATGCTTGCGGAGCTGATGGAGGAAGCAGGGTTGCCAAAAGGCGTTTTACAAGTAGTGAATGGCGATAAAGAAGCGGTTGACGCGATTTTGGACAATCCTGTGATCCAATCGATCGGATTTGTCGGATCAACGCCGATCGCCGAATATATTTACGGGCGCGGCTGCAGCAATGGCAAACGCGTTCAGTGCTTTGGTGGTGCCAAGAACCATATGATCATCATGCCAGATGCGGATATGGATCAGGCAGCCGATGCGTTGATAGGCGCCGGATATGGGGCTGCGGGCGAGCGCTGTATGGCGATTTCGGTTGCGGTGCCTGTAGGCGATGAAACCGCTGACCGCCTGATTGAAAAATTAGTGCCGCGTATTGAAAAACTGAAAGTTGGCCCTTACACGGCGGAAGATGAGGTTGATTATGGCCCAGTTGTCACCAAAGCTGCGCAACAAAATATTCTGGGATTGGTAGAAAGCGGCATAAAGCAAGGCGCGGAATTAGTTGTCGATGGGCGTGATTTCAGCCTGCAAGGCTATGAAGATGGATTTTTTGTTGGCCCGCATCTTTTTGACCGGGTCACTCCAGAAATGGACATCTATAAAAAGGAAATTTTTGGCCCAGTTCTCAGCACAGTACGCGCCGGAAGCTATGAAGAAGCCATCTCATTGGCTATGGATCATGAATATGGCAATGGCACGGCAATTTTCACGCGCGATGGAGATGCGGCGCGCGATTTTGCCAATCGGATCAATATTGGCATGGTCGGTATTAACGTTCCAATCCCAGTGCCCCTTGCCTATCACACTTTTGGTGGTTGGAAAAAATCCGTGTTTGGCGATTTGAACCAACACGGGCCCGACGCGTTTAAATTCTATACAAAAACCAAAACCATCACGTCTAGATGGCCCTCTGGGATCAAAGAAGGCGGCGAGTTTAACTTTAAAGCGATGGATTAACGCATCTGGGTAAGCTGCACCACTCCAGCGGCTTACCCCTCTCACATCTGAGCCGGTCAAATGGGCATGTGAGCAAACGCGCAAAGCGGCCTAAGCCGCAAGCTCACTTGCCATCTTGTGGCTTGCATAGAGGTCAGGAAAGCGCCAATCATTCTATCTCACCCCAACGACACACATGCAGGAGGACTTCTTTGGATTTTTCGTTAAGCAGCGAACAAACCGCCATCTTTGATATGGCTTATGAGTTTGGCCAAGAGCATATCGCCCCCTTTGCGCGCGATTGGGAAAATCAAGGCACCATTCCAAAAGAGCTGTGGCCTAAAGTCGCGCAGCTGGGTTTGGGCGGTATTTATGTCTCCGACGAGATGGGGGGATCCGGCTTAAGTCGGCTAGATGCGACCTTAGTGTTTGAAGCTTTGGCAATGGCCTGCCCGTCAGTCTCGGCGTTTTTATCAATTCACAATATGTGTGGCGGCATGATCGATCGTTACGGCGATCCAGAAACCCGCGCAAGATGGTTGCCGCGCTTATGCCAAATGGATTTGATTTTCAGCTATTGTCTGACCGAACCAGGTTCGGGATCAGACGCGGCAGCGCTGCGCAGTCAAGCCACGCAGACCAATGAAGGGTATCGGCTTAACGGAACCAAAGCCTTTATCTCGGGTGGGGGGTATTCAGATGCCTATATTGTAATGGCCCGCACCGGGGCCGAGGGTCCAAAAGGCATCTCGGCTTTCATAGTTGAAGCGGGCAGCGATGGGCTAAGCTATGGTGCTCTTGAGGATAAAATGGGCTGGCGCGCGCAGCCCACGGCGCAAGTTCAGTTTGACGCATGCCCAATTCCTGCTCAAAATCTGCTGGGTGAAGAAGGCAAAGGGTTTCACTATGCGATGGCTGGGCTGGATGGTGGCCGCTTGAATATTGCAGCAAGCGCCTTGGGCGGCGCAGAACAGGCTTTGCAAGCCACGCTGGCCTATATGGGAGAGCGCAAGGCCTTCGGCAAAACGATTGATCAATTTCAAGCCCTACAGTTCAAATTGGCGGATATGGAAGTAAAGCTGCAAGCCGCGCGCAGCTTCTTGCGCCAAGCCGCTTGGAAATTAGACATGCAGGCCCCGGATGCCACAAAATTCTGCGCTATGGCAAAGCTCATGGTCACCGACAATGCCTTTGAAACTGCCAATCAATGCCTGCAATTGCATGGTGGCTATGGATATCTTGCCGATTACGGCATTGAAAAAATCGTTCGTGATTTGCGCGTCCACCAAATTTTGGAAGGCACCAACGAAATCATGCGGATGATTATTGCGCGCCAAATGCTGGCAGATAGATGAGCGATATCTCTATTCGCCAAACTGGTCACGCCGGACGTATCACCTTACAACGGCCCGAGGCGCTTAATGCCATCACTGCTGATATGTGCAGCGCGATCGAGCGGGCGCTGCTGACCTGGCGCGATAAAAATGATATCGAGCTGGTGATTATTGATGCACAGGGCGATCGGGCTTTTTGTTCTGGGGGAGATATTTCTGAATTATACAAGAGCGGCCGGCAAGGGGATTATGCATATGGGCAGGCGTTTTGGGCGGATGAATATCGCCTGAACGCATTAATCTATCATTACCCCAAACCCTATATCGCGTTCATGCAAGGGTTTACGATGGGCGGAGGCGTTGGAATTTCATGCCATGGCAGCCACCGTATTGTGGGAGAAACCAGCCAAATTGCGATGCCAGAATGTGGCATCGGGTTGATCCCCGATGTGGGCGGATCCTATATTCTTGCCTGCGCTCCGGGCTATTTGGGCGAATATTTGGGTTTAACAGCAGCAAGGATGGCCGCTGCAGATGCGATATATGCCGGCTTTGCGGATCACTTCATTCCACTAAGCCACTGGAAAACCTTGATCGAAACTTTAGAGAAAACGGGAAATACCGAGCATATCGCCAACGCGGCCCAGCCTGCGCCGAGCAGCGAATTAAAAGCCCTTCAAACGCAAATAGATCGGCATTTCTCGAATGAAACATTGGCGGGATTGATCTCTTCCCTCACCACGAGCGATGATGAATTCAGTCAAAAAAGTCTAAAAATGGTAAGCAGAAACGCACCTTTATCGATGGCCAGTACAATTTTGCTGCTGCGCCAATTGCGCGATGAAGGCCCCGATATCTTGCGCGCTTTGCAATATGAATACAGGTTTACCGCGCGCTCTATGGAGATTGGTGATTTTTTAGAAGGTGTTCGCGCGGCGATTATCGACAAAGACAGGAACCCGCATTGGCAATATAATCTGACAGAGGTCCCGCAAAAGGCCAGCCAGAGCATGTTGGCCCCATTGGGCGCTTTGGAATTGAACGTGAAGGAGAGTTAAATGCAAATTGGATTTATTGGCCTTGGAAATATGGGGCGCCCAATGGCGGAAAACCTTGCACATGCAGGCCATATGGTGCGCGGATTTGATACGGTGAGCGTGCATGCCGAGGGGGTTGAAATCATGGATTCGGCCACTGCCGCCGCAACCGGCGCCGATATCGTGATTACCATGCTGCCGAACGGCGCAATTCTAAAATCTGTTGCGGCCCAGATTATACCGGATATGCGCGCAGGTAGCATTTTTCTGGATTGCTCGACAGTCGATGTGCAAAGCGCAAGGGATGTAAGCGAAATGGCCAAAGCCGCCAATATCGCGAGCTTGGATGCACCCGTCTCTGGCGGCATCGGCGGCGCTTCAGCAGGCACGCTTACCTTTATGGTCGGCGGAGCTGAGACAGCATTCCATACCGCAAAACCACTATTTGACGTTATGGGTCAAAAATCTGTTCACTGCGGTAAAAGCGGCAATGGGCAAGCGGCTAAAATCTGCAATAATATGATCCTTGGCGCAACCATGGTTGTCACTTGCGAAGCCTTCGCGCTTGCCGATAAATTGGGGCTAGACCGTCAATCAATGTTTGATGTGGTTAGCACCTCCTCGGGATATAGCTGGTCGATGAATGCCTATTGCCCTGCGCCGGGTATTGGGCCGAATTCGCCCGCAGATAATGGCTATCAGCCCGGATTTTCGTCAGAATTGATGCTCAAGGATCTTCGTCTCAGCCAACAAGCCGCGCAAGCAGTGGCGGCTGACACGCCGCTCGGGCAAGCAGCAACGCAGCTCTATCAAACTTTCGTAGAAGACGAAGATGGCCTTGGAAAAGATTTTTCAGCGATGTTGCCGCGCTTTGAACAACGCAAGCGCTCCTAAAAGCTTTACCCCCAGTCAGATTGAAACTTAGGGCTTAGAACCAATGAAAACATAAGTATATTCGACGGTCAGCTGCGCCTAAAACAGCGCAAAATTCAAAACCTATTTGACGTTACAGATCAATGCGTATCAACCACCTTTACGCGAGCGCGTCGATCTAAACTTTCCAATGAACGGCGCTGCGATACCGTTTACCTCCCAGCATAATACCCAATTTTACAATAAAGCTTGCGTCACAAGCCTCTCATGAACATATAAGAGGGTCAGAAACGGGTCGAACAGTGGCCCAGTAAACATTGGAAGTAAAATATGAATTTTCGCATTTCGATCCGCAACGCTCTTGGCGCCATAAGTCTTTGTATGGCGTCCTTCGTACATGCTCAACAATCTGAGCAGAATGCGGCAGAGTCATTGTCACTTGGTTTGAATATAGAAGTTCCAAATATCGGCCAACCCTATATTGCTGAACGGATAGGCGATTGGAACATGCGCTGCATACGCAGCGAGAACGGGCAAGATCCATGCGAATTGTTTCAATTATTGGTCAATAATGAAGGCAATCCATTAAGCGAGATTATGGTCTTTCCGCTTCTACAGGGACAAGCCGCAATCGCCGGTGCAACAATTATCGTGCCGCTTAAAACGCTTTTAACAGCACGCATGACGATTGGCTTTGATACAGAAACAACAAAAAGTTACCCCTATTCATTCTGCACAGAAATCGGATGCATCGCACGCATCGGTCTAACTGAAGGCGATATTGCTTTGATGAAGGCGGGCAATGAATCTGTCATTACGATCCGTCATATGGATGCGCCAGACAAAGCCTTAAATTTAAACCTATCGCTCAGCGGATTCACTGCCGGATTTAATAAAATATCAAATCAATAATATTATTGGGCTGCTAGAAACTTAATGACTGATTGCGCCGCCCGTTCGCCCGGCGGGTGACCATTTTGTCCAAGCGCCTGCATTGTGCTCTGCATAGCTTGGATCTGTCCCATTGGATCGTCAAGCACCTTTAAAACGCTTGGCGTGATCAACTCTTCCCGACAATTCTCGGCGATGAATTCGGGGATAGATTTGCTATCTGTAATCAAATTGACCAAACTCACCGATTCGACCTTTAGCATGCGTCCTATGATTTGCCGCGACAAAAACCCCATATCATAGGCAATCACCATGGGGGTAAGCGTGGCAGCAAGTTCTAAAGATACGGTGCCTGAAGCCGCAAGAGCCACATCTGCAGCCTGAAATGCGGCGCGCTTTTGCCTGTGAGCTTGCGCATTTGAGCGTGGTTCAATTAGAAGCGGCTTAACCGGCCAGGTCGCGATCTGATCCTTCACCAAAGACACAACCGACGCCGCCATCGGCAATACAAATCTCAAATCAGGGCGAGCTGCATGCAGTTTTTCGACTACTTTTCTAAACACAGGCGCCAGGCGTTTGATCTCTGAACCGCGTGATCCGGGCAAGCATAAGATCATTGGCGCGTCATTAATACCCGTTTCTGCCCGAAACAGTTGGGCTTCATCGCGCGTGGCACGGGGATCGTTGACAACGGGATGCCCCACAAAATCACAACTCATACCCGCGGCCTGCATATAGGGTGGCTCAAATGGAAAAAGCGCCAAAACATGATCCACGAAAGGTGACATTTTCCGCGCACGCCCAGGCCGCCAGGCCCAAACCGTTGGCGCAACATAATGAACACTCGGAACCTGCTTTCTGCGTCGAACAGCTTTGGCAAGGCGCAGCGAAAATTCGGGCAGGTCAATTGTAATCAACACATCCGCCCCCCCGTCTATCACCGCATCCGCCGCCTCTGCAATGCGCCGTTTTAAAAACCTGTATTTTGACAAGATCTCTGAAATTCCCATCAAGGAGATATCAGACATTGGAAATAAAGTTTTTAAGCCCGCCTGTTCCATCAATGGCCCGCCGACCCCGTAGAATTCGGGCGCATTGGGCATGTGTTTTAGAAGGCCCGCCATCAGCGCTGCCCCAAGTTTATCGCCAGAGGCCTCTCCCGCAAGCAAAAAAATCTTCATTGCGTGCTCTCACGGGCCTGCAGGAAAATATTCAACTCAGAACAACGTTGGGTTATTTTCTCACGCTCAAGCAGAAGAACTTTTTTCGGTGTAACAACGATGCCAGCAAGCCCTGCGGCAGCAACATATGATAGGGTATCCACCCCGATCGCGGGCATATCCGCGCGTAAATCCTGGCCGGCTTTGGGCCGCTTCACAAAAATCCCACGGTCCGGATTGCGCAACGCAGCGGCTGTCTGGGCGACCGTTTTTAACATAAAGTCAGTCCCTTGTAGCGTCTCTATTGCCAATAACTGCCCAGCTTCCACCACGACCCCTTGCCCCACATCCACAGCGGCAAGTGATTTCAATACATGATCTGCTTTTTGGACCTCATCCGCATAATCTCTACTCATTTTTCCCAATAGCAGACCCGGCTCAGCGGTTATATTCGGCACAAGTTGATCCGCCCCAACAATATCAAAACCTTGACTTTCAAACAAACCGATCACAAAGCGTAATAAGAAATCATCCCCTTGCCGCATGGCTTTTGAAAGATCAGGAATTACGGCGCGCGTGAACGCATCAAACAGCTCGGGATCAAACGCGGGTCGTTGCATTGCACCGGCCAAAACAACCTTTGTCACGCCAGCTGTGCGCAGGCTGTCAAAAAGCGCCCCCAAACGTTCCAAAGAAAAGAAATCAATCGCATGTGCGGGCCGATCATAGCTGAGATGTTTAAAACCACAAAACATGGCCTGCGGGTGTGCCTGCGCCACCAGCGTTGGCAAAACGCCCGAACCTGCGAGGATCGCCAAGCGCCCGGTCATATCACTCACCTGGGGTGAGAAAAGAGCGATCCGACGAGGCCGTTACGAAATCAACAATATGCTGGACGTAATCGCTATCAGTTTCATCGCCCAACCGTTTCGCACGGTCTTGAAAGGTTCCATCGCCCTGTGCCAACATTTGAAACGCGGCCCGTAACGCCGTTATGTCCCCCCGCGAGACGCCGCGGCGCTTTAGGCCAACAAGGTTCAGCCCGTCTAACTGCCCCCGTGGCGCTTGCACCAGACCATAGGGGATAACATCATTGGTCACCATCGTTAGGGCACCAATAATTGCCCCTCGACCAATGCGCACAAATTGATGGATACCCGCCAAGCCCCCCACCAAAACATCATCTTCTATGATGCAATGCCCGCCGATCGCCGCGTTGTTTACAACGATAATCCGATCCGCAAGCAGTGCATCATGCGCAACATGACAGCCCGCCAAAAACAATCCATCATTACC
>JADHOV010000054.1 GCA_016778765.1 Paracoccaceae bacterium | reverse complement strand
TAATGTTTTTACCCAATGTTTCGCCCTCGCTTTGTTGTGAGCCAGCTGTTTTGCATGACCCAAAATAGCTGAGTGGATAGTACAGCTTTTCGCCATATCTGGCAAGTTTGGCGGTGAGTCGCAAATTTAAAGCCGCGCACCTTAAGGTATTCAGGGGCGGATCGCCCCTTTAGGCGCCTTAAACGCGCCCTGTCGCGGCGCTTGTTAGAGCGCTTTTGTGGCGTGGCCCAGCCATTGCGCGGCGCTGCTGCTCAGCTGATCCTGATGCAGATCCCAACATTTTTGATGATAGGCGTTTATCCAAGCTTTTTCTGACGGGTCCAGCCAATCAGAGATGACCATGCGAAGATCAATCGGCACATGGGTAAGCGTTTCAAATTCCAAAAGTCGCGTTAAATTTGCGGCCTCGGGCAGATCTGCCACACCAACGCTGAGCAGATTTTCAATCCGAATTCCAAACGCACCTTCTTTGTAAAAGCCGGGCTCGTTCGATAGGATCATCCCTGGTTCCAACACCACTGTAGAGGCACGCGATAATCGCTGCGGGCCTTCATGCACGTTTAAAAAATGCCCAACGCCATGGCCCGTGCCATGATTGAAATCTTGCCCAGCAGCCCAAAGCGGCGCGCGGGCAAACGCGTCCAGATCGCGCCCGGAAATGCCATATGGGAATTTAAGGCGAGAAATCGCAATCATCCCTTGCAAAACCCGCGTGAAGGCAGCGCAAACCTCGTGCTGTTGCGTGCCAATCGCGATGGTTCGTGTAATATCGGTGGTGCCATCCAGATATTGGCCACCGCTATCCACCAGCATGACCTCTCCGGGTTGAAGCAGCCGGTTTGACGCTTCATTCACCCGATAATGGGGCAGGGCGGCGTTCGAGCCGCTGGCTGAAATCGTATCAAAGCTGATGTCCAAGAGCTCTGAATTGGCGCGCCGAAAGCTCTCAAGCGCAATAACCACGTCAATTTCTGTTATGGTGCCAAGCGGCGCGTTATCAAGCCAGGCCAAAAACTCGCACATTGCTGCGCCGTCGCGTTGATGCGACACGCGGGCGTGTTGTAATTCTATAAGGTTTTTGCAGGCTTTTGGAAGGATAGCCGGGTCTGTCTCGAACGCGATTTCAACCTGCGCTTTTTGAAGAATATCGACAACGGCATAGGGAATATGCCCGGCATCAACGCGCACCCTACCTTGTAATTGCTTCAGTTGCGCGTCGAATTGATCTTGTGAGAAGAGGCGTATACCGGCGCCAAAATGCCCCGATAGGTGTTCGGCTTTTCCAGGCGCAATGAACAGATCCACTGAAGCATCGGCGTGCAAAAATGCAAAGCTATGAACCAAGGGCACATGGGTGACATCGCTGCCGCGCATATTCAGCAGCCAAACGATGCTGTCTGGCAGCGTTAGGATTGCTGTGTCCTGTGCGTTGTCGCGCAGCATTTCGGCAAGGCGTTTGCGCTTATCACTATGGGTTTCACCGGCATAATCATCGGGGTAGGCATAGGCCTGCGCGTTGGGTGGATCTGGCCTATCGGTCCAGATTTGATCGATAAGATTGGCATTTGGCCGCAGCTGAATGCCGTTTTCGCCCAGCGCTTCGCGATGGGCTTTTATCTCGCCCCAACTATGCAACCACGGGTCAAAACCGATCGTACCCGTTTGCAGGTTTTTCTGCAGCCAATCGGGCAGGCTCGTTTCGGGCCAGTCAACGGGTGTAAAAGCGGCGTTTGTTTGCACTTTCACTTGAACCCGGTAGCGCCCGTCTACAAATACACCCGCGACATCAGGTAAAACGGCGCAAAACCCGGCCGAACCTGTAAATCCGGTTAACCAAGCCAAGCGCTCATCGCGTTTGGCAACGTATTCCCCTTGATGCACATCGCTGCGCGGGACCAAAAAGCCGCTCAGCTGTGCGCCAGAGATGGCCTTGCGAAGCGCGCTCAGGCGCGCAGGGCCCGCATCGGGTTCAGAGTCGTCGATAAAGCTTTGGAAATGGGCTGTTTTCATGGGGCTCAATTCACTTTTCTCATACCGGCCGCGCGCGCGCGCGCGCGCGGATCATTGTCAAATAACGCAGCCAATTGTTCGGTCATGGCGCCCGCAAGCTGCTCGATATCCGTGATCGTGACCGCGCGTTCATAATAGCGGGTGACATCATGGCCAATGCCAATTGCCAGTAATTCTACCGCTTTGCGCTTTTCGACCATCGCAATCACATCCCGCAGATGCTTTTCGAGATAATTGGCTTGGTTCACCGATAAAGTGCTGTCATCCACCGGTGCGCCATCTGATATCACCATCAGGATTTTGCGCGCTTCGGAGCGCCCAGCCATGCGACGATGCGCCCATTCCAACGCTTCGCCATCAATATTTTCTTTCAGCAAACCCTCTTTCATCATCAAGCCCAAATTGGATCTTGCGCGCCGCCAAGGCGCATCGGCGCCCTTATAGATGATATGGCGTAAATCGTTCAGCCGCCCAGGCTGTTGCGGACGCCCTTCATTCAGCCAATCTTCCCGGCTTTGCCCGCCTTTCCACGCGCGGGTGGTGAACCCAAGAATTTCCACCTTGACATTACACCGCTCTAAGGTACGCGCCAAAACATCCGCACAAATCGCCGCGATAGAAATGGGCCGTCCGCGCATAGAGCCGGAATTGTCAAGCAAGAGTGTGACCACGGTATCGCGAAATTCGGTGTCTTTTTCCCTTTTAAAGCTTAGCGGGGTGGTGGGGTTCGCGACGATGCGCGCCAAACGACCTGCGTCTAAAATGCCTTCTTCTAAATCGAACAGCCAAGAACGGTTTTGCTGGGCTTGCAGGCGGCGTTGTAGCTTATTGGCCAGCCGGCTTACCGCCCCCTTTAATGGTTCTAATTGCTGATCCAAATAGGCCCGCAGACGCTCTAGCTCAACGGCATCGGCAAGCTCTTCCGCCTTGATCTCTTCATCATATTTGGTTTCATAAACGCTGTAATTCGGATCAGCATCCGAAATTGGTTGCGGAGCAGGGGGCTCCATTGGAGCATCGCCATCGGGCAGTTCAGTCTCTTCCGACATCTCATCTTCAGCGCTTTCATCGCTGCTGAGCTGCGCCGCTGAAGGATCTTGCTGTTCTTCTTGGCTTTGTTCAGGCGTGCTTTCCGTATCATCTTCATTGCTGTCATCTTGGCCCGTACTGTCGGGATCTTGATCTTCTTCCGTACCTTCATCCTGATCTTCGTCAGACTGATCTTCAAGATCATCAGGATCTTCGCCCAGCTGATCACCATAGCCTAGATCGGATATGATTTGACGGGCAAATTTTGCAAAGGCGCTTTGATCTTTCAATTTGCTCTGAAGATCTGCCAAAGTGCCACCGGCTTGCTCTTCGATGAATCCCTGCCAAAGCTGCATAATGTTTTGCGCGGCGGGCGGCATATCGCGCCCCGTGGCCAAATGCCGGATCAGGTATCCAGCGGCGGTCGATAAAGGTGCATCAGAGCGGTCGGTGATATTCAGATAGCCAAGCCGGGCTGCATCCGCGCCAATTTTCGCATCAATATTTCCTGCTGTACCGGGCATATCTTGTGCGCCAACTGCTTCGCAGCGGGCCACTTCCATCGCCTCATAAAGTTCGCGTGCCATATTGCCCTGGGGGGCGTATTTTATATGCGTTCCATCATCGTGATATTTGCGGTGCAGGGCCAAAGCATCCGCTGTGCCTCTTGCCACCAAAACTTCATCACGGGTCATTCTACGGCTGATTTGGGGCAAGCGCATGACATCGCCGGATACGCCAGCCGGATCCACGGAATAGGTGATCGACAGATCGGCATCATCGGCCATCACTTTGGTGGCTTCGGCCAAAGCTTTTTTAAAGGGATCTGCTGGGTTGTCTGAATTTGGTCCCATAACGCAAGTCTCGCTGAACGTTTGAATAATGCAAGCTCTGTTTACAGTGCCGCAACCTGAATTTTAGCGCGCGCTTTCCCGTTGGATTGGAAAATTCAAAAAGCCGCGCGCGCTGCGGCTTGAAACTTTAGCCCAAGCTGACGCTGGCGGCGCTTTCTGGCAGTTCTTCATCAAAACAGCGCTGGTAGAATTCTGCCACGGTCTGACGCTCAAGCTCGTCGCATTTGTTCAGGAAAGACAGACGAAATGCGTAGCCAATATTGCGGAAAATTTCCGCGTTTTGCGCCCAATTGATCACTGTGCGCGGGCTCATCACGGTGGATAGATCACCATTCATAAAAGCGGTACGAGTCAGATCCGCAACCGTTACCATTTGCTTCACCGTTTTACGCCCTTTTTCCGTATTATAATGCGGCGCTTTTGCCAAAATAATTGCGGTTTCGGCATCGATGGATAGATAATTCAAAGTGGCTACAAGCGACCAACGGTCCATTTGGGCTTGGTTTATTTGTTGGGTGCCGTGATAGAGTCCGGTGGTATCGCCCAGACCGACAGTATTGGCGGTTGCAAACAGCCGGAACTGCGGATGCGGTGTGATAATTTCGTTTTGATCCATAAGGGTAAGTTTGCCATCATGTTCGAGCACGCGCTGGATCACAAACATCACATCGGCGCGTCCGGCATCATATTCGTCAAAAACAATCGCCACCGGATTGCGCAGCGCCCAAGGCAAGATGCCTTCATGGAATTCGGTGACCTGAACGCCATCGCGCAATTTGATCGCATCTTTTCCGATTAAATCGATACGGCTGATATGACTGTCCAGATTAACGCGCACGGCGGGCCAGTTCAGGCGGGCTGCCACTTGCTCAATATGTGTTGATTTGCCCGTGCCATGATAACCTTGGAGCATAACCCGGCGATTATGCGAAAACCCTGCTAGAATAGCCATGGTTGTATCGGGATCAAATTTATAGGTCATGTCTATTTCGGGAACCCGCTCAGAACGATCCGCAAAGCCTTTCACAACCATATCTGTGTCTAGCCCGAACATTTCACGCGCTGAAATATCCTCAGTCGGTTTTACATCCATGGTATTGCCGCCGTCAGCCATACTTGCGTTTCCTTTAATTACCAATTTTAACCTCTGCTCTGGTGCAACATAAAGCGGTTAAGGGCAAGGGGAAGGGCAAAAATAGTCAAAACAGCGCTCTATCCGCTCTTTCACGGCAGCGGCGTATTTCGATCTTGAGGTCACGGAAAAAGCCGGACTTTTTGCTTTCTTAAACAAAAAACTCTGCTGGATCAGGTATATCCTTCGAGTTGAACCTGTAGGTTTCTTCAAAATCGCGAAAAACTGTGCTTTCGATCGCGTCTTTACTGGATTTTTTTACCGATGGGTGCTGTCTGATACGATGCATATAAGGGGCTGTATCTTCTGAAACAGGCAGTTTGTAAGTCTGAATACGCGTGATAACAGCTGCGTAAAACGCATCTAGAGCGCTGAATTCTACAGCCAAGAACGGACCTTTAGAAAGTTTAAGAATATTGCGCCATGCAGTCTCGCTACGGTGTATGTCTTTGCGAGCCAAAAATTTGTCGCGCCAGAGCAATCGGCCAATCTGGGGCAGATCGGCTTTAATATTCATTGGGCACTGTCTGCGCAGCGCAAAAAGCCACTATGCATTTCAGCACAAAGGCTGCGCGCTTGTGCGCGCAGGCCCACGTTTCAGGTCCAATTCTCAAGTTGAGGGTTTTGTTTTACAAGATATTCTATGATCGCCAGCGTTTCCCATATGGTCAAAGGATCAGCTTGCAGGGGCGCATCGTTTAAACCTTGCAGAAAGGGACCCTACCCGCTGGCGAATATTTGGCAACGCTTTGTTTGAAGTGCGAGCTTTCAGAAAATCCGTCAGAGGGAATGGGCTTTTCGGTGAATTTAATGCCGAAAACGTGCAACACCAACCAAGGCCGCATTGACCAGCTTGAATAATTCTTATCGCCAATAACCAGCGTGCTTGCCACGGTTTAGCCCGCTTCTATGAGTTTCAAAGAGTAGTCAGCCATAACATTACTTAGATTTTAGGGTGCAGATCCGATTATTTGAAGTTCCGGCTGTCTTTTAATTGATCCCAAGCCCAAACCACTTCTTGTAGCTGTTCTTCTTGGCTACGATCGCCGCCATTCATATCTGGGTGTAAGACTTTGATCAGCGATTTATACGCGCCGCGTATTTCTGCTTTGCTCCAATTGTCCTTGCCTTCTAAGATTTCCAAAGCGCGGCGCTCGGTTGGCGGCAGACGCCGGCCACTGCCCGCAGAGCCTCCGGATTTGCCTGGGTTCTTAGTGGCATTTTCGCCCAAAACCTGATGCGGATCCTCAATCCCCAGCCGTGCCCAAGCGCGCGCTTCTGTGTCGCGGAAATCTTTGGTTTCTCTTTCCCAAACTTTGTCTTTTGAACGCTGGGCATTGATTTCGGCTTCTGTGGTGCCGTTAAAGAAATTCCATTTCAGATTATATTCGCGCACGTGATCTTTGCAGAACCAGAAAAAATCATCCAGCACATCTGGGGCTTTGGGCGCGCGGAATTTTCCAGCCTCTTGGCAGCCTTCATGTTCGCACAGTCGGGTCGAGGTGTCAGAGGCTCCAGACATGCTGCGCCGCCCGCGCGGATTTTTCTTCTTTGAAGAAGACACAGAGATATCAAAACCAAATGGGTCGGAGGCAGCCATAAAATCACCTTTTCTGTTCAAGGCAGTTAGCATAGGCTTTCCTCAGGTAATTTGAAGAGGCGAAAACAAAAAATATGACCCGAGTGGAACAAATTCGCAAAAATCTTGAGAATTCTTTTCAACCAAGCTTTTTGGAGGTCGTAGATGAGAGCGATCAGCACCGTGGGCATGCCGGCGCGCCAGAAGGCGGACAAAGCCATTTTCGTGTCCGCCTGAAATCTGAGCAGTTTAAAGGGCAATCGCGAATCGCGCGGCATCGCGCCGTGCATGCGGCGCTGGGGCCAGAGTTAATCGGCGCGATTCACGCCTTGGCTTTAGAACTTGATACCCCTTAAGCGTTAACCTTAAACCGCTTAAAGGGCCCGCGCGTGCTGCACAAACCTTGATCGCGGCACAAGCGGCACAAGCGGCACCGTGCCTTGGCGTTTATTGGGCTAATTTTGCAGCAACCAGTTCATTCACCGCTTTTGGATTGGCTTTGCCGCCTGTGGCTTTCATCACTTGTCCGACGAACCAGCCTGCCAGCTTGGGGTTGGCCTTGGCTTTTTCAACTTGTGCTGGATTATCTGCGATCACTTGATCCACCGCCGCTTCGATCGCTCCTGTATCCGTCACTTGTTTTAAGCCGCGCGCTTTCACGATCTGCGCCGGATCACCGCCCTCACTATAAGCAATTTCAAACACATCCTTAGCGATTTTTCCGCTGATCTCGCCTTTGGAAATCAGATCGATAATACTGCCCAGTTGCGCCGGGCTGACCGGGCTTTCACTGATATCACAATCATCTTTTTTGAGGCGTCCAAAAAGTTCGTTAATCACCCAATTTGCGGCCAATTTGCCATCACGCCCCTTGGCCACCGCTTCAAAATACGCCGCCGAGTCAAGCTCTGCGGTTAGGACATTGGCATCATATTCAGATAAGCCAAAATCTGTAACGAAGCGGGCTTTTTTCTGATCGGGCAGCTCTGGCAGATTTGCTGCAATCTCATCCACCCAGTCTTGTTCGATTTCCAAAGGTAAAAGATCCGGATCGGGGAAATAGCGATAATCATGCGCCTCTTCTTTGGAGCGCATAGAGCGCGTTTCGCCTTTGTCGGTATCATAAAGCCGGGTTTCTTGATCGACGCTTCCGCCGCTTTCTACGATCGCAATTTGCCGCCGCGCCTCCACGTCAATAGCTTGCTGGATAAAGCGCATTGAGTTCATATTCTTGATTTCGCAGCGGGTGCCAAGATGCGAAAAATCTCCACTTTCGAGATATTTTTCATATTGTCCTGGCCGGCAAATCGAGACGTTGACATCGGCGCGCAGGTTCCCGTTTTGCATATTCCCGTCACAGGTACCCAAATAGCGCAAGATCTGACGCAATTTTACGATATAGGCGGCGGCTTCTTCTGGGCTGCGAATATCGGGGCGGCTGACGATTTCCATCAACGCCACTCCGGTGCGATTCAGATCAACAAATGACATATTTGGATCCATGTCATGGATCGATTTTCCAGCATCTTGTTCGATATGAATGCGCTCAACGCGGACCCGGCGCGCAACGCCCGGCGCCATATCAACGATCACTTCACCCTCGCCAACGATCGGATGATAGAGTTGGCTGATCTGATACCCTTGAGGAAGGTCTGGATAGAAATAATTCTTTCGATCAAAGGCAGAGACTAAATTGATTTTAGCCTGCAAACCCAGCCCGGTTTTGACCGCTTGCTCTACGCAAAATTCATTTATTACCGGCAGCATGCCTGGCATTGCGGCATCCACGAAGGCAACATTGGAATTTGGTTCATTACCAAATTGCGTGGATGCCCCTGAAAATAACTTTGCTTTTGAGGCAATTTGGGCGTGCACTTCCATGCCGATCACCAATTCCCAGTCATACTTAGCACCGGCGATGGTCTTGATCTTAGGCGGTTCAAATGTCAGATCGAGCATGGTGCATGTCCTTTAAGGCGTGGTTTCTTTGCGCCGGTTTAGCCAATGCGGCTGCGGGTTTCAATCTCTTTGCGCTCAACTCGCTTTCTCTTTGCGGGGGTGGTGCTGTGCGCGCCAGCAGGGCGTCTGCTTAGCCGGTTGCGCAGCGCGTCAGTCGTTTACAATTCTTGAAAGCATCTCGCGCGAATCTCTGCTGAGCCCATCCATCTCTAACATGTTTTGCAACAGCGGTTTCAACATGGCTTGCCGGCCTGTATCAAATTGGCGCCAGGTTTTGAACGCTCCACACATGCGGGCGGTGGTTTGCGGATTGATTTTATCAAGCCGCGAAAGCCACTGTACCATTAATTCATAGCCTTGGCCCGACAGGTGATGGAAGCCTGCCATATTGCCCGCCAGTGATCCAAAAACCGCTCGAAAACGGTTGGGGTTTTTCCAATTAAAATCTTCATGTTGTGTAAGTGATTTTGCAATAATCGCAGCTTTTTCTGGCGGTGCGAAAGCCACCTGCAAGGCAAACCACTTATCGATTACCAGCCGATCTTCTTTCCATTGATCATAAAATGCCTGCGCCTGCTCGGCGCCCTTTTCAACTGATAAAAGCGCGCTGAGCGCGGCTTGCTGTTGGGTCATATTATTGGCGGTGTCGAATTGTTTTTTAGCGGCGTCGCCGGCATCAATCCGCGTAAGGTAAACCAAAGCCCTATTGGCGAGCGCGCGGGCATTAGATTGCTGCGCGTTTGGCGCATAAGGCTCTTGTATTTGATGCGCGGCATACAAGTGCGGCCAGATATCTTGCAAATGCTGGGCAAGCGTTTGATGCAGGGTTTCAAGCGCATCGAAAATGCGCTGTGGATCGGGGGTTAGGCCATCTGCGTAGAGCGAGCGTGCTATTTCATCTTGTGATGGCAAGCCAAGCACCAAGGCGCGAAACGCTGGATCAAGCGCGTCATCGCTTGCCACAGCCTGCAGCGCATCCAAAAACTCTAGCGCGGGGGCCTGGTTGTGTTGTGCCAATTCTTTCAAACTTTCAACGGCCAGCGTTCGTCCGGCCTGCCATTTGTTGAAAGGATCAGTGTCATGCGCAAGCAGAAAAGCTTTGATAGCGTCGTTTTGTGTGTGTTTCAGTAGGATAGGGGCTGAAAATTCGCGTAAAATCGAGGCGATGGGGCGTTCAGCGCTCGCAAATGTAAAGCTTTGTTGGGGTTGGCTAAGCTCTAAAATCTGCGTTGGCAAAAGCTCTTGTCCGCAAGGCGATAATAAGCCCAGGGCAATTGGTATGACTTTGGGATCTTTTTCTATTTGTCCTGGCGTTGCAGGGGTTTTTTGCGAAAAAGTGAGTTGGAATATACCCTTTTCATAATTTTCTGTCACGCTTACTTGGGGGGTGCCGGCTTGCGTGTACCAGTTTTTGAATTGGCTCAAATCGCGCCCGGTGCTGTCTTCAAAAACCTGTAGCCAATCTTCGATGGTGGCTGCATCGCCATCATGACGCTGAAAATAAAGCGCCAAAGCTTTGTAATAGGCCTGATCGCCGACAAGCGTTTTCAGCATGCCAATCAATTCAGCGCCTTTTTCATAAACCGTTGCCGTGTAAAAATTATTAATCTCGATAAAGCTGTCAGGGCGCACGGGATGCGCAAGCGGGCCACCATCCTCGCTAAATTGGATTGCACGTAGCTGGATCACATCTTCGATCCGCTTGACCGGGGCGCTGCGCATGTCTGACGTGAATTGGGCGTCGCGAAAAACGGTTAGCCCCTCTTTCAGACAAAGTTGAAACCAATCGCGGCAGGTAATGCGGTTGCCCGTCCAATTGTGAAAATACTCATGCGCGATGATCGCCTCGATGCGTTCAAAATCTTTATCTGTGCTGGTGGTTGGGCTGGCCAAGACGCAGGCACTGTTAAAGATATTTAAGCCTTTATTTTCCATTGCGCCCATGTTGAAATCATCGACTGCCACGATGTTGAACACATCCAAATCATATTCGCGCTGATAGATATTCTCATCCCAGCGCATCGAGGCTTTTAACGCCTCCATGCCAAAGCCGCATTTGTGTTCGTCGCCAGGGCGCATCCAAATATTTAGCGCAACATGATTTCCGGATGCGGTGGTGAAAGTATCGCGATGGGCAACCAACCTGCCGGCCACCAGCGCGAATAAATAGGCAGGTTTGGGCCAAGGGTCTTGCCATTCAGCCCAGTTTTCACCCTGCGCCTTTGGATTGCCGTTTGACAGTAAAATGGGCAAATCGCCTTCAATCCGAACGAGAAACTGCGCCATTACATCGGGGCGGTCGGGATAATAGGTTATCTTTCGAAATCCTTCCGCCTCGCATTGCGTGCAATACATGCCGTTTGACATATATAGCCCCTCCAGCGATGTGTTGTTTTGAGGGGCAATCTCGACCTCACATTCCCAAACAAAGCTTGCGCTGGGAACCTGAACGGATAAGCCGCCTTTCGCGATCTGTGGCGATACGGCCGTGCCATCAATTTTTGCCCAAATAAGGCGTAGATCTTCACCATGCAGGAACAATTCATTTTGAACCGCGCTGGAAATAGGTTCGAATTCAACCAAAGAAATGACTCTGGTTTTGAGAGGGTCTAATTGAAACGTCAGATGCACATTTTTGACGCGAAACGGAAAAGGCG
>JADHOV010000002.1 GCA_016778765.1 Paracoccaceae bacterium | reverse complement strand
CTTTTGCTGCTGCACTGTAGGATCGTAGCCTATCTGTGACGATCTCATTGGGTGATCCATACCTACGCATAGCTTTTTTCATGAACTTTAGTGCCGCTTTCTTATCCCGCTTTTTGGTGACGTAGCTTTCTAGCACCTCACCCTCATGATCGACAGTACGCCATAGGTAATGCCTTTCCCCATTTATTTTCACAAAGACTTCATCCAGATGCCATTTCCAATAACTGGAATACATTCCTCCTGCCCTGCGCCTTTTTAACTGGTTTGCAAATTGAGAGCCAAACCTATGCCACCAGCACCTAACGGATTCATAGCTTACATCCACGCCTCGTTCATGAAGAAGGTCTTCTACATTTCTAAGCGAGAGCGGAAATCTTACATACAGCATGACTGCAAGTTGGATGATCTCCGGGCTGGTTTTGAAATAGCGGAATGAAACTTGATTGGGCATGGCTAAATAGCTAATTTCTAGAGCGCTATCGGGCAACCAAGTTTATTCTGACAGAGCCTTCCGGTCCATTGTCATCAGAAGGCATCGCAAGCTCCTATCTCGGTTTTGGCACTCGGTACGATGCCTGGCTCGCGGGTTTGACGGTGCGACTCGTTATCCGCCATCACATCGCCGGCTCTGAACAGCATGACCTCAGAGGTCGAGTTCCTTTGTCCAGCCCCCTATATTCGTCCATTGATTTTTGGTTTCTCTAATAAGGTTTCTGGGACGGGTGGGCGCATGTTTAATGCATGGTGAGGTCTGATCTGGTTGTATTGCCTGAGCCAAACATTGATAGCGACCTGAGCTTGGATTTTATTGCAGGCAAAGATCATGTTCCAAGGCCTACTATCGAGAGACCTGCTACGAGGATTTTAGTCATTATACAACTATTTTATCATTTCTCTGTATAACCCGTTGGATTTTCGCTCTGCCAACGCCATGTATCTTGGCACATTTCGACTATACCGCGTGTTGCTTTAAATCCAATTTTATCTGATGCTTTTGCGGCTTCAGCCCAAACTGCGGGTGCGTCTCCCGACCGGCGTTGACCAATTTGATACCTAACGATCTTGCCCGATTGTCTTTCAAATTCTTTTACCATCTGCAAAACTGAATGACCTTTGCCAGTCCCAATGTTAATGACTTCAAAAGTTTCAAGATTGTTTATTTGTTCCACTGCTGCAATATGGGCCTGTGCGAGGTCTACTACGTGGATGTAATCACGTACCGCTGTCCCATCCATTGTCTCGTAGTCGTCACCAAAAACTTGTAGGCATTCTCTCCGACCTACAGCAACCTGTGAAACAAACGGCATAAGGTTGCTTGGGATGCCTTTCGGATCTTCACCTATAACACCTGAGGCATCTGCGCCAACAGGGTTGAAGTATCTCAAGGCGACTGCATGTCTATCCTGCTTAGCGCTTGACCAGTCTTCTAGTAAATTTTCTCCCATGAGCTTAGTTCGACCATAAGGATTAATTGGGTTCAGCGGATGATTTTCGTCACATGGTAAATATTGGGGCTCACCATATACAGTTGCGGAGGATGAAAAGACAATTTTTGCACAGCCTGCTCGTTCCATCGCTCCTAACAATGTTGCTGTTCCTCCAACATTAACGTCATAGTATCGCGCTGGCTCAGCGACACTTTCACCAACTTCTTTCAGGCCAGCAAAATGAATAACAGCATCTGGTTTAAATTGATCAAAAATTTCATCGAGGGCGTGAGTATCACGCACATCACATTGGCTAAACACAAGAGTGCGGTTTGATAGCCGCTGCACTCGCATCAGCGCTTCTTCTCTTCCATTGTCAAGATTATCTACGACCGAAACCTCATGACCGGACCTTAAAAGCTCTAGGCATGTATGGCTTCCAATGTACCCTGCACCACCTGTGATTAAGACTTTCATACCACACACCATAAATTCTTTGAAACGTTTTTAAAGGTCATACATCATCTTTCTGCCCAGCTTCGCCAGAGCCAAACAGCTTGCAAAAATTGCATACAAATTCTCTAAGATCCGTTACGGTTATGTAAAAAAAAGTTCAATGCTGCAAGGAAACATGATCGTCAGCCGTAATGAAAATTATGTTTGGTGGTGTGCTCATGCTCTTCTCCAGCTAAAAAATCGTCTGATGTCTATTCAGCAGTATAATGTTCCTACAACCGTGAGATATTAAATCATTCAGTTCAACTCATTTGTTTTTCGACTGGACATCTCTTTTTGCGTAGCGAGCGTCATCAGTAATGCTATGAGTAAGGTGCGCATGGGGTTATTCCTCAGAGGTACAGAATGCCTCATAAATTGTCGTGTAGTTGGCCGCTAAATCCACAGTCCATGAAAGCTCCAAAGCCGTCTTTTCGTCGGTGAGGTTTTTCTCTAATTTGGACCACAAGTTAGGAGTACTGCTAAGAAGAAAATCAATGACTGCAGAAATTTCGTTGCATTCTTCCTTTCCATACTTCTTTGTGTCAGCCCCCGCCTGCGTCGCCAGCGTCATCAGAAGTGTGCGCATGCGGGTTTTCAAGACAATAGCGTAAAGTACTTTTTATAGCTCAGGTCGCTATCAATGTTTGGCTCAGGCAATACAACCAGATCAGACCTCACCATGCATTAAACATGCGCCCACCCGTCCCAGAAACCTTATTAGAGAAACCAAAAATCAATGGACGAATATAGGGGGCTGGACAGACAAAAGACTATGGGTTGCGCCCGGAGCTGTCCACCAAAGATATTGCCAGGCGAATTTTCTGCACAGTCTTTACTTTGTAAGCGAACATTCCCTCAACGAATTAATTACGAAATCTGCGCTCTGACGCGATGACTGCAATGACAGGCTTGCCAGTTGCAAAAGAAAACCAAATTTCCGCGGCCATGCCAGAATCGATATCTTGACCGGTAACCAAAAAAGCAGCTAGATCCGCAGACTGAAGCCCCCATAAGTCATTATTGAAGATTTTATCTTTTGTTTTTTTGGCTCATATTAGCTGATGAGTGGTTCTGAGCAGTTTGCCATCACCCAAATCTGTCAGCTGCCGCCGATATCCAAACCGACAAACGGCAGCACATCAGTTATGTCTTTGCACCAATAGTAGACACGATCCAAGTCGCTTTAGGTGAGCGATAGTTTGCTTCCTTGGCTCAAAGTCGTCAAACAAGTCCCCTTAATGACAATATGTCTCTAACGATCAGCATAAGAGCTAGTCCAGTGCCAAGCTGATATAATGATTCCGGTCAGAAATTTTCGTTCCTCGGACTGTCATGATAACAGAGAATAAAACAATGTTGGCCTATGGTAAGTAGAATTACATTGGTTGCTCCTTTAATTGGTTGCTGCGAAATGATGTGCCGTCCAGCTCTACGCTTCGATTCCGGTTTGATCTCTATGGGGCAAAAAACAATCATACCCGTCGGCTTATAGCTCATAGGCGATATCCTCAAGACAGCCTCTTTCAAGAGCGTTAAATAGCGGGCCTGCGATATATATGATTTTAATCAATTTGACCTCAGTTTTCTAAATGCCAAAAAATAGAGATCGTTGCGCTTTCCCAACACATCACGGTTGCAACGCCCCGCTTCAGATCGCTGACCGGCGAGTATAATCCTTCAAAAAGCTCACAAGGCAGCATCCATGCAGTGGAAGGTTTGAAAGCCGCAAGGCTTCAATATAGTCAGTAAAAAAGGATATGCTTTACCTTCACTTTTAATCTGAAACGCTCTGTCAGTTTGACGGCAAATTCTAAAATAATTTATGCGCCCCCAAATCCTGACCATTTAGACCAGTCTTTAAAGCTTGGCGATAAAACGCCTCCAAGCTCTGGTCGCCAAATTCTGGGGTGTTTTGCGCGGAATATACTGACAACTCTGGATCCCAAAGCAACATCGACTCAGTTGCATAATAATGTCCGATATTTACAAATTCGCGTTTGTCAGCCAAACGACCCGACAGCAAAGAAGGCCCCGCCAAGACGCCGCCGATCACTTTGAAAAGCGCGCTGGGAACGCGCCGAATTTTTTCGGGCTTTTGCAAAAGGCGAAACAATAATTGCGCCTGCTCTATTGGCGTAATCGCAGGGCCAGGCCCCCCGATCGGTAAAATCGCATTGTGGCGTTTAATATCGTTTAAACATCCGCAAATATAAGCGGCCAAATCGGCTTCTGAAATTGGTTTACACGCCGTTTGCAGGCCATCATCGAACATCACAAAGGCTTTCCCAGCCTTTACCTTTTCTACCTGCCCCGAGAGTGATTTGAAAAACGCAGTCGGTCGCACGATACTATAGGTAAGACCAGACGCCTGAAGCTTTTGTTCAAATGCGCGCTTGGCATGTTGAAATTCCAAGCGCGGTTTTTGTACGCAAATCGCCGATAATAGAATATAGTGCTCGATCGCCCATTCTTGCGCGGTTTCCAGCAGCGTCATATTCGCGCGATAGTCAACCAACCACGCGTCTTGGCGCCCCCCCGTGCGCGAAGCAATACAGGAAATAATCGCTTCAATGCCCGAAAATCGCTGCGCCAACTGCTTTACTTCAACGGCATCGGTAACATCACAAATTTCATAAATCACGCCATTAAGGGGTGCTTTGGGCATCCGTCGCACCGGGCACAACACCTGATACCCCTTCTCTACAAGGGCCTTTGCCACTGCCGAGCCGATATAGCCGGTGGCGCCTGCAAGCAAAATGTCACACATATCTGACGTTAACCAGAACAGCTTCAACGCGAAATATCATTGGTTTAAACAACGGCAACTCGGCCAGAAGGTCAATGAATTTCTGGGTTGAAAGGCCCGTATCAAACTTTGAAAGCTCTGGCCTTCATTCACAAAATCGTAATCGGGTTAGACAAAGTTTGCCGGCGCGTCTGTAATCGAAAATTCGGTAAAAACGGCCATGCGCGCGCTTGGTTTTGATTTCGCTTTCGGGGTTTCCACCGCATCGGAAAAGGGCATCAGCAAGCGGTGAATCACTGAAATACAATCTTCACCCAAGGCTGACAGAAGGTCGTCGCATAAATAGGTCTGAATCAGTTCATCCACCAACCTTGCTTCTTCTATGGTGATTTTATTGGCGCTTAAAATCGCTTCAAATGCCTGAAGCACGCAATTTGAGAAAACAAATTGCTTGCGCAAAAGCGCATGGTTATTTTCGGCTGGGCCTTTTTCAGACAGAGCCAAAGACAGCAGCGCGCTACGCATCCAGCTGGCCGGTTCAATCGGGCTTGGTGTGGTTGAATTGGATGGTTGAAAATCAGCAAGGTTCATAGCAGCGCTCCGGCGATAGATAGGGCATTTCGATTGAAGAAATTTTGCAAGTTCTGTGCCAGTCTTCTTGCAGCCCCTGAGGGGGTTAAATTTTTAAACGCAAAACGCATGTTCCCAAAGATTTACACCGCAAACCTTTCTTTTAAGCTTAAAAATTTTCTGAAAACGCTTGAAACAATGCTAAAAATATCAATACTGGTATTATTATTTCAAACGCAAACACTCAAAAATACACATTTTTAGACAACTCATTCACGTCAAGCTGCCTATAAACATCTTTTTATAAAAATGATTCATTCTGCAACCTAAGATTAAGAATACTCAAAAAATTTAAACGTGCGCATTTTTTGTTTAAAGCAAGTGCGCATAAAAGTCTCAAAATTAGTTTTATTAATTTTTATTAAAAAGGGCTTACATTATGACCGTCTGGCGCAATTTAAACATAGGTACGAAAGTATTAACCGCACTTTTGCCGCTTATCTTACTTTCGATCGTTCTAGTATCTTCGATATCAATCGACATTGCCCAACGCGAACTTGAAAAGCAAGCCTTCAACAAACTCATCGCAACGCGCGAAATAAAAGCGACCCAGGTCGAAAATTACTTTTCGCAAATCAGGCATCAAATTGAAACTTTTTCGGAAAACCACATGGTCATTTCAGCGATGAAGGATTTCGCAGAAGCCTTTAAAACAATCGCAGAAGAGCGTAACCTTACGCCGGAAGCCGAGGCCGCGCTGCAAACCCGCGTCGCGGAATATTACCAAGGGGATTTTTTACCGAAACTTGCTGATAATTCACAAACCACGCCTCATTTCATCGATTATTTTCCAAACGAAAAAAGCACCCAGACCCTTCAGGATTTATATATTGCGAATAATCCCAATCAACTGGGGTCAAAACATAAGCTAGATCGTGCAAATGACAACAGCCGGTACAGTGATCACCATGCGCGATACCACCCGGTCTTGCGAAATTTTTTAGAAAAATTCAGCTATTACGACATTTTTCTAATTGATATTGATACCGGGCATATCGTGTATTCCGTGTTCAAAGAAGCCGATTATGCAACCTCGTTGCTCACAGGGCCCTATGCCACCAGCAATTTGGGGAAAGCCTTTCAAATTGCCAAAACAGCTAAAGCGCCAAGCTTCACATATCTGATTGATTTTTCGCCTTATGGGCCCTCTTACAACGCACCCGCTTCCTTCATCGTCTCGCCAAT
The DNA here is from genome assembly GCA_016778765.1 of Paracoccaceae bacterium. Lineage (GTDB taxonomy): Bacteria > Pseudomonadota > Alphaproteobacteria > Rhodobacterales > Rhodobacteraceae > Thalassovivens. The sequence continues at coordinate 122,890 of JADHOV010000002.1, read as the reverse complement.
ATTTGAGCAGGATAAGTTATTGGGCGTTGCGGCGTTTCAAATGCCCGTGGATCAGATCAACAATATTATGACCAACAACTAGAATTGGCGGGATATCGGTTTGGGGGAAAGCGGCGAAACCTATATGGTCGGTTCGGATCTTACTCTTAAAAATGAATCTCGCTTCTTGATTGAAGATCCCTCTGGTTACCTCGCACAAATGAAAAACCTCGGAATGGAGCAAAATTTACTGCGTGAAATTGAAAAATCAGGGAGCGTCATTGGCCGTCAAAAAGTGGATACAACAGCCTCGCAAATGGCCTTAAAAGGTGAAACCGCATCATTAATCATTGAGGACTATAGAAATATTCCTGTATTATCGGCGTTTAAACCCTTGGCGATTAAGGATGTAGATTGGGCAATTTTAAGCGAAATCGATGAAGCCGAGGCCTTCGCGGCAACGCAGAACATACGCAATACTATTTTGATATTTGTTGCGCTGATCATTGCCGGTATCGCCACTGTGATCGTTATATTTTCGCGACAAGTGATTTCTAAACCCATCAACCAAATGCTGGATGCTGTCGAAAATCTTCGTGCCGGTGAAGGGGATTTAACACTTCGACTGCCCGATTTTGGTAGCAATGAAATTGGCCAAACAGCTGCCTCTTTAAACGGATTTATTCAGCGCATTCAGTTGATCATGCAGGATATAAAAACCGCTGTAACATCGGTTTCAACGGCGTCATTGCAATTGAATGCCACCGCGGAAAGCTTTAAAACCAATGCAGGAACGCAGGCAGGTTCCATAGAGGAAACCAGCGCTGCATTAACACAAATCAGCGTTTCGATCACCCAAAACGCTGATAATGCACAATCGACCAACAGGCTTGCATCGCAGGCGGCCTCCTCAACCACAGAAGGCAGCGAAGCGGTGAAGCAAACCGTTTTGGCAATGAAAGAAATTGCGGGTAAGGTGACCTTGATTCAGGATTTTGCTTACCAAACGGATCTGCTGGCTTTGAATGCGATGATCGAAGCGGCCCGCGTGGGAGAGGCCGGAAATGGGTTTGCGGTTGTCGCAGACTCGATCCGAAGTTTGGCCGAAGACAGTCAGATTGCCGCTAAAGAAATCAGTGACCTGGCTGAAAATAGCCTGCAGATCGCAGAAGAAGCGGGCCAATTGGTCGAAAGCGTGGTACCCAATATTCAAGATACCGCAAAATTAGTTCAAGAAATTGCCTCGGCCTCAGAAGAGCAAGCAAAAGGGGTTAACGAAATAAATGAAGCGATGAAAAAACTTGACGGGGCGGCAAGCGAAAGCAGCGCCGCATCCACAGAACTGGCCGCCACCTCCGATGAATTCAACAAAATGGTTGAAAAAATTGAAAGCCACGTTTCAAAATTCAAAAGTGAATAAATAGCCCATGCTGCCATAAAAAATTTACAGTAGAGTATGCTTGAAGGTTTTTCAGATAGATGCGCCTGCGCAGGCAATAATTCTCTGTATTCATCGGCTCCAGGATATTTCAACGGTATAATTGGCAAAGTCTCTGAAACGCAGCCTCTGATCACTTGCCAGAAGTCTTAAATCAATTTCAACCATTTCTAGTGGGTGTTTTGGCTTTTTGAGATCTAAATGTATTCTCCAAAAAATACACCGACGCCAGCCTCGCAAACATTCATATTTTTCCACGGTGCTTTTGTTTCAACAACAACACCTTGTTTGTAAACGAACAGCCATTCATTAGCCACCACTCGAAAGGATTTTGGGCATTCTGCCTACAAGGTGGGAATGGGGTAAAACTGAAACGCAGTTCCAACCAACCTTGCTGAAAGGTGCGGAAGACCCAAAAAAATTACGGCGGCAAAACTTTCTAAACTAGGCTCTGTCTGAACTCGAATTGAAATTAAACAGAGCGGAAGACGGTTTTGGCTTTGAAAATGATCTGCGATTGGTTAGTTATTTGCGCTAGAATTTAAAAAATAGGGAGAATCGATAATGATAAACAAACTCTTGGTTACCGGGGCGGCGCTGGCGCTAACAGCGGTGTCTGCTTCGGCAGAAACCATCCGCTGGGCGCGCGCAGGCGATTCAATCACCTTGGATCCACATTCACAGAATGAAGGCCCAACCCATGCGCTGGCGCATCAAATGTATGACCCGCTGCTGCAGCGCGATATGTCGGGTGCGATTATTCCTGTTTTGGCCACCGAATGGGCGGCTCTGCCGGATAATCCCAATATCTGGCGATTCAAATTGCGCCAGGGCGTCAGCTATCATGATGGCGCAGCCTTTGATTCTGAAGATGTGGTGTTTTCCTTAAACCGTGCAATGGCCGATGGTTCGGAAATGAAAGAATTGCTGTCATCGGTGAAAGAGGTGCGCGCAGTTGATTCTCATACGGTGGATATCGAAACCCATGGTGCAAACCCGCTACTGATCAACAATTTGACAAATATGTTCATCATGGACAAAGGCTGGGCCGAAGCCAATGATGTGATGACCCCGCATGACGTTGCAAAAGGCGAGACAAATTTTGCGACGATGAATACCAATGGCACTGGCGCCTTCATGCTGGTGAGCCGCTCAGTGGATGAAAAAACGGTTTTAACCGCCAATCCGAATTACTGGGGCAAAGATATTTATCCAAATCAGGTTACTGAGCTTATTTATACGCCGATCCAATCCGCGGCAACACGCGTTGCGGCTTTGCTATCTGGGGAAGTGGATATCATCCAAGATGTTCCAGTTCAGGATCTTGGACGGGTCAGCGCAACCGACGGATTGAGCGTTGGAACCGCCGCGCAAAACCGCGTGATCTTTTTCGGTTTAGACACCAAAGAAGGCCCAACCAGCAATCTTAAGGTTCGTCAGGCTATGAATATCGCGATCAACCGTGATGCCATCAAGCAAGTTGTGATGCGCGGCCAGTCAGATCCAACCGGCGTGATCATGCCGCCCTTTGTGAATGGTTGGACAGAGGCGCTGAATGCCTACCCAACTTACGATATTGAAGCTGCAAAAGCATTGATGGCAGAAGCCGGCCTTGCGGATGGGTTTGATATTACGCTGAATTGCCCCAATGATCGCTACATTAACGATGAAGCCATCTGTCAAGCCGCTGTTGGGATGATGGGGCAGATTGGTATTAACGTGACCTTAGACGCCAAACCAAAAGCCCAGCATTTCCCAATCGCCAAAGGCGGCGAAGCGGATTTCTACATGCTAGGATGGGGCGTTCCAACGTTTGATTCACATTATATCTTTAACTATCTGGTGCATACACAAACCAATGATCGCGGATCATGGAACCCAACCGGATTTTCGGATGCTGATGTCGATGCGATGATTGCAAGCCTTGAATCTGAGACTGATTTGGCCAAGCGTGATGCAACGATCGCGTCTATCTGGAGCAAGGTTCAGGATGCACAAATGTATCTGCCGATCCATAACCAAGTGCTGAACTGGGGAATGAAAAGCAATATTGAATTTGCCGTACAGCCTGAAGACCAGCCGCATTTTCAATTCTTGAAAATGAACTAAGAGCCATGGCCACCAGCCGCCTATCAAAGCGGCTGGTGGCTTTCATGTGGACCCACGTATAATAATTACGGCACATCAAAAGGCGGCCAAAGCTTAGACTGTTCCTGTTTAAACCACAGCTGCATATTTTATAAACGAAAAGCTATAATGGTATTGATCTTACTCAGGCGTTTGGGCCAGGCAGTTCTGGTTTTATTTATCGTCGCACTGATTTCTTTTCTCATCTTTCGATATGTGGGCAGCCCCGTCGATAACCTGTTGGCGCAAGAAGCCACCGTGCAGCAGCGCGCGGATTTAGAAGAAGCCTTAGGGCTGAACGATCCAGTTTATGTGCAATATTTCGGATTTGTCTGGAAGGCCTTGCAGTTTGACTTTGGCAATTCCTATCGCGGCGCCCTGCCTGTTGCCGAATTAATCTCGAGCCGGTTGCCGGCGACTTTGGAATTGGCGTTCACATCGGCGCTATTCGCACTGATTTTAGGCGTGATTACTGGGATTTATACGGCAATCCGGCGCGGAGGGCTGTTTGCAAATGTCATATTGTCTCTGTCGCTTATTGGCGTATCACTGCCCACATTTTTAATCGGTGTGCTGTTGATTTGGGTGTTTGCGGTTGAACTGCAATGGCTGCCCTCGTTTGGACGCGGCGAGGTTATCGAGCTTGGGTGGTGGTCAACCGGATTTCTGACCCTATCGGGGCTGAAATCACTAATCCTGCCCAGCATAACGCTTGGCCTTTACCAATTGACCTTAATCATGCGGCTAACCCGCTCGGAAATGCTGGAGGTTTTACGCCAAGATTATGTACGGTTTGCCCGTGCGCTGGGCCTGTCTGAGCGCAGCGTTAATTTCAGGCATGCCCTGCCCAATACATTGATCCCCGTAACCACGATTGCAGGACTCCAGCTTGGCTCGATCGTGGCATTCGCCATCATTACGGAAACCGTGTTCCAATGGCCGGGCGTGGGGTTGTTATTCATTAACGCGGTTTATTTCGTGGATATCCCGGTAATGAGCGCATATTTACTGCTGGTCGGTGTGCTGTTCGTATTGATCAATCTGGCCGTAGATCTTTTATATCTTGCGATTGATCCGCGCTTGCGCGACTCTCAGCTGAGCGGAGAAGCTTAGCCTATGAAACGTTTTTTTGCTTCTGATTTTTTTTATGATTTCGTGCGCAGCCCTGTCGCACTGGTATCGTTTTTAATCGTTTTGTTTCTGATCCTCTCGGCTGTTTTCGCGGGTGCTATAGCGCCAACCAATCCTTTCGACGCCGCCAGCCTTAACCTTATGAACGGGTTCACCCCACCGATGGAGCCAAATCTTTTCACCGGAGATGTGTTTTGGATGGGCACTGACGATCAGGGCCGCGATTTATTTTCTGCAATTCTTTACGGGCTGCGTATCTCGCTTTTCGTGGGGGCCATGGCGGTTGCCCTCGCCACCGTGATGGGCGTCTTACTCGGGTTGATCGCCGGCTATATGGGGGGCTGGCTGGATAATTTGATCATGCGCTTTGCGGATATCCAAATGACTTTTCCCTCTATTTTAATTGCGATGCTCATCTTTGGGGTGGCGCGTGGAATTTTACCACCAGAATTGCGCGATGAGATGGCCATCACCGTTTTAATCGTTTCTATTGGCCTGTCTGAATGGGTTCCATTTGCGCGCACAGTGCGCGGATCAACGCTGGTTGAAAAGGAAAAAGAATATATCGCAGCAGCACGTTTAATAGGCTTGAACCGGTGGCAAATCATGATCAGACATATTTTGCCCAACGTTTTGAACCCCGTTTTGGTGATTGCCACGATCACCTTGGCTTTGGCGATTATCGCGGAAGCCACGCTTTCCTTTTTAGGGGTTGGCGCGCCACGCACAGAGCCAAGCCTTGGCACACTGATCCGCGTTGGCCAAGATTTTCTATTTTCGGGCGAATGGTGGATTTTGTTGTTTCCTGCCAGCACGCTTTTGGCCTTGGCCCTTTCCGTCAACTTATTTGGCGATTGGCTGCGCGACAAATTGAATCCGAGGTTAAAATAATGACGCAGCCATTGCTTGAGGTCAAAAATATCAGCGTAGAATTCAAAACCCGGGGCGGTGCTTTAAAAGCAGTCGATGATTTGTCGATTGACGTGCAACCGGGTGAAATATTGGGGCTGGTGGGAGAATCTGGCGCTGGAAAATCAATGATGGGGGCGGCGATTTTAGGCTTGATCGATCCGCCGGGCCGCCTGTCAAAAGGCGAGATTTGGTTTAAGGGCCGACGGATTGATCAAAACCCCGAAACATTGCGCGGATGCGAAATTTCAATGATCTTCCAAGATCCGTTGGTCAGCCTGAACCCGTTAAAGAAAATTGGCGATCAATTGGTTGAAACCATCTTGCGGCATAAGCAGATGTCGCGGGCGCAGGCAATCGACAGAGCCCGCAAAGGCCTGATCGAAGTAGGGATCGACCCTGAACGGCTGAATGCCTATCCACATACGTTTTCAGGAGGCATGCGCCAACGCGTGGTAATCGCCCTTGCCCTTGCCCCAGAGCCATCGCTCATTATTGCAGATGAACCCACCACCGCTCTTGACGTGTCTGTTCAGGCGCAAATTTTGGAGCTGTTGAAGAAACTATGTCGCGGCCGCGGCACTTCGATTATTTTAATCACGCATGATATGGGCGTAATTTCAGAAACCGCCGATAGGGTTGGCGTGCTCTATGCGGGCCGCCTTGCTGAAATTGGCAGCACGAACCAAGTTTTAAGATCTTCACAACACCCTTATACGCAAGGTTTGGTGGCCTCAACACCCAAGATCGACCCTTCTTCATTTGGGCAAAGCCTCTATCAAATCCCTGGCTCCATGCCCAAATTGGACGCAATCCCAACAGGCTGCGCTTTTCATCCCCGCTGTACACAAGCCATCGAAAAATGTAGTCAGGAACGCCCACCGATGATGAAAAATACCGCGGCGTGCTGGCTGTTGGAAGAAACGAGACAAGGAATATGAGTTTCATAACCGCCAAAAATCTGACTCGCCGTTATGACCTATCAGATCCGTGGATTGTGCGGCAATTAACCTTTCGGCCCAAGCGGTATCTTACCGCGGTGAATGATGTCAGTTTCAGCGTTGAGAAAGGCACCACCTACGCCTTGGTCGGAGAAAGCGGGTCCGGAAAATCAACCATCGCCAAAATGGCGGTGGGTCTGCTTGCCCCCTCGGCAGGAACCATCACCCTCGACAATCACAATTTAAACGATCCAAACTTGAGCCCACAAAACCAACAAGCGATGCGCCGACGCATTCAAATGGTGTTTCAATCCCCTTATGCCAGCCTAAATCCGCGTTGGCGCGTTGGTGATATTTTGGCGGAACCGATCCAAAGTTTTGATCTTATCCAAGGCACAAAAAATCAAGCCAAACGCGTGGATGAACTTTTAGAGCAAGTCGGGCTTTCACCAAGCGACGCTAAAAAATACCCGCATGAATTTTCCGGTGGGCAAAGACAACGTATTTCAATTGCCCGTGCCCTGTCTTCACAACCTGAAGTTATAATCTGTGATGAACCAACCTCTGCATTGGATGTTTCCGTTCAGGCGCAGGTTTTGAATCTTCTCAAATCGCTTCAAAAAGAATTTTCCCTCACCTATCTGTTTATCACGCATGATTTGGCGGTGGTGTCGAGCGTCGCAAACCGCATAGGCGTGTTGAACAAAGGCGCGCTTGTCGAAGAAGCAAGCCCGAAAGAGTTATTCACAAATCCGAAGCAAGACTATACCCGGATGCTGTTAAATGCCGCCCCAAAAATGCTTTAGCGCGATGCATCTTACAGATTGAAAATTCAAAAAGTCAGATTTCGATGGCGGACCTTGGATTTAAACACCATTGCATTTTTTGAAAGAGCCGCAAAGATCGTCTGAAATACCCAAAGCAAGCTAAAAAATGCGCCACGCGGCATACAAATCTTCGCAATAAGGTAAGCGATCAACTTCTCGCTCGGCATAACGTCATTGATAAGCAGCGCAGAGCGCGCGCTGCACAATCCCGAATGACGCGCAAACCAAAACCAGTTTCCCGCAAATTTACCGCAATTCGTAACGGTGCAAGGATCGAAAAGCCCAGCATAATGCTCCGCAACCTAACCGATTTGGCGCAACAACGGACAGGTTTCGGAATTTGAAACGCCCGGCAACTCTCGAATACGCGCCAATATACCATCAAACTCAACCAGATTGATGGTTTCGATCCCTACCACCAAATCCCAAACCCCGCAGGTACGATGCAGCGAAGTGATCTCGGGCATTCGCTGCAAAGCTTTTTGAACCGAATTGGCGGTATTTCCCCGCACTTCAATCATCATCATCGCGCGCACCAAATCATGCGTTTCTGGTGCGTTTAATTCCACCGTAAAGCGCTTAATCACTCGTGTCTGAATCAGGCGCGTTAAACGGCTTTGCACCGTGCCACGCGCCAAACCCAATACACCCGATAATGTGGTTACCGAGGCCCGCCCATCGATCTTCAACCTAGCAAGTAGTTTTCTATCAACTTCATCTATACTTATCATTTTGATGAAACCTATGAACAATTTTTACAAATTATCTACTTTTTGAACAAAAATTTAGCTTATTGGTCAAGTTAAATACTGACATCTTCTTCCTATCTTACAATCAATGGATCGTCTGATGTCCAAACATTTCACAATTTTAGGATTGCCGGTTGAGGCGGGAAGCGGCCGTAGCGGATGTTTAATGGGCCCAGACTCCCTTCGAAGCGCAGGGCTCTGCGAGGTTATCCGCGACCTCGGAGGAGCGTTAAACGATTTGGGCAACATGGTGCAGCCCTCTTCCATCGTGCCAACGGCAGGGCCTGCACATTTGAGGAAACTTCCCGAGATAGTGGCTTGGACGCAGCATATACAAGCCCTAGCTTTCGATCTTGCCTCCCAGAATAGCTTTCCAATTTTTTTGGGTGGCGATCATTCGATGGCGGCCGGCACGCTTAGCGGGATCGCGCAAGCTGCCGCGCAATCAGGGCAATCTCAATTTGTTCTTTGGTTGGATGCCCATCCTGATTTAAACACGTTATCGAGCAGTCTCAGCGGCAACCTTCACGGCACGCCAATGGCCTATGCTTTAGGCTTGCACGGTTTCGTAGATATATTTCCACCGCTTATGGCGCCAATTGACCCTGCCAATATCTGTATGATGGGGCTTAGATCGGTGGATGACGCCGAGCATAATGTTATCAATGAATTGGGTTTAGACGTGTATGATATGCAGCGCCTAAAAGCGCTTGGCGTTGTAAAACCCATTGCGGGTTTCCTCGACCGGGTCGCCGCGGCCAAGGGCCGGTTGCATATAAGCCTCGATGTTGACTTCTTAGATCCAGAAATCGCGCCAGCTGTTGGAACGACCGTTCCAGGTGGAGCCAGCAGAAGAGAGGCGCATCTGATTATGGATATGATCTGTGAGAGCGGTCTGGCCACCTCGCTCGAGTTATCCGAGCTGAACCCGTACTTGGATGTTCAAGACAAAACAGTCGCGTTGCTCTGCGATCTCGCAGGTTCTCTTCTAGGTCAAAAAACAATAAAGCACGGCAAAAAGGGTGAGTGATATGAACGTTTCTTGCCCCTCCCCGCGGGCCATGGTGCCTTTTGTGTCGGTGCATAATATGATGCGCTTGATCCATGAAATCGGTATCAACGAGATGATTATTGGCCTTGCTGCTTACATAGAAGAGGATTTCAATCGTTGGCCATTATTTGACAAAACACCACGCGTGGCGGCGTATGCGCGGGATGGCGTTATTGAGCTTATGCCGACATCGGATGGGCAGCAATATGGATTTAAATATGTTAATGGTCATCCGGCCAATATGGCTCAAGGCCTGCAAACCGTAACGGCGTTCGGCGTGTTGGCAAATTTGTCTAACGGCTATCCTGTGTTGATGTCAGAAATGACACTACTGACCGCCTTGCGCACGGCTGCAACAAGCGCGCTTGCCGCGCGCTATTTGGCCCCCAAATCTGCCCGCATAATGGCAATGATTGGCGCTGGGGCGCAATGCGAATTTCAAGCAATCGCTTTTCATGAAATGCTTGGCATAACCAGAATACGCCTCTTTGACATTGATCCGCTTGCCACACAAAAAACCGCGCAGCACCTTGATAAATTGGGATTTAATATCGTGATTTCTGCGAGCCCCGAGCAGGCCGTAACTGGTGCTGATATTATCACCACTTGCACCGCAGACAAACAAAACGCAACGGTTTTGACCGATAATATGGTTGGAGCCGGAATACATATTAACGCGATAGGCGGTGATTGCCCCGGCAAAACAGAACTGCATCGCGATATCCTTCTGCGGTCTGATGTTTTTGTCGAGTATTTGCCACAAACCCGAATAGAAGGCGAAATTCAAACGCTTGCACAGGATCACCCCGCCACTGAACTTTGGCAAGTTATCCGAGGCGATGCGGCGGGCCGCTGCTCGGTTGATCAAATCACGTTATTCGACAGCGTTGGCTTTGCCATCGAAGATTTCTCAGCCCTGCGCTATGTCTATCATCAAATCCAAAAGACTGGACATTATCAAAAGTTAGATCTTTTGGCCGACCCAGATGATCCGCGTGACCTTTATGGAATTCTTCAACGCTCTAAAGAGGATGGACGATGCAAAACCTAAGAGCCAAGATCCGTGCGGCAAGTTTTATCAAGGATGAAGAGGCGCTAAAAGATCTGCTGCCGCTAGCGTCCTGTAAAACCGATCGCACCAAAATTACCAGGCATGCGACGGAGATGGTAACTCAATTGCGAAACAGCGCCCATCCTTCGGTCATGGAATTATTCTTGATAGAATATGGCCTATCATCTGAAGAGGGGGTGGCCTTGATGTGCTTGGCAGAGGCACTTCTTCGCGTGCCTGATGGCACAACCATCGACGCGTTAATCGAAGATAAAATTGCGCCCTCACAATGGCACAGACATTTGGGGAAAAGCCCGTCAACATTCATCAATGCTTCATCTTGGGCTTTGTTTTTCACAGGAAAAGTTTTGAGCGTCCCGGAACAAGGTATTGTAGGCTTGTTACGCGGAGCGGTAAAGCGCTTAGGCGAACCTGTCATCCGGCAGGCAGTGGCCCATCTTATGCGCGAAATGGGACAACAATTTGTACTTGGAGAAACGATCCAAGACGCGCTCAAACGCGCCCGCAAAGCCCGCGCCAGCACGGTTTATCACAGTTATGATATGTTGGGCGAGGCTGCGATGCATGAGCAGGATGCGAACGCCTATCATATGGCCTATGCGGATGCGATTGCGCGAATCGCCAAAGCCGCAACCAGCTCAGACCCACGTTTAAACCCCGGTATTTCCATAAAGTTATCCGCCCTTCACCCCAATTATGACCCGCTTCACCGCCAGCAAATTTTATCCGAATTGGCCCCGCGCTTGCTATCTTTAGCCGTCTTGGCAAAATCGGCAAATATTGGCATGAATATCGATGCAGAAGAGGCCGCCAGGCTGGATCTATCCTTAGACGTGATTGAACGCGTTTTATCAAATCCAAGTTTGGCCGGTTGGGATGGGTTTGGCGTGGTGGTGCAAGCCTATGGAAAGCGCGCCGCCTTTGTTATTGATTGGCTCTATGCGCTCTCCAAGCATCTCAATCGACGCATCATGATACGGCTTGTCAAAGGCGCCTATTGGGATAGCGAGATAAAGCTGGCGCAAGCAGAGGGGCTTCCCGGATTTCCCGTTTACAGCGCCAAGCATCACACTGATATAAGTTATATTTGTTGCGCCGCCAAACTGCTCGCTATGTCAGACCGGATCTATCCACAATTTGCCACGCATAATGCGCATACGATCGCTGCGATTTTGCATCTGGCTCAGAAAAAGCAGATGAAAGATTTTGAATTTCAACGCTTGCATGGCATGGGAGAAGCCTTGCATCATCAAGTGTCAAAGGCATTTGGTACGCCCTGTCGGGTCTATGCACCTGTCGGGCAACAACGTGATCTTCTGGCCTATCTGGTACGTAGATTGCTGGAAAACGGGGCGAACTCGTCTTTCGTAAATCAAATTTTTGATGCCACTGTTGCATCCAGATTGGTGGCGGCGGATCCGTTTGATAAATTAGGCATGCCCGGCCCTGCCCTGAAACACCCCAAAGATCTCTTTGCCCCAGAGAGACAAAACTCAGCCGGTTATGATCTGGCCAACCCAGACATTCTGGAAAGATTACAAACCGCCAGAACCATGCCAAGAAGATGGTCCTTCGGCCAAGAAGGCGCTATCCAGCGGGTGTATAATCCGGCCACCGGCAAAAGCCTTGGGCAAGTGCGATTTTTATCGCCAGAGCAAGCTCAAGAAAAAATAGATGCTGCGCAGCCTTGGGGGGCAACATCAAACGAACGCGCCAATGTTTTGCGCGGGATCGCTGAACTATTCGAAAAACATGCAGAAGAGTTTTTTGCTCTTTTAACGCAGGAAGCGGGCAAAACCCTGCCCGACTGCATTGGAGAATTGCGAGAGGCCGTTGACTTTCTGCGCTATTATGCGTGCCAGGCAGAGGCGCTTTCAGATGCAGAGGCCGGCGTTTTCAGCTGCATCAGCCCATGGAATTTTCCATTGGCAATTTTCACCGGGCAGATTGCAGCAGCGTTGGCAGCCGGTAATGCAGTATTGGCGAAACCCGCAGAAAACACCAGTATGATTGCATATTTGGCCACTCAATTGATGTATGAGGCTGGCGTTCCAGCTGCGGCGTTACACCTAATCGCGGGCGATGGCCCAAGCTTGGGTGCCCGCGTATGCAGTTCGGATAAAATAACAGGTGTTTGTTTCACCGGCTCAACCAAAACCGCTCAAACAATCAATCGCCTTATGGCGCAGCACCTGCCCCCCCATATTCCACTAATCGCGGAAACCGGTGGTTTAAATGCAATGATCGTCGACAGTACGGCGCTGCTTCAACAAGCCGTACAGGATGTGATCATCGGCGCGTTTCAATCGGCTGGCCAGCGCTGCTCTGCCTTGCGCATGCTTTACGTGCAACAGGATATAGCCGAGGATTTTAAAGATATGTTGTTCGGAGCAATGCGCGCGCTTTGTATTGGTGACCCGGCAGAGGCCGCCTGTGATATTGGCCCAGTTATAAATCAAGCCTCTCAAAAAAAGATCACCCGATATATTCAAGAGCGCCACGTTTTGTTCGCCACAATCGCCCCTGAAACTGGATGTTTTGTCGCGCCAACCGTTTTATCTGTTACCGGAATTCAAGATCTTCCAGAAGAGATATTCGGCCCGGTTTTGCATTTTGCAAGCTTTGACATAAAGGATTTAGACCGTGTGATACGCGATATTAACGGCTGTGGTTTTGGGCTTACCTTCGGATTTCACAGCCGCATTGATGAACGCGTGCAACGCGTCATCTCTCAGATCGATGTTGGAAATCTTTATATCAACCGCAATCAGATCGGCGCGGTTGTCGGCTCTCAACCTTTTGGGGGGCACGGATTAAGCGGCACTGGCCCCAAAGCGGGCGGACCCCATTATGTGACGAGATTTGCAAAACAAACGCTTTTGAAATCGGCCACAAGAAAACCACCTAAAATGAATGTAGCACAAGTTGCGCGCGCCTTTCAACGCCAAGAGCAAACCGCCTTTTCAGGGTCAAAATCCATAAACCTGCCGGGGCCTACCGGCGAATTAAATCAATACCACCTTACTCCTCGGCAACGGGTGCTTTGCTTGGGGCCGGGCGCCGAGCAGCTGGCCAAGCGCGCCTTGGCCTTGGGGTGCTGCGCGATTGCAGCGGATATAAGTTCACAGGATCTAAGCGCAGTGCCACAATTAGATGCGGTGGTCTATTCGGGCCCAGATGGGCATCATATCCGCAAAGCTTTAAGCACCAGAGGCGGAGCAATCGTACCCCTTTTGATGGATGAAACCTTTGAGACCTGGCTGATGAAAGAGCGTTCGGTTTGCATTGACACTACAGCTGCAGGCGGGAATACAGCTTTATTGGCAAGCTAGTGCCACACCGGTAAATCTTGCATTTCATGGTAAAAGGCTGAAAAAGAACTAGGATGCAAGCGGCAGAGTACGAGGCACACGCATCCTCCTAAACGCCCGTCTCCAAAGCTTAAGCCCGGTTTGAAACTTGCGGCCTATCAGTCCGCTCTGACCATGCGGTCTAATAAAGCCTAGACTTTAGGAAGCTTTTTTTGGCCTGCCATCTGTTTTTGTACTGTAATCCGGAAAAGGATATTTAGCGCGACATACCAAACACACCCGCCAACGCACTGAGATATTTCAAAAAATACGCCGCCAATGAGGGTTTTTGAATAGCATTTAAAAACCAGAGGACCCCGCTCAAACGGGGCCGTAGATCAAGAATTATGACAGTGTTTGTCGGTGAGGCCGCGCAACGCGTTTCAATGACATTGCCCTGGAAGGTGGCACCCAAGCAAGCGTTGCGCATTTTCATCGAACTCTACCGGGAAAACAGTTAAATTGCAGGGTTGAACGCGCAATCTAAGTTCAAAATCTTCCACTGCGGCAAAAGCAATAATTTCTTCCTCAGCCGCAAAACTGCCACACCATTCCGCAAAACACTCAAAAATCAAAGTGATCGGTTCTGAATACGGAATTTCAAATCCACGATGATGAAGCATAAAACCATCAAACTGCCTTTGCGTCGTCAAGGTTTCAAATGTCTGCTGTTTTTTCCAAACCGGTTGTTTGAAGGATATAGTTCCTTTTAAGATAACCACGCTATGTTCGCTATAAACACTGTTTAGATAACTTTCGACAACATCAGGCCTAACGCAGCTGAGCGCAACCGCTTGAGTAAAGCTGAAAACGTAAAGAAAAAGCATATAAATAATTTGTTTCATCTCATACCCTTCGATTGCCAAACCACCAAGGCTTAACCATACGCTTTTTCAAAGCCACAAAACAAGAATAGCCGCTTTGCAACGCGTTAACCGCTTTTCAAGTATAGGGCAGAGAAAGGGTTATAATTTTAAACCTCTGAATACGTCGCCCTTTGGATCAAGATTTGGGGGCAAAGCTTGACGGATCAATGGTTGTGGGGCGACCGGGCAAATCCATTTCGCTGCTTAGCGGCGCGTTGCGCGCGATAATTTTTCCCCGCCGAACAACCTGCAAACGATGTGCTCGCAATCTAATCGCCTCAATGCTGTCTTTCGCTTGCACCAAGTTGAAATCAGCGAAGGCGCCTTTTGCGATACCATAGTCCTCAAGCCCCATGATTTGCGCTGAGTTTTCAGTGATTGCGGTGAAACACCAGGCCATATCTTCACGGCTTGATAATTGACCTGCATGCAACCCCATAAACGCTACATCCAGCATATCTGCCCGGCCCAAAGAATACCAAGGGTCCATCACGCAATCCGAACCAAAGCCAACCGTCACCCCCGCATCGCGCAGCTCGCGTACCCGCGTTTGGCCGCGTCGCTTCGGGTAACTGTCATGCCGCCCCTGCAGCATGATATTGATCAAAGGATTAGGAATGACGCCAATGCCAGCCTCAACAATAAGTGGGATAAGCTTGGACACATAGTAGTTATCCATAGAATGCATCGATGTCAGATGCGACCCGGCAACCCGCCCTTGCAGTCCGAGGCGCTGCGTTTCAAAGGCCAAAGTTTCAATATGCCGGCTCATCGGGTCATCGCTTTCATCGCAATGCATATCCACCCTCAAACCGCGCTTTGCGGCAAGCTCGCACAAGATCCGCACCGATTCTGCGCCATCGGCCATCGTCCGTTCAAAATGAGGGATACCACCGACAATATCCACCCCCATATCCAAAGCTCGAATGGTGAGTTCAAGCGCCGCAGGATCGCGCAGCACGCCATCTTGTGGGAAGGCAACCAGCTGCAAATCCAGATAATCTTTTACCTGGTTGCGCACCTCTAAAAGAGCCTGCACACCGGTTAGCTTTGGATCGCACGTATCCACATGCGAGCGGATTGCGCCAATGCCCATTGAAACCGCCAAATCACAATAGCGCAGCGCGCGCTCAATGATATCATCGATGCTTTGCACCGCCTTTAGCTCTCCCCAAAGTTCAATACCTTCAAGCAATGTGCCCGACATATTCATCCGAGGCGTACCCAAAGAAAGCGTAGCGTCCATATGAAAATGTGGGTCGACAAACGGCGGCGCAAGCAAGCAGCCTTCGGCCTCAACCACCTGCCGAGCCTCGGCTGAAATATCCCGCTCAACCGCCACAATGCGATCGCCTTTGCACCCAATATCCAAGCCGCTGCGCCCATCGGGCAGAACCGCATTCTTTACCAATAAATCAAACATAGCAGCTCCTATCGTTGGCCTTTAAACCAAGGGGTTAACAAAGCCCGTGGATAATCCGCGCTTCTTGCCGCGATCACAAGGGCAATGATCGATAAGACGTATGGAGCCGCCAGAAAAACTTGGCTGGGCACAGACCCGCCAACCTCGGTTTGTAGGCGTACCTGCAAAGCATCAAAAGCTCCAAATAAAATCGCCCCCAAAAGCGCCTTTCCAGGTCGCCAACTGGCGAAAATAACCAATGCGATGCAAATCCAGCCACGGCCATTTACCATGCCAAAAAAGAAGGCATCAAAGGCAGACATCGTTAAAAACGCGCCGCCAAGCGCCATCAAAGCCGATCCGGCCATCACGGCGCCGACGCGCAG
Organism: Paracoccaceae bacterium; assembly: GCA_016778765.1. Classification (GTDB taxonomy): domain Bacteria; phylum Pseudomonadota; class Alphaproteobacteria; order Rhodobacterales; family Rhodobacteraceae; genus Thalassovivens. The sequence continues at coordinate 106,662 of JADHOV010000002.1, read as the reverse complement.
CGTATAAACGCTTAATCCTTGCGCATCCACTGAGTTCGGATTGTCACCAACCGCCTTTAAAGCAACACCCAGCGCGGTTTTGTTAAAAATATACCAAACCACGGCAACGCAAAAAAGCGCCAAGAAGGTAAGCGCCGTTTGCTGAAACAAAATCGGGCCGATAAAAGGCAAATCTGACAAAATCGGAATATCCAACGGTCGAAACGGCGTTATGCGCGGCGGCGACGACACGGTAGGAAGCGCCGTGCGGTAAGAAAAATAGCTGACAGAGGTGGCAAAAAGCGTGATTCCCAAGCCCGACACGTGTTGGCTTAGGCCCAGCGGGACCGTTAAAATACCATGCAGCAATCCAAAAAACGCCCCTGCAAGGGCTGCAGCAAGCACCCCGCCCCATAAGCCAGCGCCCAACCAAACCGCCATCCAACCCACCATTGCACCAGCCACGAAAATGCCTTCGATTCCAAGATTCAAAACACCGGATTTTTCGCAAATTAAGGCGCCCAGAACGCCAAAGATAAGCGGTGTTGCGATCCTGATCGAGGCAGACCAAAAGCTTTCGCTGAGCAAAATTTGAAGAATATCCATGATCAAAGCCGTTCCAATTGTCGGCGCACCCGCACAAATTTATAACGCGCGACAAACCCACCAATCAAAACACAGAGTAAGGCCGTTGCCACAACCAAATCCGCAAGATAAGACGACACGCCCATAGCGCGGCTCATGCTATCGGCCCCCACAAAAACCGAAGCGATAAAAAGCGCCGACACGACCACCCCGCCGGGAGACAACCCCGCAAGCATCGCGACGACAATGCCAGTATAGCCAAAACCTGGGGAAAGATCTGCGGTCAGATAACCTTTAAGGCCGGCTACTTCGCTCACACCCGCCAAGCCTGCCAACGCCCCCGAAATAGCGGCCGCCGTCAACAAGCTTCGATTGACCGGTATGCCCGCATGTCCGGCGGCATTTCTATTTTCACCAACCGCGCGCAGTTTGAACCCCCAAACCGACCGCAACAGCATAAATTGCGCCACGGCCGCGCAGATCAGGGCGATAACAAACCCGTAATGAATGCGCATACGCTCCATCAAAGGCGGCAACATGCCTTGATCCAAGATGGGCGCTGTCTGCGGCCAACCAAGACCCATCGGATCTTTTAGCGGCCCCTCCAACATATATTGAAGAAAAATTAAGATAATAAAATTCAACAGCAATGTGGTGACCACCTCATCTGCCCCAAAGCGAATTTTCAGCGCTGCGGGCACCACCATCCCAAAGGCACCTGCGGCACAGCCGCATATAATAATCACTGGGATCAACAGCAGCCCTGAAATATCCAGCACCCCAGTGCCAATCGCTGCTGCGGCCAAAGCGCCCAAATAAAGCTGGCCTTCCGCGCCAATATTCCACAGTTTGGCCCGAAAGGCCAAGGCGGCAGCAAGCCCCGTAAATATCAATGGCGTGGCCCGCGTGAGCATTTCAGAAAACGCAAATTTTGAACCAAAAACGCCCATAAACATCTGCGCGTATGAGGCCGCAACAGGGGCACCTGCAAACATCAACGGAATTGCCGCCAAGAGCAACGCCACGCAGGCAGATAAAACGGGAATGCCCAATTTCATAAAAGATGAAGCGGATTCTCTGGCTTCAATTCTAATCATGCCGCCTGCCCTGCCATCATCAAACCCAATTGCGCACGGTCACGCGTTTTTGCAATGGAAAACGCGCCATCATGAACCACCAAAATGCGATCAGCCAGCTTCAGAATTTCGTCTAAATCTTCGGAAATCAAAACAATGCCGGCGCCGCGCCCGCGGGCCTCAAGAAGCCGCCGCGCCACCTCAGAGGCTGCCCCCATATCCAATCCGCGAGTGGGTTGATTAGCAAGAATAAGCTTGGGGCTGCGATCAAACACCCGCGCCAAAATCAATTTTTGGATATTGCCGCCTGACAACAAGCGTGCCGAAGCCTGCGCCCCTGGCCCTCGCACGTCATATTCTGACAATAGCGTCTCGGCATAATCGCGGATCGCATCACGCCTCAGCAATCCATTTCGTTGTAAAGTTGGGTCGTCCAACTGCTCTATAACCATATTCTCAGCAACACTCATCGATCCCACAATTCCATCTCGATGGCGATCTTCTGGAATGCGCCCAACGCCGCGCGAAATCATCGCGGCGGGGGTAATGTCCAACAGTGGTTGCTCTTCTATCAAGACCTCTCCGCTCTCGATTGAGAGCATGCCAGAGATCACGCCAGCCAAGGCTGTCTGGCCATTGCCCGAGACGCCCGCGATCCCTAGGATCTCACCAGAGAAAACGGTCAGATCAACATTTTTCAAACTGTCGCGGCGCGCGCGCCCTTGCACTGAAACCCTTTTAAACCGCAGTAAAGCAGGCCCATTTTCTTGCAGTTCGCGAGTGTGGGACAGCGTTTCTGACCCCACCATCATTCGCGCAATTTTCTGCTCATCCGCCTGATCAGTTTGAATTTCTCCTGCATTTTTGCCATGGCGTAAAACGGTTATGCGATGCGAAAATGCCAAAACCTCGCGCAATTTATGCGAAATAAAAATAACCGATAGCCCATCCTGCGCCATGGCCCGAATATTTTCAAACAGCGCATCCGCCTCTTGCGGCGTTAAAACCGCGGTCGGCTCATCCAAAACGAGTATTTTTACATCGCGATAAAGGGCTTTTAAAATTTCAACACGCTGACGTTCGCCAACCGTCAATTTACCCACTGCAACATTTATAGGAGCCGTCAGACCGCTTTGAGCCATAATCGTGCGAATCTTCTTTTCGGCGGCGGCGCGCTTTCTGGGCAATAAGGTCAGAGGTTCAGCGCCCAACATAATATTATCAACCGCATCCAAATTTTCGGCCAATGTGAAATGTTGATGCACCATACCAATCCCCGCGGCAATCGCTGCCTGAGGATGCCCAAGCGTCAGCGGTAAAAACCGTTGATTGGCATCAGCCACTTCGATTTGCCCCGCATCCGGCATGTAATGCCCGAACAACATATTCATCAAAGTGGTTTTTCCTGCCCCATTTTCACCCAACAACGCCAATATCTCTCCGCGGTGCAGATCAAGATTAACATCGCAATTGGCAGCGATGGTTCCAAAGGTTTTGGACAGGCCTTTTAAGGCTAATATTTTATCAGAATACATTTTAAAAAAGGCCGGCCCTCTCTACGGGCCGGCCTGCTCTTTTATCCGTCAGACGCAGGTCGCGCATCGTTCACATTCACACGAAACAGGCCGTCGAGAATGTCTTTTTCGGTGGCTTTCACTGCGGCAGCAACGTCAGCCGGCACCAGTCCCTCATCCAGAACCATAGATCCCCCGCCAAAGGCCATGAAACTATACTGACCATAATCAGCCGCCTCAAAATCATCTGAGGCCACCTTGGCGATGGCTTTGTCTATGGTTGCTTCCATATGCCAAATCGCCGATGCCAAAATCGTTCCAGGATAATCGCCGGACGTGTCAATCACATTCCCAATCGCTTTTACCCCGCGCTCTACGGCCGCATCCGCAACGCCAAAGCGCTCTGCATACATAATATCAGCACCCGCATCCATCATCGCAAACGCGCTTTCTTTGGCTTTGGGCGGATCGTACCAGCTGTCAATAAAGTTCACGAGGAACTTCACATCAGGGTTCACTGCGCGTGCGCCATCCATGAAGGCATGCATCAAACGGTTCACCTCGGGAATAGCATAGCCACCCACCATACCAATCATATTTGATTTGGTCATTGAACCGGCGACCATACCCGTCAAATAAGAAGGTTCATGTATCCAATTGTCAAACACCGAGAAGTTCGGCGCCACCGGGCCGAAAGACGAGCCCATTAAAAACGCGGTTTCCGAATAATCTTTCGCCACTTTACGCGCCGCACGCTCAAGACCAAACACTTCGCCAACGATCAAGTCATGGCCTTGTTCGGCATATTCGCGCATCACCCGCTCATAATCCGTATTGGCCACGTTTTCCGAAAACGTGTAGTCGATGCTTCCGCTTTCGGCGGCAGTATTTAAAGCCTTATGAATGCGGCTGATCCATTGCTGTTCGACGGGCAAAGTATAAATCGCGGCCACCTTTACTTTTTCCGCAGCAACCGTCCCGGCGCTTGCCAGCAATCCGACCGCGAGCGCTGCAGCGGTAAATAACCGCCGCCCCATTTTTTGTGAAATATTCATAAATTTCTCCCTCTAAGGTACTACGCAACCATCACGTTATTTGATCATTTGGTCAATAAATAGATTCTCAAACGGCCTTAAAATTTAAAAAACCGTGAATTTTTGAGCAGTTTTTTATCCCCGAAAAAGTCTTCGGAAACCCAAACTCTGCAAATTGCGAAAAATCATTTCAAAGCTTTCACTGCGCCAGCCAATTAACATGCTCTCAACCCTCAGCGCGCGCTGTGCTATCAGGATGCGACAATTTTTCAAATTTGAAACTCAAGATTGGGCTTGTGTTTTACCTTGTCAGATCCTTACGTAAATTTTCGGAAAAGCTTCGTCTGGTCAAACATCTCTTCAAGCGCTTCCATCCTATCTTTTGTATCGCCCCAAGTGATCGCTTGAACGGTAGAAATCATCGTTTCAAGCAAAAGCAACGGCGTAATCGCAGAATCCCACGCCGAAGGCACGACGATGCGGCTGCCAAAGCTTTGCTCCGCCATCCGATGAATAGGCGAGCGCCATTGATCGGTGAATAAGATGATTTTCGCGTCTCTTTCATAGGCCATTTCTGCCAGTTTCAGCGTATTATTTTCATATCGCCGCATATCGAAAATAATGAAGACATCGCCCGCTTTGACGTCAAGCAAGTAATGAGGCCAGGTATTCGACGTCGATTGAATATGCGTAATTTTGGATCGGATAAGCTGCATATGTAAAAACAGATATTCCGCCAAAATATGCGAAATCCGCCCTCCAACAATATAAAGATGATGGTTTGTGTCGGCCGCGATACGGCAGGCGTCATCAAACGCACCGGAATCAATTTGCCCCAGCGTATGGCGGATATTATCGATCACCGACTCGGTAAACCTATTCAACAGATGTTCTGAAGGCGCGCCCTCTGACCAAGCATCATGTTTTGCAATGGGGTTTTTTACCTTCGCCCGAAGCTCTTTGCGCAGCTCTGTTTGAAACTCTGGATAGCCTTGAAAGCCAAGTTTTTGTACCATCCGGGCAACGGTTGGAACGGATACTTTCGCATCTTTGGCCAAGGCACTGAGAGGCCCCAAACCCGATGCGGGGTAATTCTCAAGAATTGAAAGTGCCAATTGCCGCTCTGCGCGCGTTAAATCATCAAGCTTATTCTGAATGCGATCCGAAATTGTTAAACTGGCTTCCATCATAGGCACGCCCCTTCAGTTTTGATAAATAAATAACATATTCTTAGCACTGGGTAATTAATTATCACTATTGTGTTGACAGAAGCATGTTTTGGCAAGAGCCTCGTACCTGAAAGAGGAATCATGACCAGCACGCCGATTGAATATTTCAGCGACTATGTTGCCACGATAAACCCATCTGGCGGGTCCTCCATTGTGCTGGCCTGCGAGCACGCCTCTTCTTACATCCCTGATGACTACAACGCTTTGGGTCTGACAGCGGAAGACCAGAGCAGCCATGCGGCCTGGGATCCAGGAGCTTTAGGTGTTGCACAAAAGCTTTCTAACCTATTGAACGCAGTTTTGGTGGCCAGCCAAGCATCGCGTTTGTTATATGACTGTAACCGACCTCCAAACGCGACAAGCGCTATGCCAACGCGCAGCGAGTTAATCGATATACCTGGAAATAAAGATCTCACAGCTTCCGAAAAATCACAGCGGGTCAAGCTGTTTTATGAACCTTTTCGCGAGCAACTGCATCAAGCCATGATGCGGCGAGCTGATCCCATTTTGGTAACGGTTCATAGCTTTACACCTGTTTTTTTTGGCAAGCCAAGATCCTTGAAAATAGGCGTTCTGCACGATGCGGATACCCGGCTAGCGGATGCAATGCTGGATATTTCTAACGAAAAACGCGACCAGAATATAAAGCGTAACGCCCCCTATGGGCCTGAGGACGGCGTAACACATACCCTGCAAGAACACGCGATTGCGCACGGCCATCTCAACGTTATGCTAGAAATCCGCAATGATTTAATCGCAACAGACGATCAACAAAACGCCATGGCAAAAATGATCGCAAAATGGATTGATCAAGCCTGCATCCGCTTAGGCGTGGTCGGAGATGTACAATGTCGCGCCTGATGCAGCTTTATATCTCGTCGATTGACCGGGTCAATTTGCGGATTGGGCGTATTGTGATGTACGGTATTTTTGTTCTGATGGGCATTTTATTATGGTCTTCGATCAGCAAAACATTTTTCCTCCCCTCTTTATGGACGTTAGAAATGGCCCAATTTACCATGGTGGCCTATTATATTTTAGGGGGGCCTTATTCCCTACAAATGGAATCGAACGTGCGCATGGATTTATTTTACGGCACGTGGTCTTTGCGCAAAAAAGCTTGGTTTGATTTGCTGACTGTTTTGTTTTTGATCTTCTATCTTGGGGTGCTGCTTTACGGCGCAATAAGTTCTACGGCCTATTCATTGGGATATTGGGGCACCGAGCCGTTCTCATTTTTTGCAGGATTGATCACCGGTGCGGAAGAAATTGGCCGGATGGAGCGCTCATCAACGGCTTGGCGCCCTTACATGTGGCCCGTTAAAGCTTTGATGATCGTGGGCATGTTTTTGATGCTGCTGCAATGCCTGTCAGAATTGTTTAAAGATATTTTGCGCGTTAAGGGCGAAGCGATCTGATGCCATATGAAATGATCGCCACGCTGATGTTTTCCACCATGATGCTGATGCTGCTCACAGGGCAACGGGTGTTTGGCGCAATCGGGTTTGTTGCAGTGGCGGCTGCATTGCTGCTTTGGGGGGATAAAGGCGGTTTTGACATAGGCTTTTCTGCCGCGATGAAATTGATGAAATGGTACCCATTGCTGACGCTGCCCATGTTTATTTTTATGGGTTATGTGCTGTCAGAAAGTAAAATTGCGGATGATCTTTACAAGATGTTCCACGTTTGGATGGGCGGCCTTCGCGGCGGCTTGGCGATCGGAACCATCGGGTTAATGGTGCTGATTTCAGCGATGAATGGGCTTAGCGTTGCCGGTATGGCGATTGGCGCAACGATTGCCCTGCCCGAACTTTTGAAACGAGGCTATGACAAACGCATGGTCACCGGCGTGATCCAAGCCGGATCTAGCCTTGGCATTTTGGTGCCGCCCTCGGTGGTTCTGGTGCTCTATGCGATGATCGCGCGTCAACCGGTTGGACAGCTCTGGTTGGCCGGTGTAATACCCGGATTGATGATGGCGGCCTTATTCATCCTCTATATTACTGTGCGGTGCCGCATAAACCCTATACTTGGCCCCGTTCTGGATGCCAGCGAGCGCGATATTCCAAAAGCCGAAAAGATGCGGCTTTTGCGGGCTGGATTGCTGCCGGTGACCATCTTTGCCGCCATGATGGTGCCATTTGTGAATGGCTGGACATCACTTGTGGAAAGTTCCGCAATAGGGGCGATGGCAGCCTTCCTTGCCGCAATCCTAAAAGGCCGTATGACCAGAGAAGTGTTCGAAAACTCTGTTAGAAACACGCTTGGGATCACCTGCATGTTCATGTGGATCATTTTGGCGGCGCTGGCCTTTGGGGCCGTATTTGACGGGCTTGGCGCCGTTAAAGCAATCGAAAGCGTGTTCACCGAGCGCCTAAATTTAAGTCCGCTGATGATCCTGATCCTGATGCAACTTAGTTTTATTTTGATGGGCACTTTTTTGGATGATACGGCGATGCTGGTGATCGTTGCACCGCTATATGTTCCTTTGGTGGGCGCTTTGGGCTTTGATTTGATCTGGTATGGCATTCTCTACACCATCACCACTCAGATTGCTTATATGACGCCGCCTTTCGGTTATAACCTTTTTCTGATGCGCGCGATGGCGCCGCCAGAAATTTCTTTAAAAGACATCTATGCCTCTATTACGCCCTTTGTTTTGATTATGGTCTGTGCGCTAATATTGATCATGATTTTCCCAAGCATCGCCACTTGGCTTCCTGATTATGTTTATAACCAACCTTAACAGAACCACGTAAAACGTGGTCGCAACCCAACCAAGGAGACTGACATGACTACCAGACGTAAGTTTATTCAAGGTGCAGCGATCGCTGCACCTGCGGCCCTTGCCACTCCGGCACTGGCCCAAAGCACCATTAAATGGCGGATGCAAACCTATGCCGGTGCCTCTCTCGCGGCGGAAGTGATCGTACCTGCGATCGATATGTTCAACAAAATTGCTGGCGACCGGATGCAAATCGAATTGTTCTTCGCCGATCAGCTGGTGCCAACGGGGGAATTGTTCCAAGCCATGCAGCGCGGCACAATTGATGCCGTTCAATCCGATGATGATTCGATGGCCTCGCCCACCGAGGTAACCGTGTTTGGGGGCTATTTTCCCTTCGGATCGCGCTATTCGCTCGATGTGCCGGTGCTATTTAACCAATATGGCTTAAACGAAATTTGGGATGAAGAATATTCCGCCGTTGGCGTCAAGCATATTTCTGCAGGCTCTTGGGATCCCTGCCATTTTGCCACCAAAGATCCCATCCGCAGCTTGGATGACATGAAAGGTAAGCGGATCTTTACCTTTCCAACTGCAGGGCGTTTCCTCAGCCAATTTGGCGTTGTTCCTGTGAACCTGCCTTGGGAAGACATTGAAGTGGCTGTGCAAACCGGCGAGCTAGATGGGATCGCATGGTCTGGCATCACGGAAGATTACACCGTGGGATGGGCTGATGTAACCAATTACTTCCTGACCAATAATATTTCAGGCGCTTGGGCGGGATCCTTCTTTGCCAATATGGAGCGTTGGAATGAATTGCCCGAAGACCTGCAGACGCTGTTCCGCGTGTGTTGTGACCAATCGCATTATTACCGCCAATGGTGGTATTGGGGCGGTGAGGCCAACCTGCGCGTCAATGGAACAAAACTCCAGCTGACCACGATCCCAGATGAGGAATGGGCAACGGTTGAAACGGCTGCCCAAGAGTTTTGGGAAGAAATTGCGGCAGAAAGCGAAACCAAACGTCGCGTTGTTGATATCTTTAAGAAATATAATGCCGATATGGTTAAAGCGGGTCGTCCTTACCGCTACGGCTAATCGATCACAAAGGGGGCAGCAATTCGCTGCCCCCTACCCTCAACGAAAGACATATCTATGCCCGGACAATTTACCTTTGAAACCTTAAAAACCCAAGTCGCAGACGGCACAATAGATACCGTTCTGACCTGTTTTGTTGATATGCAAGGGCGTTTGATGGGAAAGCGCTTCCATGCTGCCAATTTTGTGGAAACCTCATTCGAAGAAACGCATTGTTGTAATTACCTATTGGCCACGGATCTTGAAATGGCCACCCCGGATGGCTATGCGTCAACCAGCTGGGAAACCGGTTATGGCGATTACGTAATGAAACCAGACCTCTCGACCATCCGCCTGCTTCCCTGGCTAGAGGGAACCGCGCTTGTGCTGTGCGATATTTTGGATCACCACACGCATCAGGAGGTAGCGCATGCGCCCCGCGCCATGCTGAAAAGGCAGATCACACGCCTAAATGCGATGGGGTTAGACGCTAAAATGGCAACCGAGCTTGAATTTTTCCTGTTCGAAAAAAGCTTTGATGACATACGCAAAGACGGCTTTCAAAACCTAGAGCCCATCAGCGGCTATAACGAAGATTATCATATTTTACAGACCACGAAGGAAGAGGGTGTTATGCGCCCAATCCGCAACAATCTTTACGAGGCCGGCTTGCCGATTGAAAATTCAAAAGGAGAAGCAGAGGCAGGGCAAGAAGAGTTGAACATCCGCTATTCACCGGCCTTGGATTGCGCCGATTATCATTCCATCGCGAAACATGCGATCAAAGAAATTGCTTGGCAAAATGGCCGCGCGGCAACCTTTTTGCCCAAATGGCACAAGGATCGGGTTGGCTCATCCAGCCATGTTCATCAATCCCTGTGGAAAGACGGCGCACCCGCCTTTTATGACGGCGAAGGCCCGTATGGCATGTCAAAACTGATGAGCCATTATATGGCAGGTTTGATCAAATACGCGCCCGATTACACCTATTTTCTTGCGCCTTACATCAATAGCTATAAGCGCTTTGCCAAAGGCACTTTCGCGCCCACAAAAACCGTCTGGTCGGTTGACAATCGTACAGCTGGATTTCGTTTATGCGGCGAAGGCACAAAAGGCATCCGCGTTGAATGTCGGATCGGTGGCTCAGATTTGAACCCTTACCTGGCGCAAGCTGTGATGTTGGCCGCTGGTCTGAAGGGGATCGAGGATGAATTGCCCCTGCCCCCAGCCACAACCGGTGATGTCTATGCAGCGACAGAGGCGGCGGATATTCCGCAAACCTTGCGCGCCGCAACCGAAACATTGCGCAATTCAACATTCCTGCGAAAGTGTTTGGGAGATGCGGTTGTCGATCACTACACCCGCGCCGCCGAATGGGAACAAGAAGAATTTGACCGCGTTGTCACCGATTGGGAAATCGCGCGTGGTTTTGAAAGGGCCTAAGAAAATGACCATTCAATGTATTTCGCCGATTGACGGATCGATTTATGCCACGCGTCAAACGCTTGCCTATGCCGATGCGAAAACTGCCGCTCTTGCCGCAAAAGTTGCGCAAGGGGCATGGGCAAAACGTTCTTTAAGCGAGCGGATTTCGCTGGTCAAAGCAGGTGTGGCGGCAATTGGCGCGATGAATGACGAGATCGTTCTAGAACTGGCTTGGCAAATGGGGCGCCCTATCCGCTATGGCGGTGAGTTTGGCGGGTTTGACGAGCGCGCATCTTATATGGCGCAGATTGCCCAAAACGCATTGGCGGATATAGAAATCGAAGACAGTGATGCGTTTCGCCGCGTTATCAAGCGGGTGCCGCATGGCGTGGTTCTGGTGGTTGCGCCGTGGAATTACCCCTACATGACCGCAATCAACACCATTGCACCGGCGCTTATTGCCGGAAATACGGTGATCTTAAAGCACGCTTCGCAAACACCTTTGGTGGGCGAACGTCTTGCGCAAGCCTTTCACGGTGCCGGCGTGCCAAAAGATGTATTTCAAAACCTTTTTTTAGATCATGAGACAACATCAGCGTTAATTTCAGAGCGCGCCTTTGGATTTGTCAACTTCACCGGCTCGGTTGCAGGTGGCAAAGCGATGGAAAGCGCCGCCAGCGGCACATTTACCGGTCTTGGCTTAGAGCTTGGCGGAAAGGATCCCGGATATGTGATGGAAGATGCTCACCTTGACGCTGCCGTAGACACGCTGATCGATGGTGCGATGTTCAATTCCGGCCAATGCTGCTGCGGCATTGAACGTATTTATGTGCAGGAAGCTTTGTTTGAGAGCTTTGTTGAAAAAGCCGTTGCCACCGTAAATGGCTATAAGCTGGGACACCCGCTTGATCCAGAAACAACGCTCGGTCCGATGGCTCAAACCCGCTTTGCCGATCTGGTCCGCGCCCAAACCAAAGAGGCCATCGCGGCAGGAGCGACGGCCCATATCAAACCCGAAGCTTTCCCTGAGGATAATGGGGCCTATCTGATGCCTCAAATTCTTACCAATGTCAGCCATGATATGCGCATCATGCGCGAAGAAAGCTTTGGCCCTGTGGTCGGGATCATGCCCGTTAAAAACGATGCAGAGGCGATAGCGCTTATGAATGATAGCAATTTTGGATTAACGGCCTCTTTATGGACCCAAAACAGAGGTCGCGCCGAAACCATCGCCGATCAAATCGAAACGGGAACCGTTTTTTTAAACCGCGCCGATTATCTTGACCCTGCCCTGTGCTGGACCGGTTGCAAAGATACTGGCCGTGGTGGAGGGTTATCCGTTATCGGATTTCACAATCTAACGCGTCCTAAATCATATCACTTCAAGAAGGTCTAGAATCATGAGCATCGTTGCAAACTGGTCTTATCCAACCGCCATTCGCTTTGGTGCGGGCCGCATTTCTGAAATCGCCGAAGCCTGCGCAGCAGCCGGAATAAAAAAACCACTTTTGATCACGGATCGCGGCTTGGCCCCGATGGAGATCACAACCCATACTTTAGACCTGCTTGAGGCAGCTGGCCTTGGCCGAGCTCTTTTTGCCGATGTGGATCCAAACCCGAATGAGAAAAATGCCGCCGCAGGCGTTGCCGCTTTTAAGGAAGGCGAACATGATGGAGTTGTGGCTTTTGGAGGAGGCTCCGGACTTGATCTGGGAAAGCTGGTGGCGTTTCTGGCCGGTCAAACACGCCCTTTGTGGGATTTCGAAGATATCGGAGATTGGTGGACACGCGCAGATGCCGATGCAATTGCGCCAATTGTGGCTGTGCCAACCACGGCCGGAACAGGATCAGAAGTGGGCCGCGCCTCGGTGATTACCAATTCCATAACCGAAGAAAAGAAAATCATATTTCACCCAAAGTTTTTACCAAGCGTGGTGATTTGTGATCCCGAACTTACCGTTGGGATGCCAAAATTCATCACAGCGGGCACCGGCTTGGATGCGTTTGCGCATTGCGTAGAAGCGTTTTGTTCGCCCCATTACCACCCGATGTCGCAGGGCATAGCACTGGAAGGCATGCGGCTTGTAAAAACTTTTTTGCCCCGCGCTTATGCTGATGGCAGCGACCTTGAAGCTCGGGCGCATATGATGTCGGCCGCGGCGATGGGGGCGACAGCCTTTCAAAAAGGTCTGGGCGCCATTCACGCCTTATCGCATCCGATCGGGGCCATGTATCATACGCATCACGGCACAACGAACGCAGTATGTATGCCGGCTGTTTTGCAATTTAACAAAACCGCTATTGAGAAAAAATTATCCGCCGCCGCAAACTATCTTAACATTCAAGGCGGTTATGATGGATTTTGCGCATTTGTGGATGATCTTAACGCTTCGTTGCATATCCCAAAAACGCTGATCGGGCTTGGTATTGCAGATATTGATATTGATCGCGTTGTTGCGGGGGCTCTAAGTGATCCCAGCACGGGCGGAAACCCCGTGGAAATGACGCCGGAGAATACCCGAGAGCTATTACTCGCATGTTGTTAAGAATACCCATCAGCTAAGGTCTCAAAATTTAGGTGTAAAATACAGCTAGCTAATCATATAGCCACATTTTCTGAAGGATCGGATTAATTTTACCCTAAAATAGACGTGCTGGGATTTACGTCATCCCCCTCTTAAAGATGCTATTTTTCTGATAAAGAAGTGCTCGGCTTGTTGGTCTGAGCTCTTTTTTCGTTATATAACAATGAATTCGAATTTTCAGCCAGGGTCACGACCAGCCCGGAAGATGCAAGGCCACGCCCAGTATAAACATCAAAGACACCGCACCAAACATGTCTTTGATCACATGTTCACCAGACTGTTTCAGAATTGTTTTTATTTCATGCATTGTATCATCCCGACTCATGTTTATGATTTGTTCTCATTTTTTTGGGGAGATGTAAAGATATTTTGGGAACATTTGAGAACAAAATGCGTATATTACGACTAACCTACTGACAATAAATGAATTGCTTTATCTTGTTCCATCAACCAAAGCAGACCTCTTGCGGCCTGTCCGCGCTTTGATGTGAGTTTTGGGTCAAGGCTTAGCAACGTGCGCGCATCGCTTTGGGCGGTGTGCATTAAATCCGTCATAGCCTCGAGATCTGCGATACGAAACTGTGGCAGACCAGATTGCACCGTGCCGATTAAATCTCCCGCCCCGCGCATTTGCAAATCTGTTTCGGCGATCAAGAACCCATCATCCGTTTGCCTTAAAATTTCCAAACGTTTTTTGCCGCCTCCAGATAGCGGCGCTTGATAAAGCAAAAGACAGGTTGATTTCTGCGTGCCCCGGCCAACGCGTCCGCGAAGTTGATGAAGCTGCGCCAGTCCAAACGCCTCGGCGCGTTCGATAACCATTATGCTTGCCTTTGGAACATTAACCCCCACCTCAATCACGGTTGTTGCCACAAGAACTTTTGCATCACCGCTTTGGAAGCGCGCCATTGCTGCATCCTTCTCGGGGGCAGGCATTTGCCCATGTACAAGCTCGACCAAGCCCTCACCCAAAGCAGCGCGCAGCGACGCAAATCGATCGCTAGCAGATTTATAATCCAGAACTTCGCTTTCTTCCACCAGCGGGCACACCCAATAGGCTTGCTGTCCAGTTTTGATCGCCGCGCGCAAATGATCAAGCACTTCTTGGATGCGCTCGGTCGAGACCATTGCGGTTGTTATTGGCTGCCGACCAGGAGGTTTTTCATCCAAAACCGAAACGTCCATATCGCCATATTGCGCCAATGCCAAAGACCGTGGAATTGGCGTGGCCGTCATAACTAGAACGTCTGGCTTATCCCCTTTACGGCCCAGTTCCAAACGCTGGCGCACGCCAAACCTATGTTGCTCATCAACCACTACCAACCGCAAATCGCCAAACGCCACGTCGGTTTGAAACACCGCATGGGTCCCAATAAGAATATCGGTTTGACCAGTTTGCAAAGCTTGTAATTTTGCAAGGCGGTCTTTGCCTTTGTCACGGCCCGTCAAAAGCGTTAAGGAAACGCCTGCCGCCTTTGCAAGCGGCTGCAAGCCTTCAAGATGCTGACGCGCCAATATTTCGGTCGGAGCCATTAAAACACCCTGCCCCTTGGATTCCACCGCAATCAGCAAAGCCATAAAAGCAACCAGTGTTTTTCCTGATCCCACATCGCCCTGCAGCAACCGATTCATGCGTGACGCCGCGCCCATATCAGCTGCAATTTCCTCGATTGACCGGAGCTGCGCCATTGTTGCTTGATAGGGCAAGCTTGCCAAAACCGCGCGGCGCAACAGGCCTGTGCCAATAGAAGGCCTTCCAGCCGCTTTTTTCAAACGCGCACGCGCCAAACCCAACGTCAGCTGATGCGCCATAAATTCATCATAGGCCAAGCGCTGCCGCGCCGGTGCAACGGCCATCAAATCGGCCATAGTGCGCGGCTGATGCGCCATTTGAACGGCGTGCTGCCAAGACGGCCACCCAGAGCGGGCTTTTTGCACAGGATTAATCCATTCTTCCAGTTCAGGAAGCTTGGCCAAGGCCGAGCCAAGCGCTTTTGCAACGGTTTTCTGAGTGATCCCCGCCGTCAGTGGATAAACCGGCTCAATAGCCGGAATAGAAGCGCTCTCTTCAACCTCTAAAATATAATCAGGATGCGCAATTTGGATAAGCTGATCAAAACTTTCTACTTTGCCAGAGATCAGCCGTGTTGAACCAACAGGCAAAACCTTAGCAAGGTAATCTGCCCGGGCATGAAAAAAAATCAATTGAAAAACGCCGCGCGAATCCTCCATATCAACCCGATATGGGGCTGACTTTCTGGCGCCGGGCCGATGCGCCAGAACCAAAGCCGAAACCGTCACGATTTTGCCCGTTGGTTGGCCATAAACGGTTGCCACCAGAGAGCGATCGATCAGCGATTGCGGCAAGGTAAAAATCAAATCGCGCGGTCGAAACACCTGCAAACCGGAAAAACTTTTTGCCGTTTTACTGCCAACCCCCGTTAAGGTTGAAAGGTCGGCAAACAGGGGAAAAAGAAGTTCTGGACGGCTGCTCATAATGGCGCAAGCATAGCCAACCATTCTGCCTCATCAAGCACGGTTATGCCCAAATCTGCAGCTTTTTTGGCTTTTGAGCCCGCTGCAGCGCCTGCAACTAAAAAATCTGTTTTGGCCGAAACCGACCCTGCAACCTTTGCACCAAGCCGTTCGGCTTGCGCTTTGGCCTCAGCACGAGACATTTTTTCGAGGGAGCCAGTGAACACAACCGTCTTTCCCGTAATAACATGATCCTGCGCGGCGATGGTCTCTGCATCTGTAATCTCTAACCGCGCGCATAGCCTGTCAATCGCGGCCCGTTCGCTAGGCGATTGAAACGCTGAAACAAGCGATTGCGCCATCACCTCTCCGACCCCATCAATCGATAACAGCTCGGCCCATGCCTCGCTCTGGGAATTTTGGGCTTGATCAAGCGCCTCGATCAGTTTGCTCCATTTTTTATAATGGCCGGCCAATAAATTTGCACCCACCTCTCCAACGTGGCGAATACCGAGGGCGAAAAGCACCCGGGCAAAGCCAATGGTACGACGCTCCTGGATCGCTTGAAATAAATTTTCGGCGCTTTTACGCCCCCAGCCATTGCGATTTTTCAATTGCGCGATTTTTAGTTCATCACGCTGTTGAAGCGTGAAAATATCGGCCGGCTCGCGGATCGGTAGACTTTCATCTTTAAAGAACATTTCAATTTGCTTTGAGCCGAGCCCGTCAATATCGAAAGCTTTGCGCGAAACAAAATGTTTAAGCCGTTCAATGCTTTGCGCAGGGCAAATCAAGCCTCCAGAGCAGCGCCGCACCGCATCACCGGCTGCTCGGATCGCAGGGCTGCCACATTCCGGGCAAGTTTGCGGAAATTTATATTTGGCGCGAGTTTTATCGCGACGGGTTAAATCAACATCGGCAATTTTGGGAATAACATCTCCCGCGCGATACACTTGCACACGATCACCAGGGCGTATATCGCGTCCAGCTCGAATTTTGGCGCCATTGGAATCCACACCGGAGATATAATCCTCATTATGAAGCGTTGCGTTTGACACTACAACACCCCCAACCGTTACCGGCACGAGACGGGCCACCGGGCTAAGGGCGCCGGTCCGCCCCACTTGAATATCAATCTCTTCCAGGTCCGTCCAGGCTGTTTCGGCTGCAAATTTATGCGCAATCGCCCAGCGCGGGGTGGTCGAGCGCTCTCCCAATCGTTGCTGAAGCGCCAGTTCATCTATTTTATAAACCACCCCATCAATATCATAATCCAGATCAGCCCGCAGCGCTGAAATATGTTGATAATGCGCAATCAACTGCGCAACAGATTGGCAGGTGAGCGTTAAGGGATTGATCGCAAACCCCAGCTTAGAAAAGATTTTGAGAACCTCGCTTTGCGAGGCTCCAAGCGGATTGGAGAGTTCACCCCAAGCATAGGCAAAAAATTTCAATGGTCGGCTGCGCGTAATGTCTGCATCTAACTGCCGCAAAGACCCTGCCGCCGCATTGCGCGGGTTGGAAAACAGCTTGGCTTGGGCTTGGGCTTGGGTTTCGTTCAAACGCTGAAAGTCAGAGCGCGCCATGTAAACCTCTCCGCGTACTTCCAGCACGGGCGGGGCATCTTTTAAAACCTGCGGAATATCCGTGATCATGCGCGCATTTTGAGTGACATTTTCTCCGACACTGCCATCACCCCGCGTGGCCGCTTGAACAAGGCGCCCGGCTTCATATCTCAGCGTCAATGAAAGCCCGTCAATCTTCGGCTCTGCAGTATAGGTTAAAACGGCCTCAGACTTGAGGCCCAAAAACCGCCGAATGCGTTCATCAAACTCATCAACATCCTGTGCATCAAACGCATTTCCAAGCGAAAGCATGCGTTGGCTATGCGTAACTTTTGAAAACCCAGACTCGGCTTCAGCGCCAATTTTATCCGACGGGCTATCACTGCGCTTCAAAGAGGCAAAACGCGACTCAATTTCAGCGTTTCGACGTTTCAGACGGTCAAAATCTGCATCGCTGATAAGCGGATCATCTTGCGCATGATAGGCAATATTTGCTTGATTTAAAACTGATGCCAAGCGTGCAAGCTCATTTTCAGCTTCCGCCCTTGTCAGTTTTGCAACATCGATGCTCTCAGTATCCACCGGTTGTCCACTCCAAACCTATTGGTTCTGTGATAGAGTGGCTTGAAACCGCGGTCCAGAGAAGAATCTTAAATTTGCTTAGGCACCAACAGCCAGAGCAACCGGTTCGTTTTGGCTGGGTTTGGGGTCTTTCAAAACATAGCCCCTGCCCCAAACCGTTTCGATGTAATTTTCATTCGCGCAGGCACGCGATAATTTCTTACGCAATTTGCAAATAAAGACATCTATTATTTTAAGTTCCGGCTCATCCATCCCGCCATATAGATGATTTAGAAACATCTCTTTGGTCAATGTGGTTCCCTTGCGCAGCGAAAGAAGTTCTAGCATTTGATATTCTTTTCCAGTCAGATGTACGCTTTTCCCATCCACCTCTACGGTTTTTGCATCCAAGTTAAGTGCTATTTTACCTGTTTCAATGATCGATTGAGAATGCCCTTTCGACCGCCGGATAATCGCATGGATCCGCGCAACCAGCTCTTCACGGTGAAAGGGTTTGATCAAATAATCATCTGCACCAGAGCCCAAACCCCGAATTTTGCTATCTGTGTTATCATCGCCCGATAATATCAGTGTTGGTGTATCGATCCGCGCCAAACGCAATTGTCGCAACACCTCATGCCCGCTCATATCCGGCAGTTTCAAATCTAGAAGTATCAGGTCAAAATCATACAGTTTGGCCAAGTCGATCGCTTCTTCGCCAAGATCTGTCGTATACACGTTCAAACTAGCATGAGATAGCAACATCTCGATACTTTTCGATGTTGTCGCATCGTCCTCAACCAATAGAATACGCATCAAAATCTCCAACACTTACGCGCGTCACCAAAGCTTCACCATAAAGGTTAACCACTCGTTACCATAACGTAATTAACTTAACTCTAGCGTGAAATATTGCTGCGCGACGTTATTTTTAAACCAGAGGGGCCATTGGTCGCCAGGCAGTTCACCCAATCACAAAATTCTTCTTCGCTGATGCTGTAGGTTTCAAGAACTTCTTCTTGCGTCCGTAATTGATAAAGTACGGCACGCACCACTGCCAATTTGCGCGAGGCCACCCACCGCGTTGTGTCCCGAGGCGGTAAATCCGCGTCGCTTAAAAGTGATCCATCCGCAAGGCGCACCAACCCCGCGCCAGTTTTCATATCTTTTCTAAACCGCATAGTATCCCCTTTTCCCAAAGAAAAGATTGCGGTTAGGCGGCTTAATGTCTAATGAACCGTCACGATAAAAATGTTTAAAATGTGATCTTTTTAAACGTAAACAAAAAGGAACTCTCGTGACGGACTCGCCCCTCAATTCTTTAGGGTTTGCAAAACCGCCTGCGGAAACACGCGTCGTCGTGGCCATGTCTGGCGGTGTCGACAGTTCTGTTGTGGCCGCGCAATTGGCGAGTGAAGGCTATAATGTGGTTGGCGTTACCCTGCAACTTTATGATCATGGGGCGGCTTTGGCAAAGAAAGGTGCGTGTTGCGCCGGTATTGATATTCATGACGCGCGCCGCGTGGCTGAGAATATGGGTTTTCCACATTACGTGCTGGATTATGAAAACATCTTTCAAGAGGCTGTGATCGATGACTTTGCAAATAGTTATTTGGCCGGGGCAACGCCAGTGCCCTGCATTCGCTGCAATGAGCGGGTGAAATTCAAAGATCTGATGCAAACCGCGCGGGATCTTGAGGCGGATTGCATGGCGACCGGCCATTATATTCAGCGCAAACAAGGCCCAAATAAAGCCGAATTGCATCAGGCTGGCGATGCCACGCGCGATCAAAGCTATTTCCTATTCTCCACCACCCAACCTCAAGTTGACTTTCTGCGTTTTCCGCTTGGACATTTGACGTCGAAAGCACAAACACGCGCCTTGGCCCAAAAATATGGACTTGATGTCGCCAGTAAACCAGACAGTCAAGATATTTGCTTCGTTCCAGATGGAAATTATGCAGCAGTGATTGAGAAGTTGCGCCCCGGTTCCGCCGAACCGGGGGATATAGTGGGGGTGGATGGAACAATATTGGGCCAGCATCACGGCGTGATCCATTATACGATTGGGCAACGCAGAGGCCTGGGGATTGGTGGCTTAGCTGACCCGATTTACGTGATTGGCTTGGACGTTGAAAAAAAGCAGGTTATTGTGGGGCCAAAGCACTTATTGGCCGTGCGCAAAGTGCCCATTATGGGTATCAATTGGTTGGGAGATACTCCCTTTGCAGATCGGGCAGAATGGCATCTTTCGGTTAAATTGCGCTCTACGCGAGGGCCGAAAGAGGCGCTTGTAAAACCGCTCAGCGAGACGACCGGCGAAGTCGAACTTTTAAACTCCGAAGAAGGCGTTGCCCCAGGGCAAGCCTGCGTGTTTTATGACACTGACAGCACCCGTGTCTTGGGCGGTGGCTGGATCACCAAGCGCGCGTAAACGCAGATGCTTTTCAATCACATGAAAAGCTTTTAGGATCTAGAAATGAAGCAATTTCTTTTGATCGTTATTCTTTTATCCGCGATGGGAATAGGGGGATATTTTGCCAAACCTTATTTGGGCATGAACACCAAACCCAAAAACTGGCAAAATGGGCAGCAAGGCTATGTTCCTGCACGCCTTAAGAATACGTTAAACGGGCTCGGCAAAGGGTTTTAGCCTGTCAAAATAACCGGCAGGCATAGATCTGCGCTACATTTACGCTTTTATATTAGGTTAAAACTTTCGCAACGCAATAACAGCATTTAGACCACCAAATGCAAAGGCATTGCTGAGCGCCACGCTCACCGAGGCCTCCCGCGCAATGTTGGGCACAACGTCCAGCGCGCATTCCGGATCTGCCTCTTCGTAACCGATTGTCGGGGCGACAACGCTATCGCGCAATGCCATGATACAGGCCAAAAGCTCAACCGCCCCGGTGCCGCCGATCACATGGCCATGCATGGATTTGGTAGAACTGATCATCAAATCATCCGCGTGGCGCCCGAACACCGTTGCCACGGCTGCGCATTCGGTTTTGTCATTCGCAGCAGTGCCCGTGCCATGCGCATTGATATAGCCAACATCTTCTGGATTAAGACCTGCATTTTTCAGCGCACCCGCGATTGCACGTTCAGCCCCCTGTTTAGAGGGCATCACAATATCAGCAGCATCCGAAGACATCGCATAGCCGACGACTTCAGCCAGAATTTCGGCTTTGCGGGCCTTCGCATGTTCCAATTCTTCGAACACAAATATTGCGGCACCTTCGCCCTGTACCATGCCATTTCGATTGGCCGAAAAAGGTCGGCAGGCATCTCGGCTCATCACCCGCAACCCTTCCCAAGCTTTAACACCGCCAAAACAGAGCATGGACTCAGATCCCCCCGTCACCATTGCGGGCGACATGCCTGAGCGGACCAATTGAAAAGCTTGCGCCATGGCATGATTGGAGCTAGCACAAGCGGTTGACACCGTAAAGCTGGGGCCTTTCAAATTATATTCCATCGAAATATGGCTGGCCGCTGCATTATTCATCAGCTTGGGCACCACAAACGGATGCACCCGGTTCTTACCTTCTTCATATACGGCGCGATAATTATCATCCCAGGTGCTCACCCCGCCGCCAGCAGTGCCCAAAACCACACCGGATGTCGCGGCAAGCTCCCCGGTAAAGACCAATCCAGATTGCTCTAACGCCTCTTTCGCAGCCAATAAACTGAATTGCGTAAACCGATCATAAAGAACCAATTGCTGGCGATTGAACACCTCTTCGGGGGTAAAGTTACGAACCTGCCCTCCGATCTGAATTGACAACCGCTCTACATCGCGAAACATGACCGGAGCGATGCCGCAGCGCCCCTCACGCATCGCCTCGAACGTTTCTTTGACACTATGCCCAAGCGCGTTGATTGTGCCTGCGCCTGTAATCACAACCCTTTTCACGGCTTTTTTGCCACCAATTCTTGAATTCCGGCAATGATTGTTGCTACCGAAGAGATGTCAAACTCACTATTTTGGGGATCATTCGCGTTGAAGGGTATTTGAATGTCAAAGGTTTCCTCTATTGCGAAAATACTTTCGACCAGCCCCAGACTATCGATCCCCAAACTGTCTAAACTGCTATCTAAGGATACGTCTTCAACTTCAAGAACTGCAAGTTCCGCTATGATTTCAATGACTTTATTTTCTATATCCATGATTTCAACCTTCTAATTCTTATCCTTAAAAGATTCATCTTTTTGATTTAAAAACCGGGCTTTGAACTCTGCAAAATCGCGCATCAAGCGCGGCAAGCGGCGCAAGGCCTTATACGCCTCAAGGTGGCTATCCATCTTCATAGCCGGATAGCCCAGCATAACGCGCCCCGCAGGAACATTAGACAGCACTTTCGTTGCGCCGCCCGTGATCACGTGATCTCCAATAAATAAATTATCGCTCACCCCCGTTTGCCCGCCCAGCACAACATGTTTGCCAATTCGGGTTGATCCCGCAATCGCCACTTGCGCGCAAATCAAACTATGCTGATCGATCGTCACGTTATGGCCAATTTGCACCAGATTGTCGCATTTCACACCATCACCAAGGACAGTATCGCGGATTGTACCGCAATCAACGCATGTATTGGCCCCCAGTTCGACATCATCTCCAATCGTAACGCTGCCCAAAGAATGCACCCGTGCCCAGCTTTGCTGCTGAACAGAGGCGGTCTGATCGCCCAAGGTTGCACGGGCAGCCTCCACGCCCGAAATTTCTTGGGTCACGAACGAAAAGCCATCCGCCCCAATAACAACCCCTGGCTGCGCGATAAAGCGATCCCCAATCTTGACACGCGCGCCAATTTTAACACCCTCTCGCAGGCGCGCATGATCACCCAAAACGCTGGAAGCGCCGATATGACAATGAGGGCCTATCAAACAGGCATCGCCTAATTCAGCGTTTGGACCGATATAACTGAAAGGACCGATGCAAAGATTTCGTCCAAGCTTAGCGCTCGGATCAATCACTGCAGATGGGTGAATGCCCTGCGGCACTGATTGCCCGGGATCAAGCATCGCGGATAAACCCGACAAAGCAAATTTCGGGCGCGGCGCCAAAAGCGCAGCGCGCAATCCAAGCGCTTGCCAATCCGCCCCTTCGCGCAGCATCGCCATTTCAGCCGCTCCTTCGCTAAGTTGAGCTTCATAGGCGGGCGACATGGCCAGAGCCAACTGGCCTTGCTTGGCGCTACTGGGCTCTGAGACGCTGTGCACGCGCATGTACGGATCCCCCACCAGCGTAAGGCCGAGAGACGCCGCAATATCTTTAAGGGTATACGCGATTTTTTTTTCCATCTCAGATTGGTTTAGCCTTGCGTGGCCTCTAACGCCAGCCCTGCCATCCGTAAGGCCTCAAAAATACGCGCATCGCGGCCATAAATATCCCGTCTGAACCCAATCCGTCCGTCATATTCTGCAACGGCGGTGCGATAAATAATGTGAACAGGAACTGGATTCTTGAGGATAATGCTGGCCTCTTTGCCCGCATCTAAAAGTCGAAAAAAATCGCCAACGGGATCATAGGTTTGATCTGACAGAAGCTCAAAAGCAAAATCAAAAGGCTGATGCAGGCGGATACAACCATGGCTGAAAGCCCGCGTCTCTTTCGCGAATAAGGCTTTAGACGGCGTGTCATGCAAATAAATGTTATGCGGGTTGGGCAACATAAACTTTACCAACCCAAGCGCGTTTGTTTGCGATGGCAGCTGCTTTAAATCATAAGGGAAGCTGTCTTGATCATAGGCCAAAAAATCAACAAAGTCTCGATCAATAACCTGCCCGTCTTGATCATAAAGCGTAAGATAGCTATGCGCGCTTGGATCTTCCTGTAGCTCAGGCAAATATTCATTTAGCGTGATCGATTTTGGAACATTCCAAGTCGGATTTATAACCATATATTCCATTACATCTGAAAACTCTGGACTGCGCTGATCATCAATATCCGCGCCCACGACCGAGCGGGTTTGAAATTTTACCGTGCCATTTTCTATAAGCTTGACCGTGTAATCAGTTAAATTCACAACAATTTGACGATTTTGTTGCGGATGATTAATCCAGCGTTCCCGCTCCATGGCAACTTCTATAGATTGCAAGCGCTGCGATATTGGAACGTTCAACTCAGCAATCGTATTGCTGCCGGCAATGCCATCGGGCGATAACCCGTGGTCTTTTTGAAAGCGTTGAAGCGCCAACCGCAAATCACCATCGAACCGCGCAGAAGCCGTGTGCTTCAAATAGCCCTGTGATATAAGTCGATCGCGAAGTTGAACAACCCGATCTCCCTCGGCACCTTTGGCCAGCCGTTCATCTAACAGAACCGGCCCCCATGGCGCATTCAGGCGCGCCTTAAGCAGTTTTTGCCGCGCCTTCATCAGATTCTTATAGGCGTCGCTTTGCGGTGGCAGGCTGTTAAAAACAGCTTTTGCTGGTTCTGAAACGACCCGTTGCAAAAGCTCGCTTGGATTAATGCGCGGCAGCTTGCGGAAAATCAATTCGTCTACTTTGCTTGGATTTAAAAGACCGGCATGGACGTCTTTTGCATATCGTAAAAACGCCATTGTAAGTTGGCCTTCTAGGATACCCAACTGCCTTCCATCTTGGCCACGCTTTTTGAAAAGCCTTAAATCAGCCCTGTAGCGCCTCGTCGGCAACGCGTGCAAATCAGCCTGTTCAAGCGCTGTGAATAAAGCCGTTCGGCGCTCATTAGCGGCTGGACCCTGCCCTATCCAGACGGGCCTGAAATTCCGGTTTTGGTAAAAATCTTCAACGGCTTTTTCACCAGCCACTTTTTCTAGCAAACCCAATTTAAACGCAAAATCAGTCAGTTCAGCCCGTAGGCTCTGCGTGAAAAAAATAAAAAAAATGACACATAAAAAACCCAATTTAATAAAAAATGATCTTTTTATCTGCTCAAGCTGCTGGCCGACCATCGCCTTTCCCACCCTTGGTATTTCGCATGTCTTTATATAGCATATGTAGTTGATTGGAAGCACAGATCATGTCACTTTTTGGTGACGGCTCTTTAAAAGGTATCAAAATTTCTAGGCTTTTAGATTAAAAAGACCGCATAACAACGGCAAAAATTGCCCTGAAAAAGGTCAGACACAAACTATCGGTAAATAAAATCTTGGCTAAAGCTCTCTTTTATGGCAAGAAGCGTGGCGTGGGTGAACGGGTTTCGATCGCCTAGTTGAAATATTGACAAAGGGTTTTCGGGAATGGATCACACGCAAAACTGCACCGCGCTATCGCGACGCTTTTTGCTTGGTGCATTTGCAGCAACGCTCGTATCAGCAGCGCCTACGTTTTCGAAAGCGGCTGGTTTCCTGCGCAGATCAGGCGATATTCGTAGCCTGAATATGTATTCAAAGCGCAGCGGCGAGCGGGTGAATACGATCTACTGGATTGACGGGCAATATATTCCTGAGGCTATCGACGAAATCAATCGCATTATGCGAGATTGGCGTCGCAATGAAATTAAGCAAATTGATGTGCGCACGATCGACATCATGGCAGCCAGTCACCGCCTTTTGGACACGGATGAGCCGTATCAACTGCTTTCTGGGTATCGTAGCGCTAAGACCAATGCGATGCTGCGCCGTCAATCGCGATTGGTGGCCAAGAAGTCATTGCATATTTCTGGGCAAGCTGCGGATCTTAGATTGTCATCGCGATCAGTGCGGCAACTTTCCAAAGCTGCTAATTCTTGCAAGGCTGGCGGCGTTGGAAGCTATTCACGTTCAAATTTTGTTCATGTCGATTGTGGTCCCCTGCGCAGCTGGGGCAGATAAGCCCAGTTTAACCACCTGAGATGTTTTAAGCGATACGCGTGGCAGCCGTATTGGATAGTTTTTAATAAAATCTGCTTCAAGTAACCTGTTTCAAATATTAAAATTCTATCAAAAATCAAAATTTAAATCCCTAAAGCGCTAAACAAAATCGCCTGCGGTCGTTGCTATTCCTGAAGGAGATACGCAATGGCAGCTTTTGACCTTAACAGAACATCCGATCTATCGGCATCTATGACCTGTTCATCCGTTGCAGCCTCTCTTAAAGAGACCTCTTCCATTTCAGCCCAGGAAGCGCTGATCGAGATCGAAACGGGCGGTGCGTCAGATACTCAGCCTTTGATCAATCCTATCTTGTCAAAGCTATTGATCAATCTGTTTCAAAAAGGCGAGTACGAATCTGTTGTTACATCTGCAGGACAGCTTTTGAGCGAGTTTCCCGAGTCAATCTTTCTTCACAATATTATGGCCGAAAGCTATTCGAAACTGGGCCATGACGTAAAAGCAATTTTCCATTATGAACAAGCGATAGAAATCAAACCCTGCCCCTCAGAGCAAAACATGCAACGGCACAACAAGGTCAACTACCACAACAACCTGGCCGTATCTCTCAAGTCGCTTGGATTGCTGGATAGATCAGAGCAGCATTTAAAAGCGGCTCTTAAGATCAACCCGCTCTTCTCGCCTGCCTATAATAATTATGGCAACCTATTGAACGATCGCGCCGATATTAAGGGCGCTCAGAATTGTTTTTTGAAAGCGATTGATATCGATGAAAACAGTTTTCGCGCCTATTGGAACCTGCATTCTACGGTAAGCGACGCAGAAACTGCCCAGGCGATTGTGGAAATGTGCCTTAAAGCAGAGCCCATGTATCGTGATGCAATTTTCACCCTAGCCGGTATGAATGCATTCAAGGGCGACCGAAGCCATTTTGACTCATTAATGAATAGCGAATTATCTGACGATCCAATCTTGAAAAGCATCGAATGGGTGTTGTCTTTGCAAGAACAGCCCAGCTTACATTTTAACCGCTGGTCGATTTTTGACCTTGCTGTATCTTTATCAGACCGGTCACGTCCCTTTTATGAGTTTGGCGTTTGGATGGGAGACTCGTTCAGGTATCTGATGAAGAGTTATAAAAAAGGGTTTGGATTTGATACGTTTGAGGGCCTGCCCGAAGATTGGCGATCTGTTCCCAAAGGGTCATATAGCAGCTTTGGAAAAGTGCCAGATGTCCCCGGAGGTGAGTTCATCGTCGGTGAGTTTGACAAGACTTTACCAAGCTTTTTTGCTAGCGAACGCCCAAAAGCTGCGTTGATAAACCTTGATGCAGATCTATACGGATCAACCTTGAGCGCGCTTAAAAATGCGAGATCCGTCATAGATGAACAGACGGTGATCATTTTTGATGAATTGATTATCAACCAGGGTTGGCAGCAGGATGAGTTTAAGGCGTTAAATGAGTTTTGCGCGCTCTTTGATTTGCGATATGAAGTCCTCGCAGTGTCTCTTTATACCAAACAGGTGGTTACCCGAGTTTTACCCGCAAGTTGAGCTTACCGTTTCTATAAGAAGGGTCCGATTAAGCTCAAACTGGACCATGAGAGCGCAAGCAGATCGGGTCTTATTCCTGTCTTCGCCATTCTGACTGTTCAATTCCTAAAAGCACGCTTTTGAACACCGGATCGACGCAAGTCTTTGATCACGTTTATAAGTGACAGACGTGTTGAACCGCGCCCGCAAGGCAAAGCGGCGAAGCTGGCTGCTCATTTTCCTTTGGGCGGGCTTAATTTTGTATAATGCATAGCATATGGGCCCAGCGGCTCTCGTTAAGGAAAAAGCTGGCCAAGCTCTGACATAATTTTAATCTGCGGTTAGACAGAGCTAGCCCCAAGCTTTTTAATTTTACGTTTCAATCACTAAATCAATGAGGCTTAAGAAAAGTTTCATTGTTAAAATGCGTTGCAATCGTATGTCTATTCTGAGCATCAATTTACGTATCATGAAATCACAAATAACAGCTTAAACACACGAAATTCGAGTTGAAAATCAAACAATTTCTATCGAGATCTAGGCATCTCAATTCAATTCTGGCTGACCATTTTCTTTTGCCGATCAGGTGAATTGAGTCTCAAAATCAATAGCGCGAAAAGCTCATAACTCTAAAGAGAAAAATTTTTTAACTTGAATCTGGCCAGCTGACACGGTTTATCAGCTCAATGCCAGTGTTTGCAAAGCGGAGGCTGCGCCTGCACGACCCCGATATTTAAGGCAATCAGGCGTAGATTGAGGGCAAGGTCCATCGCGAAATTCAGCAGGATTAGTGCGACTTCGGGGCGTACAAAATTGCAGGCCATTAAAAAAGCATCTTCACGCTGCCCCTCCACAGCGTAGCCCAGAAAATTAACAAATCCCGATTCATCTCCGCCTAGGGATTTACAATTCACACAATTTAAAATGAAGGGTCTCCGGCCATGGCTAGAACAGATTGCAAACACGCTTTCAAACGCCGAAAACGCTTGTTTTGCGCGGTTTGGTCCTAAACTTCGTGAAAATTCATTCCAAATTTCCGCTTGCGCCTCTGGCCCCGCCCACCAAAGCCGCAAATACCGGATGCAAAGCGCCTCGTCAGGGGTTAGGTCTTGGACTAAGCCAACCGGCGCCGCCCCTCTGATACCTAATGGATTTTCTAACATGTGACACCTCTTCTCATTCAGACAATACCGACGGATCTTAGTAAGGCTTTTACCTGCTTGCGCGCCGCTGAAGCTGGGCTAGGGCTGCAACGAATTGCAAAAGAAAAAGGACCATTTTGACAGAGCATCGTCTATCCCAGCCCAAAACCACCCCAAACCAGCCGTGAGTAAACTTGATAGAAACGCAGCGTGATAGGCCGGCCCAGCTTTAACACCGGGCCCTGCACGATGTGATTACCCGTCAAAATCCACAACTTCAGTGAGTTTCAAGGCAAGCTTGCGCCGCGCTGCCAGCTCCATCAGATTCACATCATCTGCCTGAAACGCACCCCACCCCTTAACCAATTCAGCTGGCTCAGTGTTCGGAGCGATTGGATATTCATAATTGGCAGTCGCATAGACCTCTTGCGCATCAGGAGATGTCAAAAACTCCATAAACTTAAGCGCGTTTTCTCTATTTGGCGCATGTTTTGCCATGGCTATACCGGAAATATTTACATGCGTACCGCCATTTTCAAACTTTGGAAACAACACATTGACGCTGTCTGCCCAAGCTTTTTGTTCAGAATCCGCAAGCATTTTACCCATATAATAGGTGTTCCCAATAGAAATATCGCATTCACCCGCCCAGATGGCCTTAACCTGCGCACGATCATTGCCCTGAGGTTTGCGCGCCAAATTTGCCTTAACACCCTCAAGCCAAGTTTGTGCACCTGCCTCACCGTGGTGATAAATCACCGCCGACATAAGCGCCAAATTATAGGCATTGGTGCCCGAACGCGTGCAAAGCCTACCGCGCCATTTTGGATCAGCAAGATCTTCATAGGTTGTCACCTCGCCCGCAGCAACACGCTCTTTGCTTGCATAAACAATACGAGCCCGCGTGGTTAACCCAAACCATTCCTTGCCCGGATCCCGATACAGGCTGGGCACGTTCTCTTCCAGTAATGCGCTCTCAACCGGCTGCGTTAACCCCGCGTCTAGCAAAGCCGCAAGGCGCGAAATATCGACGGTTAGCATCACATCAACAGGGCTGCGTTTGCCTTCTGCTTTCATCCGCTCGACCATACCTTTTTTAAGGTAAGCCGCGTTCACTTTGATACCCGTTTTTTTTGTGAACGCATCGGTAAGTGGCTTGATCAATTCGGGTTGACGATAAGAATAAACGTTCACGTCCTCGGCTTCAGCAGCGCTTGTGAGAACGAGACCTGCCGCGATCAGTTTTACAAAAGATTTCATGTCATAATTCCATATTTTTCAGTTGATAGACCATCAATATATTTCTTGACAATTTTTGTAAAGAATAATTGTTGATAAAAATACTAAGAAAAAATTTTCCTCAACTCTTTATGCAAAAAAAGAACCCTCCACACCTTCATAAAAAGGTGAAAATTAAATTTTAACAGATACTAATAACTACATAATTGATTCAACATATCCAAAAGCTATATTTATATTATGATAGAAATCTCTCGCATATTGACCACCGGCCTTATGGTTTGGGTGTTATTTTCCGGAGGCGCAATGGCCTATGAAGAGACAGAATATAAAATTTTGCAAACAAATGACGCCTATGAAATTCGTCAATATAAAGACCGGCTTGCTGTTCAAACCATTCAGGGTCACGGCAGCAATTCGGCATTTCGCCGATTGTTTTCGTATATTTCCGGCAGCAATGAAGCCTCTTCGAAAATTTCAATGACCGTTCCGGTCACGCAAACCCACAAAAACGGTGTGGCGCAAATGCAATTTTATTTGCCTGAAGCCTTTACCAAAGAAACGGCCCCAGTGCCTTCACACAAATCAGTAAAGTTGGTTACGGTTCCGGGCGGATATTACGCGGTGATCCAATATTCTGGCAGGTCTACCGACAAAAATTATCAAACTCGCGCTGCGCATCTTAAGCGCCACTTGCAAGAGGCTGGCGTGACGATCCTGGGCCCGTCGATCAAGGCAACCTATAACGGGCCGCTAACGCCCTTTTTCATGAGACGGAATGAAGCCATCTACCCGATAGACTGGCAACCTTGATAAGACGTCTGGGTTGCGCAGCCAGCGCAGCGCTCCAAACGCATGTGAAGGTGAGGCAACCATATATTGAAGCTGTAAAAGGGCTAATGGCTCATCAATACGGGAATTTCGGCGCCAAGCGAAATATCCTGTGTCACGCCCCCAAATAACCCTTCGCGAAGCGGCGAATGTTCGTAAGCGCCCATCACCAAAAGGCCAGCATCAACGTTGCGGCAATGCTCTACAAGAGTTTGCGAGATGGTTTTTTTAGACAGCGGTATCTCACTGATCGTGACATTCCAGCCATGGTTTTTAAAAAGCTTCTCAATATCAACGCCTGGGGTTGCTTCGGCAAGCGGCATGCGCCCGATCGACACAAGATCAACAATATGGCCCGCTCTTAAAAATAGTTTAGCATCAGCCAGCGCCCGCGCCGCCGCCCGCTTGCCATCCCACGCAATCACGATGGTTTTATCAAAGCAATCCACGGGAGGATTTGATGGAAACACCAAAACCGGCCGCCCACTTTCCAAGGCGATTCGGTCTGGAAAAAGCTCTAAATGCGATAGGTTATGCGCATAGCTTTTTTCATGCATTCCCAAAATTGTTAGATCAAACAGCCGTGAATACCGTGTAACCGTGGTTTGAACAGATCCCCCGCTATTTATCCATGTTTTCTTTTCAGTTGGAACTAACTGACATATCTGATCAAATTTTTCTCGAATATCAACACTGGGGCTATCCGCAGCCTCCACGATTGCATCCTGCATTTTTTGTGGCATCCACGCCTTGTGCAACTGCCGCGATAAAAACGGATTTCCATGCGCAAATAAACCCGTGAGATCCGCATCAAAGCGCCGTTGAACCTGCACAGCACCTTTCAACGCCGCATCGGATCCAGGCAAGCCATTATAGGCCACAAGAATATTTTTAAGCATGTAACATCCTTCTTTCTAACGCGGACCGAAAGGCCTTAAACGCGTATTCAAGCGCCGCGCGCGATACATCTTGCAAGATTTTGCCACATCCCCTTCGTGCAAAGCATAAGTTAGGGATTTCGAAAAAACCGCACTTTGATTAAAAATTACACTCTGAAATAAAGCAGGAAGTCCCAAAATATGCCTTAATGAGCTGCAGATATAGCAACTGAATATCTGGCCAACACGACGGTCTATTTGCACCAAGAAAAGCCCCCTTTCTACGATTGCGAGCTGACCGATGCAGCCCGTTTTCGAGATAGAAAAAACTTTAAAAAAGGTAAAAGAAACAGAATGATACTTATACCTAAAAAGGTTGCGGATAATGGCCGCTCAACGAAGGCGAAAATGTTTCCTTGCTCGGCAATCAATGTTTGCCGAAAGCTTTTTTCCATTAACCCCCCCAGTACCAAGGCTAAGACCAAAGGGGCCAAGGGATAATCCGCTTTTCGCAAAATATACCCGCAGATGCCAAAGCCAATAATCAACCAAACATCATGAATTTTTTGGCTTGGTGCGTAGCCTCCAACCAAGCAAAGCAAA
Organism: Paracoccaceae bacterium; assembly: GCA_016778765.1. Taxonomy (GTDB): domain Bacteria; phylum Pseudomonadota; class Alphaproteobacteria; order Rhodobacterales; family Rhodobacteraceae; genus Thalassovivens. The sequence goes on along the minus strand of JADHOV010000002.1, from coordinate 74,804 downwards.
AACACCATGGCGCATAAAACGCTGAAAGGCATTCGCAACGCCCAAACAAAAACTGGAATTAACGCCAAATTGACAATAACGGCCATAACATTGGCGGTATAGAGTGAGGATATCAAACTCCAAACAAACTCGGATTGTTCAATGAACAGCATGGGCCCCGGAACCAGCCCCCACATCACCATGCCCCCAAGCAGCAAAGCCGTGGTCGGGGAGCCAGGTATTCCAAGCGTCAACATCGGCAATAGTGATCCTGTTGATGCCGCATTATTGGCGGTTTCTGGGGCGGCCACGCCTTCAACCGCGCCTTTTCCAAATTTCTCAGGGGTTTTTGACGATAATTTTGCCACCCCGTAAGACATAAGCGCAGCAGGGGTAGCGCCCGCAGCAGGCAACATACCCACGAAAAACCCCAGAAAAGAACCAAAGCTCATCGTTTTCCAAAGCTTATTCACCTCTTTCAAACCAGACCAAATATCTTTGAAAGACAATTTCGCCGACGTCACTGAGGGGGCCGTTTTCTGCGTTTCAATCGTATATAAAATTTCCCCTACCCCATAGGTTCCAATCGCCAAAACCAGAAAACTGATGCCCGAATAAAAGCCGGGTTGATCAAAGAAAATCATCCGAGGTTGCCCAGATATCATATCCAAACCAACCGTTGATAAAATCAAACCTAAACAGATCATAATGATCGTTTTATAGACATCATCACCGCCCAGCCCAACAAATGTGGTGAAGGCCAACAAAACCAGGGTAAATTCTTCTGCTGGTCCAAAGGCCAATGCCAGATCCGCCAACGGTTCTGCGAAAAGTGTAAATAAGATGATCGAAATTGTTCCGCCAATAAAAGAGGCGGCCGCCGCCGTTAACAGCGCCAGCCCGGCTTTGCCCTGTTGCGCCATTGGCCGGCCATCAAACGTGGTTGCCACGGCGGTTGATGCGCCAGGAATACCAAGCAAAATAGAGCTTACTGCGCCGCCATACATCGCGCCATAATAAATCGCTGCAAGCAAAATAATGGCCGAGGATGGAGGCACGATAAAGGTTAAAGGTAGCACAATCGCAACACCATTCACCGATCCAAGCCCCGGCATAGCCCCGATAAATAAACCTGCAAAAACACCAATGAACACGATCACCAGGTTTAAAGGTTGCAAAGAAATCGCAAAGCCATTCGCCAATTGGTTTAGTAAATCCATCTTGGGTTCCTTTAGAAAAACTGCGCGTAAAGCGGGATAAAGACAGACTCTGTGATGCCTTTAGGCAAAAGAATTCTGAGCGTCACCTCAAAGAAAAAGAAAAAGAAGACGGCGCTGGCGATGGCCATAAAAAGGCTTAGCCCCCATCCATGCCCGCCAAAAAAACGCAAATACCACAAGGTAAAAGCGGGAAGCGCTATATAGGCCCCAAGCCAAGGCAAAAGCGCCACGGTTATTACCAAGGCCAGCGTTACGATAACCACAGATCGCAGCATTTCGGGATCAAAAAACGAACCTTCGCTTTCCGATTTTGATTTATAACTCCGGCGTAAAATACCTAACGATGCCAGCATCATAATGGCTGAAAGCCAAAACCCAAACGCCCCGCCACCCGGACCACCCGTCATACCATTCCATCCGATGGGCAACTCGCTGGCATACCACATAAAATATAGCGATAAAAATATTAGAAAACACGCGATGACACGATCAGCAAGCAACATTTGAGCGCCCTTATATTAATATGACGGCCGCGCAATCGCGACCGCCTGGTTTTTTAAATTCCGTTCAAAACCGATCAGTTTGAAACGTTTAACAATTGCGCATGTTTGGCACGTTCATCCAAGAAATAAGACTGCAACGCGTCTCCCGTTAGGAAATCTGCCATCAAAGCTTTTTCTTTTGTGTAGGTCTGCCATTCAGAAGAGGCCGCCAATTTTTCAAACATAGCTGTATAATAATCCACTGCGTCTGGGGCCATATCTTTGGGCGCCACGAAAGAGCGTTGCATCCAATATACCAAATCATGACCCAATTCGCGCATGGTCGGTGTTTCCGGAAACACATCAATCCGGTTTGGCGTGAAGGCCGCGATCGGCACAAGTTTTCCCGCTTTGTAAAAACCCAAAGCCTCAGAGGGGTTGTTCACAGACGAGTTTATGACCCCGCCAACAAGACTCTTTGCTACCGCTCCGCCCCCTTTGAAGGGAACATAAGTCACCGAGATATCGAACTCTTCTTCCAGCATAGCTGTCACCAGGCTGTCTTCCTGTCCAGTTCCCGTGCCACCCATTTTCCAAGCGCCACCTTCGGCTTTCACCGCGGCAACATATTCTTCGATCGTGGTGATGCCCGTATCTGCGTGGACCCAAAGCACAAACGTATCCAGCGCCATCCGCGCTATCGGGGTAAACTCTTCAATATTCACCCCAATATCTGTCCGCAAGGGCGTGGTGTAATAACTGTTTAGCGTGGCCATAATCACATGATTATCACCGGCTTTGTCTTTCAGATACCGCAGCGCTTCCGCGCCAGATCCGCCGCCTTTATTCACTGGCAAAACGGGCATATCTGCTAAGTTTTCCTTTTGAATGATGCTTTGAAACAGTCGCGCAAGCCGATCGGCACCCCCACCCTGACCTGCCATAATAACCATTTCAACTGGCTTTTGTGGTTTCCAATCGCCGGCCAATGCAGGCAAACCTGTCGCCAAAGTCAAAGACGCTGCCAACAAAGGTGTAAAGAGGCTCTTCAAGTCTAGTCTCATTTTTTAAAACTCCTATTCGTTTACAGCAGGGCCTGTCACCCCGCCAAAAACCTAAACATATCCCCAAAAACGACCCGAAAGCCGGTTTCTGACAAATTTAACTATTTCAAAGTAATTTTATTTCAATAGAAATGTTTTTTATAAATTTTTATTACTTACTTAATTTTTTTTATTCAAATAATGAATGGGCAACTCTCATCAATAAACTCCTTGAAAAAGCTCTTAATAAAAGTGCAGGCAGCCGAAACTTTTTAACTGAACGCAAAGGTGTGGTGAGCTAAGCCGATGGAAGCCTTGATTGGGATACGGTTTATAAAAAAGGGCAACCCTTCGTACCACGATGGATTACCCCCTTTTATTATTTTATTTGTTGATCACGCCTCGGAAAGAAGCTCAACCCCTCTTCGCCAGTTTAAGTCGGCATCAAAGGCCCGGCTTGGAATATTATCCATGCTGTAATTTACCGACCTTGCTTTGCATTTTAAATGATCGCACCGCGCACCTTTGCAGACACCCATTCAGAAATAAACACGGTGATCAGAATCACGATGAGGATCATCGAAACTTGCGTCCAGGCCAGCGTGTTCAGCGATCCGTTCAATTGCAAGCCGATGCCACCGGCTCCAACCAGTCCTAAAATAGTTGACTCGCGAATATTGATGTCCCAGCGGTAAATTGCAACGCCTGCAATGGTCGGCAGCACTTGCGGTAAAATCCCAAAGATCATTTGCTGCGCTTTATTAGCGCCAGTGGCCTCGATTGCCTCAACTTGCGTATGATCAATTTCTTCAATCGATTCATAAATCAATTTGGCGCAAAATCCGACCGATCGTAAGCCAATTGCAATCGTTCCGGCCAGCACGCCTGGCCCAAGGATGAACACCAAGATAAGCGCCCAGATCAATGAGTTTACTGATCTTGAAGAAACGATGATAAAAAGCGCAATCGTTCGCACGATAATATGCGGTGTGGTATTTCGCGCTGCTGCAAACGCGACGGGGCCTGCGATGACCATCGCAATGACAGTGCCCAATGTTGCAATATTAAGCGTATCCCAGACGGGTTTCCACAATTGATCGAGATAAGACCATTTGGGTGGAATCATACGCGCGACCATATCCGCACCTTGCCCCGGCGCATCCGTAACAAAAAACCAAATGGTTTTTTCCGAAATCATCTGCCACGAATAGGCAATAATGGCTAAGCTGACCAGCCAAAAGAACCACCGGATCCACTGCTCTTTAGTGGTGCGGTGCTTCCAGGATTCACCGACGCTGGTTTGATATGAAGGCATTATTGCACCCACTTTCTCATAAAGCTTGAGGAATATTCCAATCCCATTACGATCAAGATTATGATCAATAGAATTGCGGCAGCCGTGTCGAACTCATACCGAGAGAAGGCTGTGTTCAAAGTGGCGCCAATACCGCCTCCTCCGACGATGCCGACAACGGCTGATTCGCGGAAATTGATGTCTAACCGATAAATCGATAGGCCGATCATTCGGGGCATCACTTGTGGCTGAATGGAATAATTTACCCATTGAAACCAATTCGCGCCAGTGGCTTTGACCGCCTCGGCCTGAGATGCACTGCAATTCTCGATATCTTCGGCAAGCAGTTTTGCGTAAAATCCAATCGTTCCCAAAGCCAGAGCGACGAAACCCGCAAAAGGCCCAAAGCCAAATAGCTTCACCGCGAAAATCGCCAAGATAATTTCGGGAAAGGTTCGCGAGCCTGCGATGATGCCTCGGCAGAATAAGTACACCCAAGCCGGTGCCAAGTTCCGAGCAGCGCCAAGACCAACCGGTATGGATAGCGCGATTCCCGCAACCGTGGAAATAATTGCCATCCAAATGCTTTCGGCAATCCCTTCCCAAACGACGCCCCGGTTATCGGCAAAATTAGGAGGGAAGAACGAATCTAAGAAGCGTTTCGCGCGCGGCAAGCCTTCTTTGATACGTTCGATATCGATATCCATCGTGCCCAGAGCCGCTGCCAAATAAATTGCTACGCCGAGAAAAAGCAACCACCGTAAAAAATCATTTTCGATGAATGGGGCTTTTTTCCAAGCACTCGGATAGGCCGTATTTTGCGAAGTGTTTTTCATTTTCAAAACTCTTCTGTTGTATCGTCATCATCATGGTCGTCTTCGCTCGCCTTGATGGTGGCAGACCAATCTTCCTCACCGTAGATGCGCGTCAGCACCTCGGGCGACAAACCATCCGGCGGGCCATCATAAACAACTGCGCCAAGTTCGAGCCCAACCACACGTTGCGAGAACATTTGCGCCAAAAACACGTCATGTATGTTAATGATCGCCGTCAGCCCGCGCTCTTGGCACAGTTCCTGTATTAGCCGCATGATTTGACGCGATGTTTTTGGATCAAGGCTGGCTGTGGGCTCATCCACAAGCAATACATCAGGATCTTGAATCAAGGCACGGCAAATACCCACCCGCTGTCTTTGCCCACCGGAAAGCTCATCCGCGCGTTTATCGGCCATATGCTTAAGCCCTACGCGATCGAGCAAACGATACGCTTCCTGAATATCGGCGCTTGAGAATTTTCGGAAATAGCTCCGCCAAAAACCCACATAGCCCAGACGGCCAGAGAGAACATTTTCCATTACGGTGAGCCGTTCAACAAGCGCATATTCCTGAAAAATCATACCCATTTTACGGCGTGCGCGCCGCAGCGCTGTAGACGACAGCCGCGTTAATTCTAAATCTTTCAGCTTTACGCTGCCCGAACTTGGTTCAACCAACCGATTGACGCAGCGGATAAGCGTTGATTTACCAGCCCCAGAGGGACCAATCAGGGCCAGTACCTGCCCTTGCGGAACATCAAGAGTAACACCTTTAAGTGCATAATCACCTGTATCATAGCGTTTCTTTAAATCACTTAATTGAAGCATTCTATCTCTCTGTCTTTATAAGTCAAAAAAAGCGAGCCAGGTTCTAACTTAACCTGGCTCGGCTCAATATTTATTTACAGTCGTAGCTTACGCCATTCGCTGCATCGATTTGGCGGATCACAGCCCAGTCATTTTTATGCCGAATACCGACAAAACGGTCGGCTTTCGCAAATTCTTTTTTGTAAACCGGATCTGAGTCAAAATCGAACGTGAAAAATGCTGATTTGATTTTTCCAACCAACTCTGGGTGCAAATTATGTGCATGCCCATAACCTGTAGTTGGGAAAGTTGGTGATTGATAAACCGTTCTGATTTTATCGGCTTCGATAACGCCTCGGCGCACCATACGTTGCAACACAGAGTTCGCAACCGCAGCTATTTCATAATCACCATTATACACACCCAAGATCGAATTATCATGCTTGCCCGAATATGTGGGTGTGAAATCCCGATCAGCGATTAAATCAAATTCACCTTTCAAGATCGCGGAAGGTGCTTTGAAGCCGGAGTTGGAGGTTGGCGATGTAAAGGCCATTGTGCGACCCTTAATTTCAGATGGCGATTTAATTTCGCTATCCGCATGCACAATAATTTCCATCTCATACCCGTACGAGCCATCATCTTTCGCGTGCATCGCAAATGGAACAAAGCCTGCACAGCTGACCGCAATCGGGTTAGAGCCGGTATTAAAGCCTGCCACATGCAAACGACCAGAGCGCATGGCCTCTAATTGTGCTGCATTTGATTCCACGGGGAAGAACACAACTTTTCTATCCGTGTAAGCTTCAAGATGCTTAATAAAGGGCGTCCAGATATTAGCATATACCGCCGGATCTTCTACCGGTGTATAAGTGAAAATAATGGTTTTAGGATCAACCCAGTCTTTTTCATCTAGGGGCAAATCCGCCACTTGATCCATATTTCTATCACAATAAGCGGCATCTAAAGTGCCTCTGTAGCAATCTTCCGCCATTGCTTGGCTTACCGCAGCTCCGACAAGAAACGTTGTTGCCACCGTAAGCGCTGACAGTTTTGTTGTTATAGTCATTCAAGCCTCCCATATTAATTTAATTGGATCAGCTTATGTCGATAAAAATCCCAAAACAACAAAATTTATCACAAAACTCCATTTTTTATTTGAGTGGAAAATTTATCTTTAAATTTTCAGGTGGCCTATGCCTGTGGTGCTTTTTAACCTCTAAAAATCTTAAAAACGCGCGATCATCAAGCCATTGCGCCGAACTTCACGACACGCATAAATATCTTAAATTAAAATTTTTATGTCGATTTGACTGCCGTGATTAACGTAGGTGCGACGTGAATAATGATTAGAGTCTGCGCATATAACGCGTATTCTTGGCAGGTGGCGTTTCTGGCTTGCCCGCAAAACATTGGGCAAGTTCCATCCAAGTTATCGCGTTAGCGCCGACAAACTGCAAATCTGTATCTTCGATGTTGCGCACTTGCGTTACGACTTGCGCGAAGTCCACCGCCTTGCCCTTCACATATTGGGTTTCGCTTGGAGAATTCCACGTCCAAACCGAGCCTGATGGCGCAGTAAGGCACACATATGGAGCCTCGTCTGGCACCGGCAAACCTCTGTTTTGAAACGTCCACGCAAACGTTACCGCGCCTAAATGGCAAATATTACGGATCCGATCATGCGCTTGGCGTGGCCTGCCCAACACGTCAAAAACCGCCTGTCCATGCGCCCAAGTTTCCATTTGCCGAGCCGTTATGCAGGATAATGCGCTCATTTCTGGCCCAGCCCATTTCACCCTTTGCTTCGGGTCTGCCGAGCGATAGGCCGCTCTGACCACCTGCGCCGTGGCGTGCCATTTTTGAAATAATCCGATCCCGCTTAACGCTCCTAGAAACGGATATTGACATTGCAACAACGTTAAACCTTGGTTCAAATTCGTTTGAATTGGGGCAAAAAAAGCGTCAAAGGCCGCGTCACTTTCCAATGCGGCGAGCGCGGCGAGATCAAACATATGAAGATGACCGATCACGTCATTGACCGTCCAAGATTTAAACAAGGTTTCCAATTGGAAAACATCATCCGGCTGGCCGCTCAATAAATCGGCAAGCGCCTCAACTTCTTTTATATAATCATCAGCTTGCTGCATATACCGCCCTATGCCAGTTTTTAAACCGCGCCTTGTTTCGCCATTCATTAGCGGCAGCAACTACACGTAACTTCTGGTTATACCCAAAGCCATTTTTACAATTCTTTCAAGCCCAAAGCCCTGAGCGCACAGCCCCGGCACGGCAAGCAGCCCCAAGCGCGCAGACCAAAACGATCAGATGCCAGCACATGCCCTGTAAATATTGATCTGCGATATTTATGCGCAGGCGCGGCCTTTTTAACGCAGAGCCGCGCCAACCGCCTTGCCCCTGACTTTTACGCAACACCATCCCATCATAAAATAGGTTCAAACGCGCCCAAAATGATGATCTAGATACAGAAAAGGTAGAGATTTCAGATGGCGTTTACGTATCATACAAAGGTTCACTCAGATTGGATCGATTATAATGGGCATATGCAAGATGCATATTATGGCCTGGTGTTTAGCCATGGGGTAGATGCACTGCAAGATGAAGTGGGCTTTGACCGCGCGTATCGCCAGGCAACAGGCTGCACGATCTATTTGGTTGAAGAGCATAAATATTTTTTGAAAGAGGTAAAAGACGCGGATGCGCTTGTAGTAAACATCCATCTCATATCGCAAACGGATAAATTGTTTCATCTCTATGCTGAAATGATCTGCGCACAAAACACCGTGGCGCTGTGCGAATTAATCGAAATGCACGTGCAACAAAAGCCCTGCCCGCGTGGCGTTCCCATCCCGCAGCACATTGCCCACGCGCTGAGCGCCTATCAGATGAAGGATCAAGCCTTATCTGACCTCAAACACCGCTCGCGAAAGATGGGCCTGCGCTGATGATCTTTGGCACTTCATCTTTAACAGAACAAAGAAATACCGGATCCGCCCACAGCTCTGATAAGTCTATCAAAGTAAAAATTTAATTTGCTGCCATATTTTAAAAAACCCTAAGCGTTCAGTTTAAGCTCGCCTATTGCACAAACTGATCCTACAGATTTGAAGCAGCGGTTTGCTTCATAGGAATGCACTATGCCCGAAAGAAAGACAGAGAATATAAAAGGTGCCATGTTGATGGTGTTGAGCATGGCGGCTTTCACCACCAATGATCTGTTTGTCAAACTGCTTGGGGCTCAGTTGCCGCTGTCACAAATTTTAATGCTGCGCGGCGCTGTGGCGCTGTTGATGATTGCGGGATTGTGCCAATTTTATCGAGCTTGGACGATAAGATACGCCCGAAAAGACTGGGGCTTAATCGCTTTGCGCTGCGCCGCAGACGTTTGCGCAACTTATTTTTTCTTGAATGCCCTGATCAATATGCCGATTGCGAATGCCACGGCTATTTTACAATTGCTGCCCCTCACGGTTGCCCTTGGTGCTGCACTGTTTTTACACGAATTGTTGGGGTGGCGGCGCATGATTGCCATCGGTATCGGGTTTTTGGGTATGCTTATGATTGTACGCCCTGGCGCTGAGGGGTTTAGCAATTATTCCTACTACGCGTTGATCGCGGTTTTGTTTATTACCTTGCGAGAGCTCGTGACCCGCTCCATGAGCGCCCATATTCCCAGCCTTATGATTACCTTTTTTGCCGCGCTCAGCGTTTTTATTTATGCCTCAATTTCAATGCTTTATATCGAATGGGTGCCAGTAGAGCGGATGCAGACATGGTATTTGGTTGCTTGCTCTCTGCTCATTTGCGCAGCGTATTTTTTCAGCGTTTTAGCGGCTCGGGTGGGCGAGTTATCCTTTGTCGCGCCCTTTCGCTATACGGGCCTCTTATGGGCGCTCTTATTCGGCTTTTTGGTCTATGGCGATTGGCCAACGCATTTGGCATTGGCGGGCGCTGGCTTAGTGGTAGCCGCCGGTCTTTACACGATGTGGCGGGAGGCTAAAACCAAAGAGAAACCAGGGATGGCGCCGTTAAAACGGCGTCGAAAATGATGGTTTGAAAACCTCGTACAACCTCGATTTGACGGCAGGGCTGTTGTCAAAACTATTTAAGGCAAATCAGATCACAGGCTCAAAACGACCTAAAAGTTACGTTAAGTTATCAATCGAGGACAGAGAAAAAATGGAAGACCGACAGCCGCTTAAATGACCTTCTTATCGTCAATAATCGTCATTGTGGCCAGACCACTTTCGCCAAGATCAACCTTAGCAAAAGGGCCACCATGGCACATATGACCCGGATCTTGACTGTCCAAGACATCGGTTTCAGCCAATATCTTTTCGGCGAATTGCTCTGCATTATCTTTTGGACGAAAGCCGAGAAAGGACGCTTTGCTATTATCGACGGCAGCGCGGTCATTGTTTGAAACACCATACACAACGGCAAAACCTGTGACAGGTGTATCGATACAGCGCTTGGTCAGTTGGATCAGATCATCATAGGATAACCAAGTTCCAAGCGCGCGCGCGCTGGTGACCTGAGCACAAGATAAAATACGCATATGCACGCTTTCAAGCCCCCGCTTATCCCAATACATTGAGCCTAGATCTTCTGCGAAACATTTTGCCAAGCCGTAAAACGTATCTGGGCGATGCCGGCTATCGGCATCGAGAGTTTCCGTAATAGGGTGCATTCCGACCGCGTGAATGGAGCTGGCATAAACCACTCTTTTTAGCCCGTTTTGATAGGCTGCCTCCCAAATATTATAAGCCCCGATAAAGTTTGGGCCCAATAGTTTTTCAAAGGGCCCCTCATCGACAAATGCACCCATATGGATCACCATATCGGCGCCCTGCAAAATACGCATCATATCATCTAAGCTGGCCAAATCCCCTTGCGCATAGATTTCACCAGGGTAGAGATTGCCAATATCATCCACCAAATCAGTTGAAACCAACTCATCGCACATTTTTGATAATGGCTCGCGCAGGTAAGATCCAAGGCGCCCCGCTGCCCCCGTTAAAACTAGCTTTTTCATTTCACTCGCCCTTTATTTCAATTCAGCTTGGATTTTATAAAACAGTAATCTGCGCGCACCGGTTTCACAATCAATTACAGCAAAAGAAGCCAAGGAAACAAACCTCCCCAAAAATACAAAATACAAGTTTGGTAAACTAACCTGGCAACCCGCTTTACCGCAGGTTTATTAGATAACAGCTTTTTCCAAAATTGGGCGGTTCGCGGCAAATCGGTCAAATCCGAAAGCAGTCAAATCAAGCGTTTGATAGGCGCCATGGACCATAATTTCAGCGATTGCCCGCCCCATCGCCGGAGATTGCTGCAACCCGTGACCAGAAAACCCATTTATAAAAAAGAAATTTTCTACAACCGTATGGGGCCCTATAATCGCATTCTGATCGAAGCAATTATACGCGTAATGCCCGGCCCATTCTGATTGAATTTTTATCGCATCAAACTGGGGAATACGCGCCGCTAAAATAGGCCAAATATGGGCCTCCCAAAGCGAATGATCCATGTCAAAATCATCATATTCTACCGCTTGATCATGAAATGAACGCCCACCGCAAAGATAGGTTCCCCCGCCATTATCGCGCATATGAACCCCAGAGGGATCGATAGTCAGCGGCAGCGGTTGATCCAAAGGTTTTTGCGCTGAAAATATCCAACTATATCTTTTGCGCGGTTCCACGGGAATCTGCGCCCCAGCCATTTTTGCGGTTTCTATCGCGCGGGGCCCGGATGCGTTCAACACTTGCCCGCATGATATCACCTCACCGGTTTTTAACGTCACGCTCTCTACGCGGGTGCCTGCTGCATTTTTGCTCATCCCGACCACTTCGTTTTGAATAAATTCAACGCCCCGATCGCGCGCCGATCTGCGCCAGCAATCAAACACCGCAACACCATCCCAATAGCCTTCATCGATAAGATTGATGGAACCCAGAACAATATCATCGAGTTTGTAAAAGGGATAAGCTGCTTTAATCTGCGCGGGCGTCATAAGCTGCGTTGCCGCACCGCAGGCAATTTGAACCGCTTGATTTTCGCGCAAAACAGCAGCGCCGGAAAGGGTATTCGCCAAATATAGATAGCCAAAGCTGTTGATCTTTAACTTTGGAGCGCGCGGATCGCCCTTCATGTAACTGGGCAGGTTTTGAATAAAATCTGCACCGAATTGGGAAATACGCACGTTGAGCGGGCTTGAAAATTGCTGACGAATGCAAGAATTACTCTTCATCGTGGATGAAAACTCATAGCTTGTATCTTTTTCGACTACCAAAACCGAACCCGTGAAATCGGCGTCATCCGACAAAAACCATGCCGCGGAAGCGCCCATAATAGCCCCACCTACGATTACAATATCATAGGTTACGTTTTGGGGTGGATGCAGCGTGTTCATGGCTCTTTGCCTTCCTGCACCAAGGCTTTGACAGCGGCGATATCCGCCTTGCTCAAGCCATAAAGCGTTTCTGCACTTGACGCTGAAATATAGCCACGCGCAAGATCTCTTTTCACCAAAGCACGCGGGCGATCTTTCGGATCGCCATAGCCACCACCGCCCGGAAATGCCATCAATACGCGCCGATCATGGGCCACAAATTGCTTGCCTTTTCCCTGCATAACAGCGCCATCATCCTGAGCAATGCTGGTTTTTGCACCCGCTGCAGCCCCCCGTCTGCCTAAGGCAGGGTGGTTTACCCGATCCAGCATGGCCTGAAGGTCAAACTCATACCCGTTGCGCGCGCCCACTTCCATATATTGCCCCAAGCCACCGCGGTGTTTGCCCGCACCGCCGGAATCGGGCCGCAGCTCTTTACGCCAAATGATCACTGGGCCCGCATGTTCTGTGGACTCAACGGGCATTGTCATCACACCAGAGGGAAAGGCTGTAGCATTCAATCCATCATGATTGGGGCGCGCGCCCGAACCACCCGAATTGAACGTCAGAACCTCAAACCGCGCCCTACCCGCTTCAGCGTCAAGATCGGGGCGCGCGCGCAATGACATCTGAAAATTGCACAAACACCCCGCCCCTTCGGCTGGCACCACGCCCGGCACAATCTGATCAAATGCATTAAACACAGCATCAGGCACAAAATGACCAATAATATGGCGCAAGGCTACGGGCGCTGGATGCGCCGCGTGCACGATCGAGTTTTCAGTTGCCCGCACCTCAAACGGCGCAAGCGATGCTGCATTATTCGGAATCTCGGGCGCAATCGCGACTTTCAGCGCATAACAGGCGTAGGCTTTTGTATAAACAAGGGGGCAATTAATGCCTTTTTTATCGACCGGCGAGCTTCCTGCAAAATCGGTGACAATGCGATCTTCTTGAATGGTAATCTTGGCCTTTATCGTTATTGGAGTATCAAAGCCATCGATCGTTAGGGCACCCTGCGCCGTCTGGCGCGGCAGCGCGGCAATCGCCTCAAGCGTTGCGCGGCGCGAATGATCAAGGATAAATTGTGCGATGCCCGTCAGATCCGTAAGATCAAATTCCTGCATCATATCGACCAAGCGGCGATGCCCAATTTCATTACAGCTTGCCAAAGCATAGATATCACCAATCAACTGATCCGGTTGCCGTACGTTTCCACGAATAATGCGTATCAGCGTTTGATCAATAACGCCTCTCTCGGCAAATTTGAGTATCGGCAGGTAGAGGCCTTCTTCGTAAACGCTGGCAGCGTCTGCACCGAACCCTCGCCCACCAATATCAACAACATGGGCTGTACAGGCGAAAAAACCCACCAAATTTCCGCTTAAAAAAGAAGGTGATACCATGGTTATATCATGCAGATGGCCCGTACCCTCCCATGGGTCATTGGTAATATAGATATCGCCTTCATAAATATTATCCGGCCCGATACGCCGTATAAAATGCGCCACGGCATCTGCCATTGCATTGACATGCCCCGGCGTGCCCGTCACCGCTTGGGCAAGCATCCGCCCGTGCTGATCATAGACCCCGGCCGACAAATCCCCCGCCTCGCGCACAGAGGTTGAAAAAGCGGTGCGTATAAGCGCTTGCGCTTGCTCTTCAACGACCGAAATCAAACGGTTCCACATAATTTGATAGGCCACATCAGATTTAAGCATCGCTGGCTCCTTTCAAACGCAGATCGATACAGCCATCTGCTAGGCATGTGGCAACGCAGCTTGAGGGCACAATAATCGTTGTTTCATCTTCGGTTATTGCGGCGGGCCCAGCAATCATATCTTCGCAGCGCAAATGAGCACGCGGTATTTCCGCCGCTTCCACAAACACTTCCACCGCGGGTTCAAAAAGACTGCGGCTTGTAGGGGCTATCGCGTGAATGCGCGCGGCACTTTCCGGCACCCGCGCCACGGCATCAGGCGCCGTGGCCGCGTTCACCGACCAAACCGTCACTTCAATATCCAGCCCGGCGACTGGGCGCCCAAATAATTTGGCATATTCATCGGTAAAGCGGCTCTCAAAAACGGCTGCGTCAGGCGCCTTAGCGCAATCCGCGTCTAAACCAATCGGAATTTCCCAACCTTGGCCTGAGTAACGCATATAGGCTTTAAATTCCAAAACGATCGGGCTGTCAGAGGTACAGCGGGCAACAAATCCAGCCGCCTCCATTTGCAATTCATCCAACAGCGTTTTGATTCTTTGGGAGTCAAACTGCGCAAGCTTCATATAGACAGAGCGCGTTGCTTCAAAGCTGAAGGGCGCGCGTAAAAACCCAATTGCCGAGCCAACCCCCGCGCCCGGCGGCACCAAGGCCCGGCGAATGCCCAGTTTTTCGCAAAGACGACCCGCGTGCAAAGGTGCAGCCCCGCCAAAAGCGATCATCGTATAGCCAGAGAGATCTTCGCCCGTTTCCACCGCGTGTACCCGCGCCGCATTCGCCATATTTTCATCAACCACTTCAGCCAACCCAAACGCCGCAGTGATCGCGGGCATATTTAAAGGTGCGCCCAAAACATTGCCCATTACCTTTTGCGCCTCTGCGCCATCAAGCGGTAAAGATCCGCCAGCAAAGCGGTCTGGATCCAGCTTGCCCAAAAGCAGGTCCGCATCGGTAACGGCCGGCTTTTCTCCGCCTTTGCCAAAACATGCCGGCCCCGGCTCAGAGCCAGCGCTTTGCGGCCCAACCCGGATTTGACGCAGCGCATCAACATGCGCCAGCGATCCCCCCCCGGCACCGATTTCAACCATATCAATGACCGGTATCGAAATCGGCATGCCCGATCCTTTTTTAAATCGGTAGCTTCTCGCAACTTCAAAAACCCGGCTGGTTTTGGGCGTTTGGTCTTTGATCAAACAAATTTTGGCGGTGGTGCCACCCATATCGAAAGATATAACATTTTTTAATCCGTGGCGCGCCGCGATATGGGCCGCAAAAACCGCGCCCCCTGCAGGGCCCGACTCCACCAGGCGCACAGGAAATTCAGCAGCGCTTTCAAGCGAAATGATACCGCCCCCAGAATGCATCAGAAAAACGTCACATTCCACCGATTCAGACCGCAACCGATCCCTTAAGCGATCTAAATATGATTTCATCAAAGGTTTGATATATGCATTCGCAACCACAGTATTGAACCGCTCATATTCGCGCATCTGTGGCGACACCTCAGAGGAGAGTGAAACCATCACATGCGGCAAACGCTCTGATAATAGCTCAGCCACCATTTTTTCATGGCGATCGTTCAAATAAGAATGGATCAATCCCACCGCAACGCTCTCATACCCTGCCGCCGCAATTTGGGCGATAACCGGTTCTATATCGGCGCGGCTAAGAGCCATAATTTCAGCCCCATTGGCATCCATCCGGCCCGGAACCGTGTAGCGCCTTTGGCGCGGCAAAAGCGGCTCGGGCAAAATCAGATTTAAATCATATTGCTCAAACCGTGATTCCGTGCGCATTTCAATCACGTCTCGAAACCCTTCGCTCGTAATCAAAGCCGTTTTTGCACCTCGCCGCTCAATCAACGCATTGGTTGCCAAAGTCGTGCCGTGAATGACCTGCTCAATTTGGACAGGCGCAACGCCTGCTTTGTCACAAACTTGCTGGAGGCCTGCTATAATTGCCTCTTCAGGTGCTGTATAGGTGGTTAAAATCTTGGCGGAAAACACAGCGGTGCCAACCTCCAGCACCACATCTGTAAAAGTTCCACCAATATCTACACCCAAACGAACTGAATGCTGCGCCAAGAAAAAAGACCTCCAATTTAGTCTATTAAAACTAGGGGGTGTCGGGGCCGATTTACAAGTTGTTTTATCGATCAAACAAAAATGCACTAAACGCGTCGACCCGCACCAAAGGCACGGCGCACCCGGCATATTCTTTAACCACAAGCTTTTTAGTCGTGGCTGCTTAAACCCGCTAAAACCGCAAAGGGGGCTAGACACAACCGTCTCTTGTGGCGATAACGTCTGAGGCAGCAATTATGCGCTGCTATCATCGAGCAAGGCCGCTTTTAATGGAGGATTATCGGTGCATAAATATATGAAAATCGTCACGTGGCAGCAGGCCGCGCACGGGGGCTCGAAAAGTGTTGCGCAAGCCATAGCGCGAATTTCTCGGCTAGAATGTATGGAAGGTCACACCCATGCTGTTGACCTGCGGAATGCCAAATATTTTCCATGGGAAAACTTTGATCTGAGCGCGAATGTCTGATCCGAACACGCTTTTTGATTTGTCTGGGCGCATTGCCTGCGTCACCGGGGCCAGTTCTGGCCTCGGAAAACAGGCAGCCTCCGCTTTGGCCGCTGCTGGCGCGCAGGTTATTGGCGTGGCGCGGCGCGCTGAAGCGCTTTCAGATTGGGCCGAGCGTATCGGACCCAAAGCCGCCACCCTGTCCGCTGACCTTTCTGAGCGTAGCCAGATAAAGGAAATCGCCGCTCAAATCGCCATTCCATTTGGCGCGCCCGATATTATAGTTCATGCAGCTGGAATAAACACTCGCGAATCCGCTGATAGCGTAACCGATGAAGGCTGGGATATAACGCTCAACCTCAATCTTGCCACACCGTTTTTTCTAAGTCAGGCGCTTGTGCCGAATATGAAAGCCAAAGGCTGGGGTCGGATTGTAAATTTCGCATCGCTTCAAACCGCGCGCGCATTTCCCGGCGGTGTCAGCTACGGCGCTTCGAAAGCCGGCATTGCACAATTGACGCGCGCGATGGCAGAAGCTTGGTCGGGCTTCGGGATTAACACCAATGCGATTGGGCCCGGATTCTTTCCAACCGAGCTTACGGGGCCGGTTTTTGCGGATGCAGAGCGCGCTGCTCGCAATGCCGTCCAAACCTGCATAGGCCGTAATGGAGATTTGTCAGACATAGACGGTCCTCTTTTGTTTCTATGCTCACGGGCCTCTGCCTATGTGACGGGGCAGGTTCTCATGGTCGATGGTGGCTATACCGCGAAATAAACCATGATCCAGCCTATGCGGCGGGTTTAAACTTCCACCATATCGCCAATATCGCATCAGCAATCCTTATGCGCTTCTGAGAAGAACGCGCGCTGCGTGATTGCCTACCCAGCGGCTACGCCCTAGGATTGGTCAAATTGCTTTGATTATTTAATCGCTGCAAACCGAAGAGGGTTAAAAAGCTTCAGAGGAGGCTTTGAAAGAGCTTATAAAGGGCATGAAACATCCTCAGCACAAGGAGCTGAATACCTGCGACGCGGCAGAAAAGCACTATCTGGCTTGGATAGATTTTGCCAGCATGCAGATCAACTCAAACATCAAAGAAACCCCCAGCCAAGCAGTGCCGCCCGCAGCGTCCAAAGGTGGCGAGACTTCAACAAGGTCAGCGCCAATTAAATTAACGCCGGCAAGCTCGCGGATCACCTGTTGGGCTTGAAAGCTGTTCGGGCCGCCAATTTCAGGTGTGCCAGTGCCTGGCGCAAATGTTGGGTCAACAAAATCAATATCATAAGTGCAATAGGTAGGCTGTTTGCCCACGATTTCCCGCACTTCTGCCATCACATGGGCAATTCCTCTTTCGAATAATTCTTCAACCCGAATGATCCGAATGCCTTGCGCAAGACCCCATTCAACATCCTCTAGATTATACGCGGTGCCGCGAATTCCCACTTGCACAAATCGCGTTGGGTCAACCAAACCCTCTTCGATTGCGCGGCGAAATGGCGTGCCATGGGTAAATTTCTGGCCGCCAAAATAACTGTCGAACAGATCTGTGTGGCTATCAAATTGGATCAGCCCTAGAGGCGCGGTTTTTGCCAAAGCACGCAAAATTGGCAGGGTGACCAGATGATCACCTCCGGCCGTCATGGGCACGATGTTTTGAACTGTCATGGCGCTTACAAAATCAGCCACTCGGTTCAGGCTGTCTTGAATATCAACCGGGTTGGGTGGCACATCTCCCATATCGGCGCAATTAACGCTGGCGAAAGGCGCAACCCCCGTGACAGGGTTCATAGCGCGGATCATGGTTGACAGGTCCCGCAACTGGCGCGGACCGTGGCGCGCTCCCGGCCTATTCGTTGTGCCCCCATCCCAAGGCACACCCAATATACCCAGATCCACATCTGAAAACCGAGCGTGATCCGGGCTCAATTCTGGCAATCGCATAAAGGTTGGAACCCCGGCAAACCGGGCCAGTTCCATGGCGGAAACCGGTTGAAAAAATGGATCTGGCTGCTGCGTCATGCTGCGCTCCTACTTATATTTTCAGCGATCATTGAAATCATTTCAAACATCACAGCGGATGCCGTAAGCGCTGTAATATTATTCGGGTTGTCTTTGGTTGGCATCATGCAGACAACATCGCCGCCAATAATGTTTAACCCCCGGGCGGCGCGCAAAAGCCCCATCGCCTCATCAATGTCAAAGCCCTTTTCGCTGGCTTCAATATTTGACACTCCAGGCGCAATGGTCGGATCCAAGCAGTCTAGATCAAATGTAATATAGACCGGTCGGTCCCTCAAGATATTGCGCGTTTGCGCCACAACATCTTGCAGGCCCCGCGCACGAAATTCGCGCATGGTCACGATATTATATCCATATTCATAAGAGGGTTGCAGCCAATCAAGCGTACGCGGATGCCCGCGCAGCCCGATCTGCATCGATCGGCTTGGGTCCACTTTGCCCTGATCCGCCAAGTAAGCCCCCCAATGCGCGGCCGATTTCTGCGCGCCCAAGAAATGATCCACCTTAGTGAATACATCCGTATGCGCATCCAAATGCAAAAAGCTGACCGGCTGCCCGCCCGCCAACTCACTGCCGCCAAGCGCCTGCACAATGCCCCCAGTGATCGAATGATCGCCGCCAATTGAGACAGGCCGCGCGCCAGCTTTTGCAATATTTTGATAAAATGCTGTAATCCGCTCGATACAATCTTCGTTATCATTGGCCCGCGGAAAAGGCACATCGCCTATATCAGCGATTTTCGCCGCAGTCCAAGGATCAATTTCAAAAGCAGAATGCACGCGCCGCGCCACGGCCGAGACATTGCGCACCGCACGCGGGCCCAAATGCTGATCGCGTTCGGTGGTACCGTTTCCAGTGGAATGGGGCACACCCACCAAGGCAATATCTTGCCCCTCAGCAGGCAGGTTAGGACATCTAAACATCGTTGGAATTCCCCACCAATAGAGGTTTTCCATCATCGAACGATCGTGTTCTTCGGCCATTTCCCCGCCTTTTCCAAATTAAGCGTTGCGTTCAAATTTCTCAATCTCTTCCATTAGGATCGGAACCCCCATGCTCATTGAGTGAATACCCATTATAGAAGTCAATTGGATCACCTCAAGAATTTCTTCTTTGGTTGCCCCGGCTTCCAGAGCGTTTTGAATATGTCTGCGCGCGCCAGAAGGCCAAAGATGCGTGGTGGCGACATTAATCGCGATAAAAATCAACTCTTTGTATTTCTGAGGCAAGGGCCCATTTTGAGGCACGGCGCGAAAGGCGAGAAACCGTTCCAGATAGTCAGGATCCAATTCGGCCAACGTATCCCAAAACGGGTTCCAATCCCCGGTCGCTTTTTGGGCCTGTGTTGCTGGATAATGATTTTCAGCCATAACTTAGCCTCCTCTATGTTTGAAACTATCGCGTCGGAAAGAATACAATGCAGCAGGGTCAACCTGCACGTCAATCACCGCAGGTTTTTCGCAAGCCAGCGCCGCTTCAAGCGCTTCAGCCGTTTCTGCCAAAGTTTCTGCACGATAGCCTTTCGCGCCGTAAAGCTCTGCCAGCTTGTCAAATGGCGGGCTGGAAATATCAGCACCAATATAGCGCCCGTTGAAGAAATCGCGCTGATAGGCTTTTTCTGCCCCCCAACAGCCATTATTCATCACGATTGTCACGGTGTTTATTCCGTAATCTACCGCAGTAGATAATTCAGAAGTGGTCATCCCAAACCCGCCATCGCCCATCAAAGAGATCACTGGCCGCTCGGGCATAGCCAGTTTCACCCCCAAACCTGCCGCAAACGAAAACCCAACAAGCCCGAAATCAAGCGGGGTAAATAAACTTTTGGGCTGCCAGTAATTCATCGCATCGGTGGCTTGCAAACATAATGTGCCCGCATCCATGGTAAAGGCGCTATTTTGCGGGCATATATCACGCAGGGTTTTATAAAGGCCAGAAGGCTGGATGGGGTTGCTTTCGATCAAAGCCTCTGCATCACGGCGGGCAAGGAACCCCGCGCGCTCGGCTTTCAAAGCGTCGCTCCAAGCTTGCGCTTCGGCGCGTTGACTTAACCGGTTGGCAGCAGCCAAAAGCTGCTTGGCAACCGTGGGGGCATCGCCCCAAATCCCCATCTCAACAGGAAAATAGCGCCCAATTGCGGTTGGTTCCTGTTCGACGTGAATAATTTTTGCTGCCTTATTTATATTGTCATAGCTGTAGAATGTGGCATTAAAGCCTATGCGGGTTCCAAGAGCCAAAATAACGTCCGCTTCTTTGACCAATCGCGACGCAACCGGATTGCCTCTCGGCCCCATTTGGCCTGCATTCAACGGATGTCCAAACGGCACCGCATCCCCATGCCCCGGCGAAGAGACAACGGGTATATTATACGCCTCTGCCAGCGCCATTGCATGCGCACCAGCCGCGGTATTTTTTATACCACCGCCCACCATAATCACCGGGCGCGCTGCATTATTTAATAACCCAGCGGCTTGATTAATGCTGCTTTCAGGCGCGGCTTGCACCGAAACCGGCCGATAATCTGACGGGTTTTGCATCGCCGCAAATTCAGCCTGCCCTGACAAGACGTTACGCGGCAAATTTAACTGCACAGGCCCTTTTCGAGGCGCATTGGCAACGCGAAACGCCTCCCGCATCATTTCTGGAACGCGTTCGCTGCTTGTCACGGTCCAAGTTTTTTTGGTGATCGGAGTAAACAGCGCCTGTTGATCCACCTCTTGAAAGGCATCTCGATAGAGATGTTCGGACGACAAAGCCCCCCCAATCGACACCAGCGGCGTGTAAGCGGCTTTCGCCTGCGCCAACCCGGTCACCAAATTGGTTGTTCCCGGCCCGTTTTGCCCCGCCAGAACAACACCGGTTTTTCCGCTGGCGCGGGCATAGCTATCGGCCATATGGGTGCCAGTACGCTCATCATGCACACCAATCAATTTGATATCTTGCGCATCATAAAGCGCGTCAAACATTTCCATCGTTGCGGAGCCGATCAGCCCGAAAACGAAATCGGTTTTTTCCGCTTTTAACGCCTCAACTGCGGCTTGCCCGCCAGATAAAAGTGCCATGTCAATTCCTTTCTAACGTGGAGGCAGTTTGCTTCGCAAAAAAGCCAAAAGAGGATCTGCAAAAGCCTTTGGATCTTCAAGCAAGCCCAAATGCTGCAATTTGGGCAGAATATTCAGCTCAGAGCCCTTGATTTCCCGAGCAATCGCCTGACTCATCGCAGGCGTTGAACCACTGTCATTCTGGCAGGTCATGATAAGACTGGGCTGCTTTAAGGGTGGCGTTGGGCGGATCAGTTCGGTTACACCATCGGCTAAAATCTGGCGATGGATGGCATAATTTTTTGGATCATTTGCCACCACAATATCGCGTAGAGCTGCCACATTCTGTGAAGAATGAAAACGAAAATCCGGGGTAAACCATCGGGCAAGCGTTGTATCGATATTGGCAGATGGTCCCTCGGCTGAACTGGCGCGGGCGCGCTCTTCCACCAAACGCTGCTGCTTTTCCCCCCGCTCATGCGGTGCGTTTAATATTCCCAGCGCAGAGACGCGGCTTGGATGATCAATCGCCACGCGCCGATTGATCATCCCACCAAGTGAAAACCCAACCAAAGCGGCGCGATCGATAGACAGATCATCCATCAAATCGATCACTTGCTGCCCCAAGCGCTTTAAGTCAACGCGCCCAGAGGGCAGATCCGTTTCACCATGGCCTAAAAGATCATAGCTCAGAATTTGAAACTCCTGCGCCAAGATTGGTGCAATGCCACCCCACGTGCTGGCACGCGTTAAACCCAGCCCATGAATGAGCACAACCCAAGCTGCGCCCTGACAACCTGTTATCTCATAGGCTGTGCCTTTTTTGGTTCTTGCCATTTAAACGCCTGCCGGGTTATCTAAATCGCGGCCCAGATCTTTTAAATCTTCATATCGATCACCAATGCGATGGTTGGGATGCCCACCAATCGAGGCTCCCAAAGCAATAAGAATCTCATCCTCAGCCGGTGCGTCAACCACGCTGGTTTGGATCGTTTGATAATGCGACCTACGGCCTGCGTCATGCTTGTCCATCAAAGGAATAGTTATCGCGCAATTCGCCGCGCCGCGCGTGTTTGAAAAGGCCAGATAGCTTTTGGCACCGATCGCTTCGCGAAATTGATTTCCAAAATGGAGCGTATGCGTCATAGCTTGGGCATGTTCAATTTCTCCGCCCATGCCAACCACGCTTGCTTTGCCGCAGCCCTCAAGCAAACCGCCCGTTTCATCGAGCAGCATTTCCGTCAATAATTTGCCAATAACCGGCCCATACGCTTGGATTTCAGGGCGCATATTTTCAACATGCCCACGGGCAAACCAAGGGTTTTTTATGATGGCCATAGACGCTATCAATTGGGTGGGGGTTTCCACAGTTTTCCACCCCTCGATAAAGGTTTTTTGTTTCCAAAGCAGCGTTCGGCGGATTTCAATCGACATGGGCAAATTCCTTTACTTCAGTAAATGCGGGCAGTACCCGGTCAATAAACAAACGCAGCGATCGTTTCTGGCGCTCCATATCCAGCCCCAGAGAGGCATAATAAATAAACGCATCAACGCCAATGGATTGATACTGCTTAAGTTTTTCTACAACAACCTCCGGAGATCCGAACATTAAGTTTTCTTCCAGCATCGCAGGCTCGACGCGGGCATTACCCTCTAATGTTTCCAGAGGAACCATATCGGGATATCCGTTCACAACGTCACCTGCTTGCATCATTAAATTGCCAAAGCGGGCCAAAACCTGCCGCACAGCATCTAGCGCCGCTTGCCGATCGCTTTCTGTTTCATAAATGACAGCGTGGCGCATCATGGCAAATTTACCCGAATATCCAGGGTTCAAACGGGTTATACTATCTTCAAGCTGGCCGCGGTATTTTTCAGCCTCGGAAAATGGCATTGTCAAAGGCCAGCTCATAATATTGCAATTGTTTTCTACCGCATGATCAAAGGTTGTTGGAGAGCGCGCAGCCACCCAGATAGGCACGCTGTCTTGCAGAGGTTTCGGGCAGGATGTGGCGGTTGGAAATTGCCAAAACTCTCCATTATGTTGTACATCACCGGCCCAAAGCTTCGGAATTAAAGGCAACATTTCTTGCAGATATTTCCACCCGTCTTTTTGGCTTAATCCAGGGCGTAGCCTATCGAACTCGCGTTGATAAGCCCCCGAGCCCAGCCCCAGATCCATCCGCCCATCGCTCAGCAAATCCACCAAAGCCGCCTCGCCCGCCAATTTGATCGGGTGCCAATAAGAGGCATTGGCCACGCCGCATCCCAGACGGATATTTTTGGTGTGATCTGCCCACCAGGTCATCATATGAAACGGGTTTGGCGCTATCGTCATTTCCAACGCGTGGTGTTCGGCGGCCCAAGCAATCTCAAAACCAGCCTGATCTGCCATTTGTACCATTTCAAGCGTGTGATCGCGCACCTCTTTCATATCCACAGAGGGTTCGCTTCGTTCTAAATTTATAGCAATATGAAATTTCATTTCGTCCCTTTCAAATTAACGAGATACAAATTGGCTGCCCAACGGCTCTGAAGACATGTTCATCCACACAGTTTTCGGGCGCGTGTAATCATAAACAGCTTGAAAGCCGCTTTCGCGGCCATAGCCTGAGTTTTTCATTCCACCGAACTCAGCAATGGGAGAGACCGCCCGATAAGTATTCACCCAAACAATGCCCGCCCGTACAGATTTTGACATCCGCAGCGCCCGCGCGCTGTCTTTGGTAAAAATTCCTGCGGCAAGGCCGTGCACCGTATCATTGGCCAAAGCCAAGGCTTCGCTTTCGGTTCTAAACCGCAGCACGCTTAAAACCGGACCGAATAATTCCGTATCAACTATATGAAGATTTGGCGCGGGGCAGTCGATGATCGTTGGCTCATAATACAAATCCGAACCGGCATTTGCCCGTTTTCCACCGCTTAGGATCTGAGCGCCTTCCTCAACAGCGCGCGCGACCTCGCGTTCGATGTTTTCGATCTGCCCATAGGTACATAAAGGCCCCATCTCGGTTTCGCCAGCCATTGGATCGCCAATCGTAACGGCCTGTGCAATCTTCACCATCCGCTTTAAAAATTCATCCGCGATATCTTCATGCACCAGCAAACGCGAACCCGCCACACAGCTTTGCCCAGACGCCCCAAATATGCCCGCGACTGATCCGTTTACTGCGCTTTCAATATCCGCATCCTCAAACACGATAAACGGAGATTTCCCCCCCAATTCCAAACTGAGTTCGGCGAAATTTTCCGTCGTATTTTGAATCACATGACGGGCAGAACCCGGCCCCCCTGTGAAAGAAACACGCGCCACCATCGGATGCGAGGTAAGCACCTTCCCACAAGGATCACCATGCCCCGTCACGATGTTGACTACCCCATCAGGAATGCCTGCTTGCGCGATCAACTTTCCAAACTCTAACAGCGCCGCAGGTGCATGTTCCGAGGCTTTCATAACAATGGTGTTTCCCGCGGCAAGCGCAGGCCCGATTTTTACCGCTGCCAAAAACAACTGGCTGTTCCATGGCACAACCGCGGCAATCACCCCCAAGGGCTCACGATTGGTAAAAACAAACATATCCGGTTTATCAATCGGAAGCGTTTCACCATGGATTTTATCAGCCGCTCCGGCGAAAAAATGATAAAATTCGCTGATATATTTTGCCTGCCACCGCGTTTCTGCAAATAATTTTCCAGTATCGCGCGTTTCGATTTCTCCCAGCGCCTCAGACTGCGCGGCAAGTAAATCTGCCAAGCGGCGCAAACAATGGCCGCGTTGCGTGGCGCTCATCTTCCCCCATGGCCCCGTAAGAAAAGCCCTATGCGCGGCGCGCACAGCGCAATCCACATCTTCGGCCGTGGCCTCTGGAATTTCCGCCCATTTTTCACCTGTCGCAGGGTTAATACTGGTGAATGTTCCGCCATCACCGGCCTCGACCCATTCGCCATCAATCAACATCTTATAAGGTTTCATTCTGCTCTCCTTTGCACCCCAAGCGACCTGTAGTTTTGATAGGGCGCAGCGCCATAAACACCGGGGGCCGCTATACGGCCCTCTCTCGGTTGAATTAAACATAGACCTTGGACCCAAAGCGCTTTGATCCATATCGCAGCCTGATCGAGGCCAGAAAAAAGCTTGGTAAATAGCGTCAAGCGCCTTGCCAATCGCACCGATCTGCAGAATCCGAAAGCATCTAAAAAAATATCCGAAACGGGCAATATATGAGGGGCGGACCAGCCGAATAGCGCGCGCGCACCCAGTTTCAAACAAAGCTGCATCCAAGCCCCTGAACGCCGCATAGACGCTCTCCTTACTGAAATATTAGAAGTGTCGCGGCAGATGATGACACAAAGTTTAAATTCTTAAAAATGAATTATTTTGCTTATTAAATGCAAATATTTTAAATTTACACGCGTTTACAATTCAAGAAGCTTATCATCGCTTCACAGCCCAAAACACATAGCGACCCGTTTCCGGACAGGAACGCCCGTAACTTTTGAAGAGAGCACTCCCTCGATAAAGGCATTCTAAATTCAGCGTGGCCTAATCAGTGCAATGCATGGGTTTCGCTGGTCAAATTGCGGACCGCATGTATAAAAAACCTCTATCTTTCTTACTCAGTGCAGCAGGCTTTTGATCGAGCTCTTACATCCGTCCAAACTGATAACCCCGATGAAATGAATGGGGATAAGCGCAGCAAGACAGGCTTAAAAACCGCCCCCATATACAGATGGAGAGCATTCGCTAGCGCGTTTAAAGCGCGCAAATAAATGCAAGTAGTATAATGCCCGGTTACACATTATCGCGACACAGCGCTTGGCTTAAGCAATGTACCCCGCCCCCGCCCAGCGTAAACATCGACATATCCGGATCATAAACCTCAAACCCCAGGGCGCGTATCTTTGCGTTCAGTTCATTGGCACCTTGCATCGATAAAACTTTATGATTTCCCAGAGCAACCAAATTCACACCCAGATTCTTTGCCTCGCGATATGGCACGTCCACAAAGCTAAAGCCCCAAGCCTTTAATTGATCGACAACCCAAGGCTCCAACGCATCAAGGCAAGACACAAGTAATTTCTCATCAAGCGGCACAACAAGCCCATCTATATGCACGAATTCCCGATTAATCGGCACCGTTAATGCTTCCCAACCCTCGCGCCGCACCATTTGTGCAATTTGTTCTGCGCCTTCTTTTTCTGAACGCTCTCCACAAAAGCCAATCAAAACCTTTCCCGGTTCGAGAATGACAAAATCTCCACCCTCAAAATGACCCGCAGTTGCAAAATTCCAAATCGGGATATTATTTTCTTGATAAAACTGAATTGCGGTAACGTAATCGGCCCGCCGCACCTTAAGCTGCATATGACAAATGAGTGCGCCCCAGGGCGTCATGGCCGAAGAGTCCCGGGCGAAAAAATTTCGATGCAATGTCTCGTCTGGCCGTAAATAATGACAACACACGCCGTTTTCTTCATAGATTGCCACCATCTGTTCATGCTGGGCCATTGCCGTTTGAAGATCAAATCTTGCGCCCGTTTTATGGGCATTGGCAAGCGTGCGGCCAATCAAGGGGCCGGCCTCTACCCAACGATAATATTCTGGCTTGCCTAAAAGAACATGTTTTAGGGGTGCATAATCGTTGTTAATTCCCCAGTTAAAGCTCGCCATAGGCCCGCACTCCCTACCCAGTTTTTTTCAGCTTAGCCTAAAAGATCTTTTGATTTAAATTTTTTACGATCTTTTCAGCCTGCATGTCGTGTAATCTCACATAAGACTTCGTAGCTTTTTAAGCTATTGCAAACGGAGCATAGGTGATCAGCGACGTTTTCTAGACTGTTTTTAAATCGCTTCGCGACTACGTTATTCAGCGAAAGCGCGCCGCCCCAACTGCTGGGGCGATGCCCTATCGCATCTGGTAAGAGCCAGCGCGTTCAAACCTTCTACTTGGGACCGCGGCGATACGATCCCTGAGCGATCCGATCGATCACCATAGCGCAGAACAAAATTGCCAAGCCACCAAGCAACCCCTGCCCTTTTGCCGCATATTGCAACGCTTCAAGGATCAGCGCGCCCAGCCCTTCGGCGCCGATAAGCGATGCAATCACAACCATCGACAGGCTCATCAATATGGTTTGATTGATCCCTGTCATGATCGATGGCATCGCCAGTGGCAATTCCACATTGCGCAGCAATTGCCACCGCGAACACCCAAACGCCACGGCTGCCTCTTTGGTGGTTTCGGGTACACCGCGCATCCCCAAAGCCGTCAGACGGATCACCGGCGGCATCGCAAAGATGATTGTTGCCAAAACGCCCGGGGGCTTTCCAGTACCAAAAAACGCAATAATCGGAATTAAATAGACAAAGGCAGGCATGGTTTGCATGAAATCAAGAACAGGTTCGGCAAACCGGTAGGCCCGGGAGCTTTTCCCAAACCAAATGCCAAGAGGAATTCCAAACAAAACGCATAAAAACGCCCCGGTTCCGATCAAAGCCACTGTAATCATCGACATTTCCCACAGCCCCATAAAGGCCAGATAAGCCAAAGCTGCAGCGGTAAAAATTGCCACGCGCAGTCCAGCCAAACGCAGGGCAATCACCACAATGACCACCATAACAACGGGCCAAGGCGTATCAATCAAAAGCACTTCAATACCGGTTAAAGTCCATCGTATTGCTGCCGTAATCCCATCGAAAATACCGCTGAAACGGATCGCCAAAGCATCAAAACCATTATCCCCATGCAGCGCTAAAGCCGAGAAATACTCTTTACCGACTGGAAACTCACTGATCGGGATGGTGCCGCCAAGAACCCCACCTGTCAGACCAGAAAGAACCTCATCCGCTTTTGCCACCGTGAAACGCAGCAAGGTAAGGGGCCAAATACAAAGCAGCAACAGGCCGCCCCAAAACGCGCTTTGCCAATTCACGCCGGTTTGCACTTTAGGATTTGAACGCCAAGCCAAATATTGCCGTTCATAGGCGATATTGGCGTAGAACCCTTCAAGCAACTTAATCAGCCCAAACAGAACCAGCCCACTGAGTAATATCCCTGAGGCTTGCGCCGCCGCAGCCTCGGCCGCAAGCAGTGCATTATCTGCAGCGGCCTGTAAGTTTGCCGCAATTTTTAACTTTGCAGCCGCAGCATCCGTATCGCCAGCGGCCTGCAGCGCTTTTGCTTGATCCTGCCGTTTTGCGATATTGGTTAAAAGGCGCTCATAGCGCTCTATTTTATCGCCGCCCAATTCGCCCCATAACCCGCGGCCAATCTGCACAAGGGCAAACAGCTCTAAAACGATAAAAACCCAGAAAAAACCCCAAACACCCCGCAAGGCTCCCCATAAAGGGCCAAACACCGCTGCCATCGTGTTCCATGAGAAAACAACCCCTTCGGCGCGTTGAATTTTGGCAAAGGCAGCTTGATAATAGGCATTATTTTCAACGATAAAATCGTTTGCAAGATCATCAAGACCGGTCTCTTGTGCTGCGCCGTTGGTCATGCTTTGCCTCCCTGAATGCCCTTCAGAAGGGTGGTTTTATCGATAACACCAATATCGTTTCCGTCATCATCTTGAATAACAATTGGATTCTCTGTTGTTGTAGAAATATCGATCAGTCGATCCAAATCGCAGCCGTGATGGGCTTTGGGAGACTGAGACAAATCATCGCTCGACGCCGCTTTAAACCGGGCAATTGGCACCATAATA
Source organism: Paracoccaceae bacterium (assembly GCA_016778765.1). Lineage (GTDB taxonomy): Bacteria > Pseudomonadota > Alphaproteobacteria > Rhodobacterales > Rhodobacteraceae > Thalassovivens. The sequence continues at coordinate 45,727 of JADHOV010000002.1, read as the reverse complement.
GAATGCGCATAGACAAGCTTTAACTTTGAAATCCCTTCCACGAAATCGCGCACATAATCATCCGCAGGTTGGGTCACGATTTCCTCAGGCGTTCCAATTTGTACGATCCGGCCATCTTTCATAATCGCAATGCGATGGCCAATGCGAATTGCCTCATCCAAATCATGGGTTATAAAAACCGTTGTTTTCTGTAAATTCCTAGATAGATCCATAAATTGATCTTGTAATTGCCGGCGGATCAACGGGTCCAGCGCCGAAAACGGCTCATCCATCAACAAAACTTCAGGGTCAGAGGCCAAGGCCCGGGCCAGACCAACACGCTGCTGCATACCGCCAGAAAGCTCAGCGGGGAACCGATCTTCATATCCATTAAGGTTGACCAGGTTCAAACATTGTTGGGATATGTCCCATCTGCGCGCTTTTGAATCACCACGAATTTGCAAGGGAAAGGCAACATTGTCGCGTACCGTACGATGCGGCAAAAGCGCCATATGCTGAAACACCATACCGATCTCCCGCGCGCGCATGGCACGCAAATCAACATCGGACAAGGCCCGCATATCTTTTCCAAGCACCTCGATGAAACCGGCGGTTGGTTCGATCAAACGATTGAGATGGCGCACCATGGTCGACTTGCCGGATCCCGACAGCCCCATCACGCAGAACACCTCGCCTTTTCGCACCGAAAATGAACAATCAGCGATACCCACAACACATTTAAATTCTTTTAGAACCTGATCTTTGGAAAGATTACGCGCCTCGATGGCTTCCATAGCTGCTTGGGCGTTTTCACCAAAAATTTTCCACACATGTTCCAGTTTTATTACATCTTCGGACACAAGCTTCCCCCGGCCATATAAAAGCCAGCAATGCATTCGACGGCACTGCTGGCTTATTTCACTTCACGCTATTTTTAGTTTAACCAGCTATCGACCAGATCAGAATTTTCGGCAACCCAGTTTTTAGCAAATTCGGCAGGATCCTGCTTTTCAACCACGAGCGCGTAGGTCATGGCAGAAACGATATCTGTGTTCAGCGCAGCTTGTGATAGCATTTTTGCAGCGCCCGGATTTGTATCGGCCAGAGCTGACGCAAAGTGAATGTGCAAATACGCCGTATCCCACGCGGTGGGGGCTTCTGAAACTTCCAACCAATCAGCGCCATCAGTTGGCTGTTTCACGCTCCATTTTGAGGCGTCATAGGCGGGTTCTTTCAAGATCACGAGATCATGCAATGCAAACATATGATGTGGCGTGTAACAGAAAAAGACGATGTTTTTATCTTGCGCAACGGCGGCATCAACCTCGGCCAAAGCAAGCGATTCATCCATCTCTTTCAGGTTCATCGTTTCGGCATAGCCATAGGATTTAGCGCGAATTTTTTCAACATTTGTTGATGCCCAACCAGACGCGCCGATCCAGATTTCGCCTTTTCCATCGCCATCAGTGTCAAAGTTTTTAGCCATGTCGGGATTGGTGAGTTCTGCCAGCTCGCTGATACCCGTCCGTGCCGCTGTGCCCGCTGTCACACACATCGCCTGATCGCCAGCCACACCATTTGGGTTCACAGATACAGTTTTCTTTTCTTTCACAAATTTATTGTGCAAGTTGGTTTGGTTTGGCAACCAAACTTCGGGATGCACATGCATCGAACCTGTGTCCATGGCTTCAAAAACCACTGGGTTTGAGCCATTTTGAAGCTCAACTTCCAAGCCAAAATTATCTTCCATAACCACTTTGAGAACATGCGCCGTAACGCGAACAGAGGGCCAATTAGGAACGCCGATCACAACGTCCGCCGCGAAGGCTGCCGGCGCTGCAAAGCCAGACAAAAGTGCAGAAGCCAATGTGGCTTTTAATAACGTCTTCATTATTATACTCCTTGTTTTTTAGTTGTCTTCCGCTGGTCAGCCTAACAAGTAATCAGTGAATTGGAATAGAAAATAAGACAATTTTTTAAATTGTTTTTAGCGTTGCGATGCAGTATTTTGGTTGGAAAATGCACCGCATATCAGGCCATTATTATAAGCTAGAAAACCGCTCTCGAACGGAAAATCTACGTAACAAAATTGCGTTTTCTTTTGACACTTATTGCATCATATACGCTCTGAGTTTTGTATGTGTTTGAAATAAGCGTATGCCGTAAAGAGGCATAATTCATTTAACTTAAATTTAAATTTTGTAAATTAGTGACACTTAAACTCCCCTACGAATTCTCCAAATAACAGCGTTGCATTGTGTAAGGAACTTAAGCCAAACGCCCTTTTACGAATGCCGGGCCATGCCTATGCCCTTGCACCTTTCTGTTAGTCACCCGCTGACAGACAACAACGAAATATCCTAACATACTAAAATGACAGTTATTATTTTTAACTTAAACCCAATCAAAATGAAGATACATCACCTATTTTTCGATCTCAGCGCTGGAACATCAGCTGGGCAAAATCACTCTGACGCGTGAAGCCGTCTATGGCTTTGCTGCTTCAAAATTTGCCCTTTTCAATTTAAGAAACGTTTTTAACAGGCGGCTATCAAGCGCGGGTGGGTGCTTTATCAAAAGCCATGCGCGGCTATGCAACCCTCAACCCAATGACGAAGCTGCAAATCATATCAAACCGTATGACCAAAGGTTGCCCTAAAATCTTTTCGCGTAGCTTAATCTGCGCCCAGCGCTAAGACTAAAAAGTGTGTTGGCCGCCAAACAGATTTTACAGATGGCTTGTTTAGGGGTTCATCATGCGTTTTCGGCGCTGCTTGATCCGCTCATCCGCGCCTTGTGTCCCATCGTGAAAAGACCCGAACAATTTATCCCACGGCATTTCCAAAGACCCGTAATTGCATTCAAAATACCGATGATGCATTTGGTGATGAAAGGTACCAAGTTTTAGCCGGTCTTGGTTTTTCACAATCAAACCTTCAAACCCTGTATGCGTGGTGGCAGCGGTCAAAGTATAATATTGTAGGTGATACAAGATATGAACTGGATGAGCGGCAACCACCCAATGGATCAACACGGTGCCCAGGTAAATGACATGCTCAACCGGATGCATAGACAGCCCAGACCATGGGCCAACGTTAATATTTCGATGATGCAAAGCATGCACATATTTGTACATGAATGGGACATGAAGCAGCCGATGGATCCAATAAAAGTAAAAACTTTCCCAGATTGGGATCAGCAGAAACAGGGCAACAAACCAAACCGGATGGGCCGCCCAGGTCAGCATGGGCGCGTAGCCGTTTGCCAAAGCCCAAAACATTAACGCTTCATACCCTGTCCAAATGGTAACGCCGCTGGCCAAAGTCCAAAACATATTATCGCGAATTTGCCCACCAAGCGTGAATTGCTTGCCGTTTTTCATCAATGGGCGAGGATCATATTTGAGGGTTTGGCCCTGTTTGGTAAAGGTATAAAAATAAAGATGCAGCCCGCCTGCAACACCTGTCATTAAAACCAAATTGCGCAAATACATTTCAGCAATCCAGCCAAAAGCAAATTCCTTTACCTCAGTAAGCGGGGGCTGAAACCAATAAAAAGACACAAAGGCCAGCCCAACAATAATCAGCTTTTCAGAAATTAAAAACCAAGAATTCCAAATCCATGATAGCATCTCTGATGGCTTTAAAGGCCACCTAAAAAACGGAGAGACTTTAATCGGAACCTCTGGAATATGGTTCCAGCCTTTGATTGGAGCGTCATCCATAAACTCACCTTACAGCCTTGCGCAGTGAAACCTAACGTAAATTAACTTAAAAAAACAAATGTTTTAGCAGCCCTATCCATGCAACGAAGAGCGGCACCGCCTGTGCCCCTACCACAGAAGCGCTAAGATGTGCAGCCATAATCCGATGCTGCAATTTCAGCCAAGCCAACCTTATGTCTCTTTTCCTAACAAAATATATCATTCGACTGGTCATTATAAATGGATAACATGAACGCATGTGACATTCGGAAATAAGCTTAAAATAGCTTGAGATCTATCAGCTCACAGCCAAAATGGCCTCAAGACAAACAATAGCGCTAGAAAGCGGTCAATCCGTCAGCACGGTGTTATGTCACTTGCGATGTCAAGAAAATTAGCTGGGCTCTAGCTGGGCTCTACCTTATTAAATCGGAGTAAACAGCCTATATCACCCTCCAAAACTGACAGATTTGTATCAATTTACGCGGTTTTAAGTTAAGCTGGCAAATATGAGCCGGTTCACGCGCTGTTGCATCGCGAATAATCCAGCAAATTTCGATCTCGATGTAAATACGGCCTATGCCTTGTTGACGAACACAACGAGGCTTAACGCCGCGATCTTTACGCTGACCAGCCGTGTTGCGATCTTCCTAACTATTTTAATATCACCGCCGACGCGGAAGGTGCATCTACCAAAAAGCCTTTTTTAAAGCCGCATATCGTCCGCATGAAAACAACTATGCGTTATGAAGAAGATGCAGTTGATATTTTCTATGAATGCATTGCCCATAATATTCCAATTTCTCGTATCATTGCGCGCAGGCAGGACCAACCACTGCGGACGGCAGCAGTGCCGCACATCTTCTTGCCAAGATTGAGGCGCGCAACCCCAATAAAATGATCCATGTGATTTAGGACAACGCCGCTTATCATAAAGGATCAGAAGTCCGAGAGCTACCGCATGGTCGGGTTGCCGCCTCCATCTGATCCAATTACCGCCATATTGTTTCACCTGAACCCGATCAAAGGATTATGCGCCGAAATGCAGCAATTCGTGACCCATTATCGCCACTATCTCACCTAAAAGCAGTTCGCCAATGCGATCCTCAAGTTTTTCCGAGAAATTATTCCGAACGAGGGTAAAAGCTTTCAAAGTCAAGTGTCACACAATTTCAGGATCATAACTCACGAAGAATATCAATTTTTGAGAAAGAGCTAGTGTGCCATCTTCTACCAAGTTTCCTCTAACACCAAACCGGAGCCATGAGCAGAATATCCTACAGTCAAACGACTTGGCTGATCGTTAAGAAACTCAGAGACTTCGCCGAATCTAGTTAAAGAAAGTTTTCATGCCTCGTTTCCTTCCTGAACATCGCTTGAAGTCAGTTCGACTAAATCTTCATGATAACGCTTCAGTATGATTAAGTTTTCAGCATTTTTCATCGCATGGCGATCAGGATCAAAATGCGGCACACTGCGCGTGAAACAGACGTGGAAGAAGAGTGATGGAGGCGCGCAATGCAATCATGCACGCCTGACATATCCGGGAGACTTTCTGAAAATCATGGGTAGCTTCATCATTGCCCCCAGATCTATTTTATCAATCTGCCGCTTATATTTTAGTTCTCAGCTAAATTCGAATTATGATCTTCAAAGGCTGATTTTCGTTTCCTAGGGCTGCGCTATCGGACATTCTATCTATCGGGCGCATGCGTCATTTTTCAGTTCTCTCAAAACGCAAAACTAACCGCACGAACACGGTTACACGACGCTAAATATATTTTTGGTCAAATAAAAGCTTAAGGTATTATTTATCAACGGTTGGGCGCTTTACCCTTCACGCTCAGCTTTTTTGCGCGCAAGCTTTTTAATCCGCTTGATCGCTTCTTTCTTGGCTTTCGCCTTCTTCACAGAGGGCTTTTCATAAAACTCTTTCGCCCTCATCTCGCGAAACATGCCTTCACGTTGCATTTTCTTTTTCATAACACGCAGCGCTTGGTCTACGTTGTTGTCACGAACACTTACTTGCAGCATATAGGTATCTCCATTGTTGCCCCTCCTTTAGGCTTATTTAGCGCGAGGGGCAAGCCCTTGTTTGATTTCGATTGCGGTATAATGATACATCACGCGGATTGGACACAGATAACAAAGAAAGCCTCATCTCAGCCAATTTGGTCTCGATCGCCAGCGCTGCAGACCAAGCCGCGTGAGTTGGTGACAGCAATAGAATGGTTAACAGCTTTTGAGACCAAGGGCATACTGGATCTGATTGCGCAATTTGATTTCTAGAAGACGGTCGTAATGATCCAGATTGAGGTCTATAAAATCACGCCGCTCTCTACACATTCTTCCAAAAAATTTTCATGTGAAAACAGCTTCTGACGCAACCGGAAAATAATTTATTTAGTTCTAAAGCCAAAGCAGCCTTGATTTGGCCCGAGAATGAGATTGCCGTAAGGGCAAATGAAATTCAAAGACAGCAGCACATAATACCCCAAACAAATGTATCGAAGCTTTCGAATTGAGGTCAGTATTAATGGGAAGATAGGACAAATGATAAAACTTCTCATTTGTCCTATCTCACTCTAATTGTGTGCAACCGATCACACTCAGGATGTCATTTCGCATTATTCCGCAACAGATCCGAGGCTAGGCTCAATCAAAGCGCTAAAATCATTCCCAATCGCAAAATTTGACGCCTTTTTGATTATGGGCCAAAATTTGTCGCTGGGTGCCAATCGTCAGAATATCACGCACCGAGGGGCGAAGAGGCTCTGCCCAAAGGCATTCACTGCTGATCACGGTCGCGCATCCACTTGCCAAGCTCATCAGAGACAGCATCATCAGACATAAGATCCACCTCATCTTCAATCTCCTTTGAGTTTTGAAGCACTGACACCCGCGCTTTTAAATCGCGGAGCTTCTGGTTTGATTTCTGTTTGGCAGCGCCCCATAAAAATGCGCCGAGCATGGCCATAACAAAGGCACCCGCCAGCGCAAGCCATGTTTTAACCCGCGCAATTATCGGTCCCCCAAACGCCATTTGCGCAGGCGCTCACGGAAAATATAAGCCCCCGCCAGCATCACCAGAACACCTGCAAAAATCAGCGTAACCTGCGCCGCGGGGTGCATTGCCGCCACACCCGCCGTCGCTGTGGCTGACGCCCCTGCCAGCGCTGTAACCGTGCTGGCCTGAAGGGTGGTGCTCTCGCTTGGATTTGAACGCGGCGCGATTGCCCGGCGCACCCCCAACAGCTTAGAGGCGGGATAGGCTTTGACATTCACCTGATCGTTTTGATTGCCGCCCAGCAGATTGAGTTTCTGCGCCCCTTGGCCCTTTAAAAACCCCACATGGCCCTGCCAGCTGGCTTTGCCCGACAGGATCACCACATCGCCCTCTTTGGCCTCGCTAAGAGGTATTTTTTGGCCCCAGTCTAAATAAGAGCGCGCCAACAGCGAGCCGGTGCCCTTTGTGCCCGCTCGCAACAAGACCGAGCCAACAAAAGCCGCGCACCAAGGCACCGCATCTTGCTCGATGTCAGAATGGCCAGCCTCGGCAAACATTGCCAAAACCAAAGGATTGTTTTCGGACCCCGCCCATTCCCATATCCCGATCTGTTTTTGCGCATGCCGCATTATGGTTTTGTTTAAATCAGACATCGACTTTCCCTCGTGACGCACCCGCAGGAGAACCAGGAGAACGAAGAGTCGGTTAGAATTGCTGCATCTACGTAAAGACTACGCGCGCTTAATTAACCGTCTTATGCCAGGGGCTGATATATGCCACGATACCTCAAAACCAGCCATGCAAACACAGCGCCCGTTACTTGTTTTTTGCGATAAACGAGTGTTTTCGAATGGTTCATAAGCTGTTCGAAACGCAACCTTTAAAATCATGCACACGGCGCGCCAAACCGCGGAGCTGCAATCCATCTGTTATTTTGGGCCTTGCAAACGGGACTTGGGATACAGGCAAATATAAACGCGAGGTCTCTTCCACGCTAGGCTCTAGCTTTGCAAGATTGCCCATTTAGATCGCCCCTTAGGGTTCGGCCTTAGAAAATTGGATCGGCACCCTGCTAAACGATAACCCACCCCAGCGCATAGCCGGCTATAAAGCCCGATGACGCCACCCCAACAAGCCTGGGATCTTATGAAATAGCACCTCCTCGCCTTGGAGGTCGTGCTGCGCCGGAAAGCGTTAAAGCGCTGGACAAAAAAGGTTACATTTCAAAGCTTGCGCCTTGCACATTCCGCGCTGGGTTTAAAGATATCCTTTGCAAAAGTGAAAAAACTTGGGCGGGTATTGGCCCTAAAGCTGCTATTCGCCGCGCTTTTACCAAATGTTTTCTTTGAACTGGCCACCAACGGGATTTGACATACCGCCCCTTTTAAGTCGTAAGATTTTATCAGCCTGCGAAAAAAGTTAAAAATTCATTTATTTTTGAAGTCCTTAAACATACTATCGAATTGTCCTGAAAAAGGTCATGACGCGACATTATTTGGCAAATATGAAAATAGCCCAATCAAAAAAGGCAAAACCAATGCGAAAATTTACGGTCATCATTCTTCTGAGTGTTTTATCTGCCTGCCAATTTAATGTGACGCCAACCTTCTACGTGAGGGACATCCAAGATGTAATCGCATCTAGAGATCCCATCAATTTGCCTATATTTATGCAAGTCCCCGCGTCGAGCATGGATGATTGTCAGTCCGAAATCGGTCAGGTGCTGGGCATATTAGAAACCTATGGCATGATCGGAAAGTTACAATCATGCAACAGCGATGAGAGCGCGTTGTTTGCAACCGCAAATATTGAACTTGAAGCGTCGGTCATGCGAGTGGATGATCAAAATCAGGATAACATGACCGGGGCCTTGGCGCTTGGCATAGAAGATAAAGGCGATGGTTATTACGGATTATATCTGGCGCGGAACCCAAAATTAGAAGCGGCAATGACTTCTATTGAGTCCGCCTTAATTTTTGCCACTCTTGATGCAACAAATGTTGGCTTTGTCGTTACGATTAACAATGACATGAGAGAGGCGCTTTTAATCACTACATATGATAGCTTTGTAAATGGTGCGCCATATGATGAGGAAGAATTTATATTGAAGCCACGATCCGTTTTAAAAGTTAGAGCATCAGATGTGAGTACAAATTTATTTTTCAATCGGGGGTGGTACGAAATTGGCGTTATCACGTTTTCTAGTTAAAACCATTGATAAAAAACCCTCTTGAAAATCTTAAATGACGATGCGCTTGGGCATTTCAGGCAGATTTGTGCCCGCGATAAAAAGCCCCTCCAAACTTTGACTTAAAACACCATAACTTTAATTATTGGTTTCTCGTTGTATCTTTGCGTTTTTCTTAATCTGATTATGTTCATTTAATCAGTGGCTTATTAAAGCTAATGAAACTGATCGCACGAATATTGATCTAAAATCGCTTCTTCAGCGTACCCTAAATAAAACAGTCGTTAAGCTAAGATAGTCGTAGCCAACAGCCTCATTGAAACTGCCACTTATGGAGCTGACTTATGAATGAAACACGGGATCGACATTTTATAGATGAACTCGTTCAATACGGACGAGAATACCTGCTGACCGATGTAGACGATCTGGTTTGGGAGTGGTTGAAACAATCCAATTTCGTGGATAGTAAAAATCAAGCAACAGACAGAGGCAAATCCTTGTTGCTTATGCTCGGGTAAACTTTCGAAAACCCCTCATTATTTTTGATCCAATCTGTATCTCGAACCGTACGTTAAATAGGTTTGTGTCTTAATCCGCACGCAGCGGTCACGGTTAATCGCTTTTATAGAGCGCGGGCTAGCCACCCTAGACGTTGGGAAATGATGTGAAAAAATGTGACTGCGGACGATCACCGACGGCCAATTGCATTGGGTGGCATAATCTGACCCACGCAGAATGGCAGGTGAAAAAGCTCATCTTTGAAGCAGAAACGCATGCTGAAAAAGTCGCAGAGGAATATTCTAGGCTTTTGGATCAAAAAAACTGGCCCCAATAAATCAATTATGCGACTTTACCAATATCCGTTTTAATCTTTGATAAACCAGAAGCCGCAACTATCAAATCAAACACAGGGCTCGCTTATCTGCGGCCCAAATTTCACTTTTTTAAATAACCAACATAAACATCGCTAAGCCAATGTGCCCCTTTGCGCAAACCCACGTCATTCGGACACTGTTTTGCCCCTCAAATGCCCCTTCGCCAAAAAAAAGTTCTGTACGTCAACACCCAAGCATGCGCCGTTGCGATCGCGCGTTTTGATCCGACGCCGATCATGCAATAAACTCCAGAAAGCGAAAAACAAAATGCAGGAACCGATAGGAACAGCGGCAATGTCAATATGTTCGATTTTCAGGATGAAGCACGCTTTGAAATCGCCGCGCATTGGTATAATTTTATTGGTAACGATAAATAATTGATCCACGCCAACGGAAAAAGCATCATAATTGTCAAGACCAGCCCACATTTTGTTGAACCATTGCCAGCTATCCGATTAAGGCGCAGGGCAGTTAACCGGTACTTTGCGCAAGGCCTTGTCTAAAGAGATCGATTTAAAGCTGATCACTTTGGCCCTTGCATTTGCAATGTACGGCGCGGTTACAGCTAAACCGCTTGGGGCGTTTTTGAACCGGTCATATACTCATTGAATTTGAGCAAAAAAGGGGAACGCTGGATTGATCTGACATTGAAAATATACGGCACTGCTCAAAGCAATGCGTCAAAATACAACCGTGTGATAAAGCCTACCATTAAAACCAATTAACCCGCCTGCACCGCGCTTTTTGGGGTTTTCTGATTATCCAAGCGAAGACCTTTGACAATAAACTGTCATAAAATTTAACCTTATAGCCACCTAAAATTCGCTAATTCTTGTTAAAGATGGTGACCCACGCGCCAATCTTATCAAGCCCAAAAAACCTTCTGAAGATAACTAAACCTCGCCAAAATATCTACATAAATTCAGGTTCATTCCACCGAAATTCCAAAGGAAAAAAGTTACATAAATACGCCCTCTTATCGTTTGGAGCGCTCCTTTTTACTTTGAAATCAGCCCTGCTGATACGCAGAAATGATCTTGCTCGGCACAAGAAAAAAAATTCATCCCCTTAAAAATTGATACACTATTGATTTACCCGCGATTGAATGCTAGCGAAGGCGCAAAGAAGAGAATGGAGTGAACAATCACCTGTCCAAATTGCAGCAGTTTGTAAAAATTGAATGCCGTTTTCGGCATGTTGATTTGATGGTGAAAATAGGCTTTTGGTTGCGGATTTGAATTTTGGCTAGAAAATGAATAACAACATTATCTTAACATCCAAGCGCAACTATATCTGCGTAGCGATAAACGCAGCTTATGCAGCACCAAACGCGCTGCCTATCTCGGCAAAAGCCGAGCCACAACATAAAAGCGAAGCCTCACAAAACGCGCCGCGCTCGTCTGTGGATTGGAAAATAATGTAATGCATGCGATGTTCACCCTTCTCAAACCATTGCAAATTTTCAATGATATCTGTGGTTGGTTTGGGCGCTGGCTCTCAGTCATCGCCTTGGCGCTTATGGTCCTTATAATTTTACTGCAGGTTTTCTGCCGCTATGCGCTCAACAATGCCCTGCCCTGGCCGGATGAAGCGGCACGGTTTCTTATGCTATGGCTCACGGGCTTGATGGCGCCAATCGCGCTGCGTCAGGGTGGTTTTGTTGCAATTGAAACTCTGACGCAGTTTTTGCCCCGTCGGGGCGTTACCTTGCTAACGCTGTTTCTGTTTACAGTGTCTCTTGTGGTGCTCTGCGTTGCCGTAAAATTGGGTTGGAAACACGTTAATTCTGGATGGCTGTTTGCCAGCGCCTCTTTAAAGCTTCCGCTTCAGTTGATCGGTTTGAAAGCCGTTAAACTCAAATTGGCATGGATGTATTTATCACTGTTTGTTGGGGCTGTTTTAATGATTTTTGCTACGGTGGAGTTAATTATTCGCCAAATCATTACCTTGGGCGGGGAGCATCGCCATTTACGGGATATTCCTATTCTTGACAGCGAAAGTGCGCAATAATGCTGGTGTGGTTCCTCCCCCTGTTTTTGGTGTTTTTGGTGATTGGTCTACCGGTGTTTTTTGGGCTGTTGGCGGCGCCCGGGCTTTTGTTATGGCTCAACGGTCAAGAGCGTGACATCGCCCTTTTATATCGCAACGTTTACAATGGAATGGATAGCTTTCCACTGATGGCCATCCCATTTTTTATGTTGGCGGGCGAATTGATGAACCGGGGTGGCATCACAAGCCGTTTGGTGGAATTCGCGCAGGCAATTATGGGGCATCTACGCGGTGGTCTTGCACATGTGAATATTTTATCCTCAATGCTGTTTGCCGGCCTATCCGGATCAGCCGTCGCTGACACCTCTGCGCTTGGCTCTATGCTGATCCCTGCGATGGAAAAGCAGGGCTATACACGGCGTTTTGCAGCCGCGATTACCGCCGCCAGTTCGGTTATTGGGCCCATTATCCCCCCTTCAGGCATCATGATCATTTATGCCTATGTGATGGGCGAAAGCGTCGCCGCGTTATTCTTAGCAGGTATTGTGCCGGGGATTATGGTTGGTGCAGGGCTGATGCTGATGGTGAAGGTCATGGCCGACCGCTATGATTTTCCAGTTGCCAGCGCCAAATACAGCTGGCACGCCCGCGGCCAAGCCAGCCTGAAAGCGTTCTTTCCTTTGATGACGCCGGTGATCATCCTTGGTGGTATTCTCGGCGGGATATTTACCCCGACAGAGGCCGCGGCTGTTGCGGTAGGCTATGCGACTTTTATCGGTTTATTTGTTTTAAAATCACTGAAACTTAGGGATTTACCACAGGTTCTTACAAAAGCGGCGATGACTTCTTCGGTGGTTTTATTATTGGTTGGCGCGGCAATGGCGTTTAAAACAGTCGTGAGCCTGAGCCATGCCCCAGAAACCCTTGCAGCGTTTATATTGTCGCTTTCTGAAAACCCGTTGATTTTGCTTTTTCTGATCAATATCTTATTGTTCATTGTTGGGATGTTTTTAGACGCCGGGCCGGCAATCATTATTTTGGGGCCGATCTTGGGGCCAATTTTCATCAGTATGGGCATTGACCCGGTTCATTTTGCAATCATAATGAGCGTAAATTTAACGGTTGGGCTGGCAACGCCCCCAATGGGCTTGGTGCTGTTCGTGGCCTCCTCTGTATCAGGAGAGAGAGTCGATAGTATCGCCCGCGCAATCATTCCATTTCTTTTGGTTGAAATATTAGTGATCTTCTTAATCACCTATATTCCAGCCATTTCCATGACGATCCCACGTCTTACCGGGTTCGTAAACTAACCTTAACTGCAATATCTCTAGGGAGGAAAACATGCTAAAAGGTACTATCAAGTCGCTGACGCTCGCAGCGATGCTCACCACAGGGGCGGTGGCTGCCAATGCCGCAGATTACACAATTCGAGCCACAGCCAACTCGAATGAAAACGATGAAGACTATGATGGTCTTGTTGTGTTTAAAAACTATGTTGAGAGCGCTTCAAACGGCGCGATCGAAGTTGAATTGTTCATCGGCACACAGCTGTGTTCAAAAGGCGCAGAATGTTTGCAAGGTGTGGCCGATGGCTCAATCGATGTGTATATTTCAACATCCGGCGGCGCAGCAGGCATCTTCCCGTATGTGCAAGTTCTGGACCTGCCTTATTTGATGGCAGATGATCGCATTGCTGAGCATGTTCTTTCCGGTGATTTTACTCGCACAGTACGCAAAATGGCGCTTGAAGATTCGGGCGATAAAATCCGTTTGATGACAATCGGGAATACTGGCGGATGGCGCAACTTTGCCAATACAAAACGCCGCGTTCAAAACCCAGATGACATGGCTGGCTTAAAAATCCGCACCGTTGTTGCAGATCTTCCGCAAGAACTGGTGAAAGCGCTTGGCGCCTCTCCTACGCCAATCCCATGGCCTGAACTGTTTACATCGTTTCAAACCGGCGTGGTTGAAGGGTCCAAAAACGGCATCACCGATATTATGGGGATGAAATTCCCAGATGCGGGCCTGAAATATGTGACTTTGGATGGCCATGCCTATATGGGCGCGTTGTGGTGGATGTCAAATGACACATTCATGTCAATGCCAGTAGAAATGCGCACGATCGTTGCAGATGGTTTCTCACAATTGCAACAGGCCACTTTCGCTTCACCTAAGCGCAAATCAATCCAAGCCTATGCAGATTTTGTAGCTGGTGGCGGAGATCTTTACGTGCCCACACCTGAAGAAAAAGCTGCGTTTAAAGCAGCTGCGGCGCCCGTTTTTGATTGGTTCAAAGCCAATGTAGATGGAGGCGAAGAGGTGTTTAATGCACTGACCGCAGCGGTTGCTGCCGCAGAGGCCGATATTTCCGCCGGTCGCGCAGCGGATATTCAATAAAAACAAAGGATCTGCGCCGCATATAGCGCTGCGCAGATCCCGCTTTTGCATCTTACTGTCAAAACTGTTGAAAACATTTGCAAAGCTGGTGTGCATCCGTTCTTATCTGAACGGATATAACCAGACCCGATAATCATCGATCAAAACATGCGCCTTTTCAATCTGCTCTTTCGTCATTTTTTTAACCACTTCCTCTTGGCTAATCATCGCATCCGGATCATTGCCAATCGCAGAGAGCACATACCACATATAGGCGCGGGTCAAATCAGGCGCGGGCATGCCAAGCCCCAGTTCATAATACCACCCCACACCAGATTGTGCGCCCGGATGGCCTTTCATTGCACTGCGCAAATACCAATCAAACGCGCGCTCAAAATCTTGCTCTACGCCCAAGCCCATCGCATACATTACGCCAATCAATTCTTCGGCCTCGGCATTGCCCGAACGGGCCGCCGGCCACAGCGCGTGGCGCGCTTGTTCAAATTTGCCCGCCTCCATCAAATCTCTGGCAATTTCAAGCTCGGCCAAAGCGGGCCCAGCGCTCATCAACGCGGTTTGCAACGCCAAAACCAGCCCCAATTTCTTAAAAACCTGTTTAGTGCGATACATGTTTCTATCCTTGTTTCTGCGTTAAGCAGCTCTGCCATATGGGCAGAAACGCCACCCCTCACCGAGGCGCAGTTTCATCCATTCGACCTACAAAAAGCAAGCATTGGCCGACTTTTATTTTACGATAAAATTCTCTCTGGCAATCGCAATATCAGTTGCAGCACATGCCATCACCCTGACCATGGCGGTAGTGATGGGCTTAGCCTTGGCATCGGCGAAGGCGGTGTAGGAATAGGCCCTAAGCGCAGCGCCGGCACGGGCGATGACAAAATCAAAAAGCGTATTCCACGCAATGCCACAGCGCTGTGGAATTTGGGGCATAAATCTATCAATGTGGTCTTTCAGGACGGACGGCTTGAAATCAGCGATATTTATGAAAATGGCTTCAACTCACCGGCTCAGGAATGGTTGCCAGATGGGTTGAACACGATTATTTCAGCGCAAGCGATTTTTCCGCTTGTGGCGCAATTTGAAATGGCTGGAAACCCCAAAGAGAATGAAATTGCCGGCGCTGTGCATGACAGAATCGATGCAGCTTGGCCGATTTTGGCCAAACGCGTGCGCGTGATCCCAGCCTATGGTGATATGTTCGTCAAGGCCTTTGATGATATAGACAGCCCAGAACAGATCACGATCGTGGAAATCGCCAAAGCCCTAGGAGATTTCATCAATCTTGAGTGGCAGAGTTTTGACAGCCCCTATGATGCGCTCTTAACCTCGGGCAAGCCACTAGACCCGGCCAGTGAGCGGGGACGGCAATTATTCTTTGGCGAGGCGGGCTGCTCAAATTGCCATAATGGACCTTTATTGAGCGATCAGAAATTCTACGCGCTGGGCCTGCCCGCTTTTGGCCCCGGCCGCGCACGGCGCTGGGATCCAACTGCGCGCGATGTTGGACGTATGGGTGAAAGCGATGATCTGCGCGATGCCTATCGCTTCAAAACCCCTCGCTTGCGCAATATTGCTCTGACAGGGCCCTATGGACATAACGGCGCCTACCCAACTTTAGAAGGGATCCTGCGCCATCATTTAGACCCGCAGGGAATGCGTGCGGTTTGGACGCGTGATATGGCCGCTCTACCCCCGGTGCCTTGGTTGGAGGAAATTGATTTTGTCATCCAATCAGATCGCTATGAAATGGCGCGACAAGCCGCGAAAATTGATATTGAGCCCCGCTCGCTAACGGATAATCAAATCGCTGATATTGTGAAGTTTTTGCATAGCCTTACGGGAAAAACCGCTACCAAAAGCCGATTGGGCAGTCCGGAGTTTGTGCCCAGCGGCTTGCCTGTTGACTAAACTGACCTGAGGTGAATGACTGGTCACGATCATCCCTTGGTTTGTTAATCCTTATTAGCCCTTTCAAGCGCGTGGGTCAGAGACTTGAATCTACCAGTGATCTTAAGCTTTTGCTGCGCAGAAGCGCGCTTGAGGCAATTCTTAAAAATGATACAAATCAGTATTTTGGTTAGGGTGCCTCTGTCTAAAAGCGGGCTACACTTAAAACCACTTAACCAACTCGTCTGCCCAGCTGGTCTGATTTCGCACTTTTCTTTTTATGACACCTCTTCCGCTAAATAAATGTTTTACAGATCAGGCCAAAGGAGGAGTCGCTGGGTACAGCATCAGCTCCTGCTCTTACCCCGTCAACTTGTAACCACCGCGTTTTTTGTTTTGGAAAAACTATTACATTTTAAAAAGTCCTTACCTTTCGCCCATCCCAACCGAAGATGGCGCTTTTTTGTCATTCCTTATAACTTAAAAGCGGGCAAAATCGACACAAACTGATTTTAGAGGTGATGAGTGCACCACTCCAGTAAAACATACCAAGGCGCGTAGCTTTAACGTCCGTACAGAACAGCGCTATATGGCCATGCCCAATGGTAAAAAATTTTCAACGGGCAATCACCCGGTTGAAATGGCGTTGCCAATGCTTCATTTTTTAAGCGCGGGATTTGAAATCGATTTGATAACCCCCACTGGCGCCCCCATCGCGATCGAAATCTGGGCAATGCCTGATAAAGACCCGCGTGTCGCAGGTTTCTTCCATGCGTCTGAGACGGCATTCAAAAACCCCAAAAGCCTTGCCGAATTTTTAAACAATGCCATGATCCAAGATGCTTCTTAAATTGCCAAATTTATTCCCGGCGGGTATGGTGAGATGCTCAGGCTAACAGATAATCCGGATTTGAGAGAACTGCTTGATTGGGCGCATGATCGCAAGCTGTTTACATTGGCGATATGTCATGCGGCCGCTGCGCTTTTAGCCACAGATACAAGCAGTAGGCTTATCTATCAGAGATATCAGAATATCGCTTTCCCAGCCGAAACCAACAAACACCAATGGTTGGATATATACCCAGACCCATGCCGAGGTATTTTGTAGAGAAGCTGAACGTTTTTGGGGGAACTCACTTGTCAACACAAAGCCCGATGCAACCTACCATCTTGATCTTAGGCTTCTCACAAGCGCCAGTCCGAAAGCAGCAAATAATCTCCGCAGATTGGCCAAAAACACCCTTATTAACGCACTTAGCCAGAAATAACCGCGATTGCAAAAATGTTGAAAATCTGCCGATAAGCCCTCTGATTTGTTGAGCGCAAATCCTATTCCCCCCAGCAAAGACCGCGGCGTCCCCAGCACACCCGAAGGGCTTCAGCGCATTTTCGGGGCAATTGACCTCTCAGCCAAGCCTAACTAGGGTGCGCGAGATACGCTGGAGGATCATCCATGAGCATAAGCAAAACAGGTGTCGTTCTTATGATTTGCCTCGGTATCGTTGGCTTTATCGGCTATCATCAACAAGGGGCCCGCAGTTGGACAGAAACCAACGATGTAACGGGCGAATACCGTGTCTGCCAAAAATCTCCAGGTGCCGCCAAGGTGGTCTGCGATGCGTGGCATCCAAAGCAATTGATAGATCTGGACCCTTAAGGACATTTAGCCCAAAAAGGTTAAACATGGCGCTGCATAGCTTTGAGTTTTTTTAAAAAATATTCAGGCTTAAATTCACAAATCCGCGCCATGGTTGTGAGAAACCGTTGTTCTTTAAGATAGGCCCTGCATTAACAAAACCTCAAAACGATGGAAAAACGTTTATTGCGCGCATGCTAGAACATAAATGTCTGGGAACTAACAATCGGCAAGGTCTTTCACCCCATGTTTCAGCATAGGTGCATAATAGCAGCTTATCAAAAGCCGAACGGTCAAAATAGTCCTGTATTTCTCAACGCAAAAACGTGGTAAAGTCCCTTTCATCTCAGTGGTTTCGCACGTGCACCAGCTTGGCCGATCTGCATGCAGGCGTTCCAATTGTTTCGCTAGACCCGCCTCTCATCCCTATACGCGCTGCTTTTGCGGTTAAAAAAGAGGTATAAATGACTGTGCAAGGCCCAAACACTGCGCCCCTTTCGCCCGTAAAGCTGTATTAAAAGCTGATTTTTTGAGCTCTGCCGTCGCCATTGCAAAGGCTTTTAAGGGTTCGATCACGCCGGCAACCGTAACGCCAGCTTTACATTTTACCGCCATATCCCCCCTGTTCCCTCTGAGTTACAAAAGGGGGCTTCTCTTCATTTCGCAACCATTCAGTCTGATTGATAATACCCGACAACATCCCCTGCGGTGGTCACACCCAACCCATTTAACAGCCTATTTACATAATTAAAGTAGCCAATAATTTGATTTGCCTCAAGAATTTCACCGTCCTCTACGCCTGCGGACTTCAGAGAATCAACATCTTCTTTGGTGATATTGCCCGGCGATAAAGTTAACTTTTCAGCATAATTCAACAACGCAAGTTCAGCGCCTTCAAAGACATCGCTCGGCGAATGGGCGCGCAAGGCAGCCTCTACCTTTGTGGCTTTTGCATCATCCGCCATTAAATGGCGCGCATTCGCCCAATGGTTGGCATAAGAATAAGGACAATTGTTTAAAGTCGAAACATAAGAGCTTATTACCTCCTGAAACCACATGGGAATGGTGTTTTGATCATCATGCAGGCAGGCCCGATACAGCGTCACATGTCCGTTCATTGTGCTGGGGCGCAGAGAATGCACCCGCATAACGTTATCCACCGTACCATGCGGGGTACGTGCAAAATCCAGCGCTTTTTTCAAAGACGCATCCGCCTCTTCATCCGAAATCATCCTTATCCAAGCAGACATATTTCTCTCCTTTTAACGCTGCGCTTACGAGGCGCTTATTTGCAGAAAACAGCGCAATCTTTCCAGCGCGGTCTTTTGGCCCGTTACGCCGTTTTTTCAATGTGGTTTTGTTCTTGGTCAATCATTCGCTGCAGCTTAAGCCGGAAAAGCTTGGCCCCCGCATCCAGCCCTAAATCGATATGGGGCGTCACCATATTATCCATGCCTTTTTGAACCTCTTCGAGAATAACCTTATCCTCCAGAAAGGCCATGCGAGCACCGGCATTCATTTTCTCGGAAATCTCGGCATTTTGCGGATCCGTGTTGCGATGTTGAAACCAGATATATTGCGTATTTTTTTCATCAACCGGGGTCATGAAATTATAAGAAATATTGACATAGGTGTTATCGACCGGTCTCGATTGCGGCCCCCCCGTGCCTGGCGGCGTGTAGATTGACATATTTAAAGCTATTCCGGGAATAGACATTTCATAATGTTGTTTGCGGTCACAATTTCCCTCAAAACGCAGAAGATCTTTATAATAGGGCGATGGTGGCTGATCATAAATCCATCGCGAGACAATTATACCATCGTCTGTTTTCTCAAGGTCAAGCGGTTGATCATCGGTGCCGCTACCCCCAAAAGACGTGACATGCACCCAAGCCACGTGGCTGGGATCGAGTAGATTATCCACAACCCATAAATAATTGCAGGCAATCGGCAACACGCCGCCCTCGGTATAGCCCCAATCTGGATTGTCAAAATTTTTGATTTCAAAAATATCATTTGGATTAGCTTTGTTTGGATCGCCCATCCAAATCCAAAGCAAGCGATATCGATCAACAACCGGGTAAGATTTCACCACGGCGCGACGTGGAATATTGGCGCGCTGGGTGGGCGCTTCAACGCAGGATCCGCTGCAATCAAAAGTCAGCCCATGATACCCACAAATCACCCTATCTTCGCTTAGCTGGCCATGCGACAGCGGCAATTTGCGATGCGGACAGGCATCTTCTAAGGCCACTGGGCTGCCATCTGCGCGGCGGTAAAAAACGATATTTTCTGACAACAAAGTCTGCGCGCGCAGTTCTTGTTTATAGTCTTTACTCCAGCCGGCAACGTACCAGCAATTCTGCAAAAACATGTGTTAGCCCCTTTGATCTTTCTGCTCAATCCACACAACGCTTTTTTCGGCCAGCGCCGGCGCCCCGTATCAGGCAAAGCGTAATATGCGCGCTGCGGTTAGTCCATTGCAAATAGACCGGTTACATCCCCGGTTTGCGGCGACCGGCACAACAGCGCCAAACGCGCTTCGTAAGCCGCCCCACACCGAGTTATGGCACCGTTTGTGAAAACCATAAAAGCCGCATAATTTTAACTCAAATTTACGCCTCAGAAAGGCCTGTGACACCATGAGCAAGAGATTTTTGAAAGGTTTCAAACCCCAGCGCATCAATGATTGAGCTTCAAATTTGCCGCATTTTTAAAAGTAAGTTTGTTCACGAAAATGACAGCCGTTCTGCAGGCCCCAGCCCGATTTCTTTGACAGGGTTTCGAAACGCCCGCGCCAAATCGGGAAAACGTGCCAAAAGCATATCACCTCCACGCAACCGCTCAGGATGCAACACACCTTTTTCCCAAATCAAGGCATCATCCAGTCTGATGCTTGGGTCAACAACATTTATCGATATTTCGCCAGGGGGAATTTTTCCGCAGGAATGAAAATGCAACAAACGAGGATTGCCGAATGCAGCGCCGCTCCAACGCTCAAAATTTTCTGACGCCGGATGATCAAAGCGACAGGCCGGATGGATCCCTGCATGCCAAGAATGAACAAAATAAGGATCGATATTATATTTTTTGGCAACCATTTCATAATGGGTTTGGGCTGATGACATATCGCGTTGACTGCCTCTAAAACCGGTGATGTCCGCGCCTTTAAAATCAATCAAAAGCGTATCGCGCAATTCGCAGGCATAAGGCTTATAATATTGCGACCCGGTTCCGGTCAAAAATCCATTTTGAGCAATGCACCCGCTGAATGCAAATATCGGAACAGGATTGAAAATCGAAAGCGGGAAGCGTTTTAAGTAAATATCCGAATGTTCAAACTCACCGTTTTGCAGCGATCCCGAAAAATCGGTACCCGCAGGACAGGTGACTTGAATGCGCTTTGCGGCCACAAACGCTGCTTCTATGAGCTCTTTTAACTCGGCAAACCCCGCATAGTCTGCCCGAGAAAAGCTGGATAAAAACATATCACTATCAATCGCGTAACTGATGATCGAGCGCGCGGGTATCTTATTCTTCTTAAACCGGAGCTGATCGCCCAATCTTGCCAGAAACAAACTGTGATCTGCTGCCGCCAGTTTTGCCGCCAATTCGGGGCTAGGGTCTTTGATATCTGGTTCAAACGCGATTTCGAACAACGTGACCTCAAAACAAAGCTTTTTAGCCGCATCTGCGATAAGCCCATGAAGCTTTGGATCATAATACCCCTCATCACAAGCTTCGTGCACAATCAGAAGCGTATCACCAGCCTCGCCTTTTGCGCAATTAAACAAAATGTTCTTCGCAGCCTGCTCAACGTTTTTGATCAACTCACTCATTCCTGTTCACTTCACCGCTGATGGCGCGCGCCTACGCCAGAGATTAACGCCGCCATATAAGGACAAAAACACAGATTTTGGCAAGGCCACGATCAAGCCATGATATGGATTATGCATCACGGCCCTCTAAAACCACTTGGGCGTGCATCTCCAACTATTGAGAAAACTGATCATATGCCTCAAGGGCTTTGGCGCTGTAAGATATAGAAGGCCCTCCTCCCATGTAAGAGATCATTTGAAGCGCTTCACAAAGTTCTTCTCGAGAGGTTTTCAGCCGCACAAGCGCTTTCATATGATACGCGATGCAGGGATCGCAGCGGGTTGAAATCGCAATACCAAGAGCAATCAACTCTTTTGTTTTTTCGTCTAAAGCATCACTTTTTTTCGCTGCCTTGCCCATAGCAGCAAAAGCCGCAAAAAGTTCGGACGCCTCTTTGTGATACACACCCGTACTTTGAATGGTTTCATCCAGAAACTTTTGCCAATCCATAATATGTTCTCCCCTGCTCGCAGTTTTCAAACTTATCAGAATTTGAACTGCGTGACGCAACAATTAAAATCAAACCCTCGGCTTCAATGGCTTGATCAACTTTAAGAACCCACGAATTTTTCGTAATCTTGTATAAGAGCTGACACGGCCGCGGCTTTAAGCTGCGCACCCTGCGCCCGCGTGGCCAAAGCCGAATGCGATCCGACGCGACCGTCCGGAAATTGCGCCCGATGTTCATCCGCCGGACCATGTTTGTCACCCGCATGGGTTCGAACAAAGTCTTGAGTTAGTTTTTCAGGTGGCTCACTGGCCAAAGCAGCATCAACGCTGCGATGCGCAACTTGCGTAATAGCGATTTCGGATGGTGTGGCATGCATACCTTCCCAATCTCCGTAGAACGCTTGACGTAGCAACTTAACACCCTCAAAATCCCACCAGCTTTTGATCCGCAATTTTGCCTTTGAAACTGCATCTGCAGCCTCGGCTAAAGGCTCTAAATTGGCGCCGTGGCCATTTAAAATATAAATATGCCGAAAACCTTGACGCTCTAGCGCGTGAAAGATCTCGCCACATAAATTTCGATAGGTATCTTGGGAGATTGAAATCGTCCCTGCGAAGCCCATATTGAACTCAGCCGGCGCGTATCCCAGCGGCGGCGCAACCAGAAAGTTTGCCGCTTGGCCAGCCGCGACGGCAATATCATCCGCGCAAAGCATATCAGTGCCAATCAAACCTATGGGACCATGCTGTTCGATTGAGCCGGTTGGAATGAGAATACCATCCGATATTGTCAAATACGCGTCAATTTCCTGCCAGGTTGAATGGGTAAGTCTCATTTAAAAAACACATTCCACTATTTGGAGACTGTGCAGCCTCGCGGGCCTAAAAGTAAAAAGGTGCCCGAAGGCACCTTTTGAGGGTTTTAATTAAGCTTCCATTTTTCATCTAATTCTTTAAAGAAGCCGCGCTCTTGCTTGAGCTTGATCCAAGTGTTCACATAATTGATCCAAACTTGATCTGCCTGCGGCAATAACATCGCGATTGGCGTGGGTGATTTTGGCGCTGAAACCGGTACAATCATCAAATCAGAATGAATCGCTACCAATTTATTCGCCTCTACGTTTGACGTAATATGTGCATCAGCGCGACCGCTCAGCACCTGTTGGAACGGCTGCGCGGGAGCTTCTACGATCACATGCTTCGCATCAGGGAAATACTGTTTGACCTGTTTTTCCTGCGTTGTACCTAGCGTTGCTGCAACGCGCACATCCGCATTGTTGAGATCCTCCCAATCTTTATATTTATCAGCATTTGACTTCAAAGTCAGCGGCACTGTGGCCAACGAGAAATAGCTGTCAGAATAGCCTGTTGCTTTTGCGCGCGCCGGCGAGACCGAGGCAGATCCCGTCATATGATACTTGCCCGCCGTAATGCCAGCGACCAGCGTTTTCCATTCTGTCGGAACCAGCTCTAGTTCAACGCCAAGGTCTGCCGCAAGTTGGGTCATCACATCGATATCAAACCCCGTATACGAATTGGTTGCCGAATCCTTCATCGTCATCGGGTTCCAATCCCCCGTGGTGCCAACTTTCAACGTTCCGCTGCTTAAAATATCCTGTAAAGCGCCCGCGTGGACTTGAACGGATGACACCGCCATTACCATTGCTGCTGCAATTACCTTAGCTAACTTCATGATTATCTCCATAATTTGTAATTTCCTCAACAAAAGGAACGCAAAGCGGTAGAAAAAGCAACAAGATTTGGAGATTTAGGCATCGTATCATTGCCTTTATCCGTTTTGAGGTGTTTGTTAGGGCGAATATTTGGAGATTTCATGCCTAAAAGCCCAAGAGATAATGATATTGAGATTAAAGATATCTCAAAAAATTTTGGTAAATTCACCGCCTTAAAGGATGTTTCGCTGAGCGTAAAGCAAGGAGAGCGCGTTGTTGTCTGTGGCCCTTCTGGATCTGGAAAGTCTACATTAATAAGATGTATCAACGGATTAGAGGTCCATGATGCGGGATCAATTACGGTTGATGGCATCATATTAAACCATAAAACCAAATCTCTTGAACAGATCAGATCGCGCGTTGGCATGGTTTTTCAACAATTCAATCTTTTTCCCCATTTGACTGTTTTGGAAAACATCACGCTTGGGCCAGTTCGCGCTAAAAAAGTAACCCGTCAAGAGGCGGATAGCCGGGCCATGGGGTATTTAGAACGGGTTAAAATTCCAGAACAAGCGCATAAATATCCGGGCCAATTGTCGGGCGGGCAACAACAAAGGGTGGCGATTGCCCGGTCTTTATGTATGGAGCCAAAAATTCTATTATTTGACGAGCCAACATCGGCTTTGGACCCAGAAATGATCAGCGAAGTGCTTGAGGTGATGATTGAACTGGCCGATACCGGCATGACGATGATTTGCGTCACCCATGAAATGGGGTTTGCCCGGCGGGTGGCCGATACAATGATTTTTATGGATCAAGGTCGGATCGTTGAAACCGCGCCGCCAGCGAAATTTTTTGACTCTCCAGATACCGATCGGTGTAAGGCCTTTCTTAAACAAATTCTGCATCACTAGAGTAATGAGATGAAAAAGCTGGCAATTTTATTATTTTTAATGCTGTTTCTGTCGGGTTGCTCTGACAATTGGGGATGGTATGTGGTTAACCCCTACAGCAAATCCGGTTGGATAAACTTAAAATTTCTGATGTCGGGATATTATTTCACGTTGTTGCTGTCCTTCACCTCGATCCTCATTTCGATTGCCGTTGGATTATTGATCGCCCTGCCCGGTCTTTCGAAAAATCCGTGGCTTAGGAATTTTAACCGCGTCTATGTCGAGATTGTCAGATCGGTTCCCATTTTGGTTCTCATTCTATGGGTTTATTATGGCCTGCCCCCAATGACAGGTCTGGAAATAAATGTTTTTTGGGCCGGGGTCATTGCGCTGGCATTGTCCGATAGTGCCTTTCAGGCAGAGATTTTTCGCGCGGGAATACAATCTATCGATAGAGGCCAATATGAAGCGTCACATTCCATTTCATTAAACTACAAAGATACGATGCGATTTGTGATCTTACCGCAAGCCATACGACGTATTCTTCCAGCGTTAGGCAATCAACTGGTCTATATGCTAAAAATGTCTTCACTGGTTTCTGTGATTGGCATGCAAGAACTGACCCGAAAAGCCAATGAGCTTGTTGTGACAGAATATCGGCCTTTGGAGATTTACACCATTTTGGTGTTGGAATATTTGGTGCTCATCTTGGTTGTTTCCGCAGGCGTGCGCTGGCTAGAGCGGCGCCTTAAATCAGATGAAAGGGTATAAAGCCGATAGGTCTACGGCAAATTCGACTGCCGGAAAAATGGTGCTAGCGGTTCATCTGTTTTCATCAGATATTTTAATACTCGCTCTAATGTGTTTCCTACGGATGAACGGAGGACTCGCTTATAATTAGAGCCCTTTGATCACTTGATCTATTGAGCGGTTCGTTCACCTTTAGTGTTATATCGATTTGGCAACTTCAAAAAAGGAAAGTTATAAAGACGTGTGGAACTTTTCAAACCTTGATACATTATAATCGAAAATTATTTTTTGAGATTTTGAACGATGAGAATTGTCTGCGATAGCTTTTAAGGGCTTGGTTGGAGAAAGATGCCGAAACTCACATGTCGTATTTGCATACAGAATAGGAATTTCATCTGCATATAAATGACCTGAAAATCAACATTACGAATTATGATATTGATCGGACTTTAAATTTCATGACCGAAGCCGAACAGCTACATCCAACTTGTATTTATCAAAATGAAGAAATTTTCATTGAGCATTTTCATACAGTTGCCACAAAGGGCAGCTGCGAAGCGGTTCTATGGTCCCACAAGCTAAAAAATGGGTTTATTTGGCGATCGCAAAATACCTGTACTTCACCGACAAAAGAGCAATGGGAGGCTCATCCTGTAAATCATTAATTAAGAAATTTTAATACCAACCCAAGCATATCTTTATTCGAGCAAGACCATAGGTGCCATAATACGGCAACCAATCGCAAAATTTCATGTGGGTGGTATGCAGTGACTGTTTCAAGTTTAGGATAGTAAAAAGAAGATTTGAGACTGAGCTCACAACTGTCATCTAAAGCGGCTTTCGTAGATCACGATAGAGAATAATTCAAAGGGCACAAGATACCAGGCTTTTAATAAATATCATCGAGCTTGATAAAAAACGGTCGCCGGCACCCGGGTAAAAGAATACCAAAATTGCAAGAAAACAGTTTTCAGAATAAGTTTTACTTTTCACGACTCGACCAAGCTCAACGCCAGCGATGACCACCGTATTTTATCCCAATGAAAAAACGACAAAGCGCAGCTCGAAGATGCGTGCAAAACGGAGTGAAGGCGAAAAATATATTTTTAATAGGCACGGGGAAGGCGAAAATTATTTTTAAAACGAAGGAGAAATCATTGGCTGAGTGATTTTTTAGATTTAAAAAAGATGTTAAGCTTTTCAAAATTCGTAATAAATACAGAAATACAAAAAAATCTCGACTGTTCTCAATAGGTCTATCTTATAAAAGATGGCTGTTTATCACTGCAATCTAACAACCCTTTGCGCATAATTTTTTCTTCCAGATAAGCTTACAATGCCAGCGCGCAAAAGCGCCGCTTAAAACCTCTACCCCAGACCAGATAACCAAAGCGCCCATTGCGGTTTAAACATTCACGTCAAGGCTTGGCTCACGATAAAACGCCTCTCTCTATCCTGTTCAGCACGTTACCAGCCAGTCAGGGACATTAAGGGGGGGGGACATGCGAGAAACCTTACGTCGGATTTTTAGCTGTCAAAAAAACCCGCGCTGTGGTTGGCTAAACGCGAAGTTTAATAACACAAAACGAGGAGAGCGTTATGCTTGTGGTGACAACAATAAGGTTATCAAAAGGTTTCCAAGCGTGGAAAGATATGGTCCATTCCGTTGAAGACAAAATGCAAGAACATGGCATGACATTTGTTTTCGCGGGAACAGAAAAAGACGATGACACTATGCTGCATACCGTCATACATTTTGAATCAGAAGAACATTTGAAGCGCTTTGGTGCCGATGAGGAACTGACTAGACTGAGAAAAGAAGCAGGCGCGATAGTCGAAACCGGAACGTTTACACCGATTACAAATGACGCCTTTATTAATTACCCGAAAGTTGTAGAATTGAATTAATAAATTAACCTGCAATCTTACATTCAGGATCGTGCCACGGGCTTTTTGGCACGATCATATCTTCTGCGATCATTGACTTAAGAGCCATGGTCATACCCATCAGACCAGCGATCTTTGAGCTGCTGTTAAATTCATGTCGCTTTCAGTTTCCCGCATGATCACTTTGCCCATCCCTTTTCCGCATGTGCCGTGCGACTTCTCAAACCTATCGGGAATAAACTGCGCTGGAAACCCATCAGCGTGAGCGGCAGCCCAATCTAAGTGCCGTCTGGGATTAAGCAAAAAGTTTATGAAAGCGAATATTTTGTGATCGGGCGTCATTTAGATTCTAGCTTTCGCAACGTAATCTTTGACAAATCGATAATTGAATGAACGATGATGTAACGTTGCAAAAAATGGAGAGAAAAAAGTTTGTATCTTTTACGGATTGGGAATTTGACGGGAACGTTGACAATGCAGTTGAAGCCGCCAAGGGTTTCTGGCCCGAGATGAAAAAGTATGGCGCAGTGAACATGCGTGCCACAGTCACTGGAGAAAATACAATAAGAACCATGACACTATGGAGCGACCCAAAAATGTTGGAAGCAAATATTGATGAAATTAGAGCCGCAGCCGGTTCTGCAGTTGGCATGTCCGTGACCGGGGGAATGACCGGTCCGCTTGCTGTCGAACTTGATTAATTAGGAAGAGAAAAAGGCCGGATAGTGTAAGCTCCCCGGCAAATCGTGATCTGCGTCAGAGGCTTGAAAACCAAAGGGCACGCGACTTATAGTGGGGATTCGCGATTGCAATATGAACTACTTTGGCAACGCTTTTTATCATTTCACAGGGCGCGGATTTTCAATCACTGGCGATATCCACGATGATACTGCCAACATTCGTCTTTTTGATGATGAATTCTTTTGATTTCATGGATGAACTTAAAGCGAATGGGGATGATTTGGATGCAGAGGAAGCTACCACGCACTTTGGATCAAAGTTTCGCAAAGAACTCTGGGGCATGTTTGAAACCGTTGTAACTATTTTATTTGGAGCAACCGCTCTTACCCAGCGCCAAGCCATCTGGGGCCTTTTTTAATGAATGAGCGGGCTGAGCAATCAGCCCCTCATGCCCACCCGTTTAACGACTATTCTGGCCTCAACCTCAAGCTTAGCTGATCCCTTAATCCTGCGCGGATAACAGGAGGTTTGATTGGGCGAGATTAATCAGATCAGCGCAAGCTGATGCCAAAAGTGATCCATATCTCATACGCAGCCGTAATATGAATGTGTTGCGACAAAATACGCGCGCGGAAGCCACGGTCAGCTTCTTTTTCCAATTATATTCAATCGCCATAATTTGGCGGACCTTTTATGCTGGAAAGGGAAGAGCGTATGAAAAAAATGAACGACCTCACGCTGTTTGAAAACGTTATCTTGCATTGCCAAATGACGCATAACCTCACTGGAACAAGGGAAGCCTTAGTCGCTGCTCAAAAAGAAGGCTTAGTGGATTTTTATAATCAGCTAACATCTGCGGGCCGCAACGTTAGCCAGCTGATGCTATCAAATCTTGAGGACTATCAAACCCTATTTGACGTTGAAATTAAGAAGGCGCCAGATTTTTTTCATCAACAGGCCAATGGTAAACATTGATATTTGCCCTCCAACAATCGCCTTTTTCACTTTGATTATGCAAAACTGGCAGCGGCAACATAACGTCTATTGCTTTGTTCACGAACCAGTTCTGCGCGGTTAAAGACAAAACAGTTTGAGATGACTGAACTGAAAAGGCGTTCAAATGATCAAAGCATGCCTTGCCTATTTTATGCACTCAGCTTTTTTTACCCGTCGGACTTGCGATCTCCCAAGTGGGAAATAGAGCGATTGACGCTTTTCTTTTGGTCGCTGAAACACGTGACCTTGGGATTGCGTTGGGCATTTCAATATCCGCAGCTGCCTTTTTCACAGCCCGTTAAGGCGTTGCAGGCTTGATTGTCCAGTTTACCCCCATGAAAACAAAGGCATTGCCGCTGCAGAAACTTTTTATCCACATCTCGCCGCTTTTTTACGACCATTGATTTTTGTTTTTCTCTTGTATGGGCTATGGAATGCTTCGCTTATAATCCGCTGCACCAAATCGCTTTTTGTCTACATCTATGGCACCCATACAAAAATATGAATGCTTTGCAGACAGCCTATCACGTTAAGTCTCGATGCCCTTTTCTTGGCAGATTTTACCAAAAATATTCCAAAACGAAGCCCTATGTCGCCTTGTACCCGCTAAAGGCGGTGCTTGCACCACCAGCGGATGTAATGGCAGTGATCAAAACTTTAGTGAATGCCCATGGAATATCGAATGTCGTTATTCTTTGGAAAAAACCTCATATCCGGATAGGTCTCACCCTTAACAGGATAAAATCATAGAACGCTTCTTTCGCGCCGTAGCGGGCTCGACGGAAAGCCTATTGGTTTAATGCAATAAAAAGAGACTGAAACAACCCTGTGCTGTAAGAGTTACCGGCTGGCGCGCGCCAAGAGCCCGACAGCAAGCAAACCTACCAATATTATCAATAGAGCCGCTGGCGCAGCCTGGGGTAAATTTTCCAAACTTGCCTGATCATGCGTGCGAGTCGCGAGCGTGCTGAAATTGAACGGCCGTAAAAGCATCGTTGCAGGCAGTTCTTTCACACAATCGACGAAAACCAGCACCAAAGCCGACCCCAAACTGCCTTTAATCAGGGGTAAAAAAATCTGCACCAATATTGCACGCTTCGAGCGGCCTAAAGAACGGGCCGCCTGCGATAAATTGGGAGAGACGCGCTCCATCGCGGTATCCGCCGCGCCTTGGGCAATCGCAAAAAAGCGCACAAAATACGCCAAAATGACCGCAAAAGAACTACCCGTCAAAATCAACCCGATTTCTCGCCCTGTGAGGGCAAGAATAAAATCGGCCAAGGCGTTATCAAAAGCCGCCAAAGGAATTAAAATACCAACAGCCAAGACCGCGCCAGGGGCAGCGTAGCCGATCGTGGTGAGGGGCATTAAAAGACGTGGCAATTTCTGTTGGCTGAGGCGAACACCATAGACCATGACGAGTCCAGCAATTACTGTGAAAAAGGCTGCAATCGCGCCGACAAACACAGTGTTCCACAAGGCCGCATATAGATCCGCATCTGTCCAGTAATCAAGCTTGCGCACCGCGTGCAGCGCCAGCACCAAAGTGGGAAGTATAAATCCGAATAAAACCGGTAAAAAGCAAAATACCGAAGCGAAAACAGCTTGGCGACCGCGCAATTTTTGTCGCAAAATTGGCCTGTGATGAGTGGATAAACTGAAAAACCGCATTTTGCTGCGCCCATTTTTTTCAAGCAGCACCAAAATGATAATCAAACACAATCCCAAAGTTGCCAATTGCGCCGCCCCGCCTGCATTGCTGCCTTCCAGCCAAACGCTGAAAATTCCAGTTGTTAGGGTTTGAACCGCAAAATAATCTACGGCGCCAAAATCATTAATCGTTTCCATCATCACAATCGCCGTACCCGCCGCGATTGCTGGGCGCGCCAAAGGTAAACCAATTTTCCAAAACCGCAAAAATGCATGCGATCCAAGCGATTGAGCCACCTCTTCGGCGGCCCCAGATTGTTCCCGAAACGCTGCCCGACTGAGTAAATAAACATAAGGATACAGCGCCATAGTCAGCACAAAACTGGCCGCCCCGAATGACCTGATTTCAAAAAACCAATAATCTTGCGCGTTTTTCCATCCCATCACCCCTCTCAGCGCATTCTGAACGGGACCCGCATATTCAAGCAAATCGACCAACGCATAGGCCCCCACATAAGCGGGTATCGCCAATGGCATCAGCAGCAACCATTCAAAAGAGCGCACGCCCCAAAAGCGGTACCGCGTAACCAACCACGCGGTGCCAGCGCCTATGCAAGCAGCGCCAAAACCCACGCATAACATAAGCGCCAGCGTGGTTTTAAGGTAGCGAGGCAAAGTGGTTGCCAGTAAATGGCTCCAAATATTATCTGAGGGGAAAAACGCCAAAACCAAAATCGCAATAATGGGCAATAAAACGCCCGCTGCAATCAGCAGAGCCGCCAGCGACCATATACCGTTCAATTGGGGAAAGGCTGCCCCCAACGTCTTATTAATGGCGCGGCTTGTCACATTGTGGTCCTTTTCCGGTTTTTCTGCATAATGCTCAGCTTATACTTGCCCGATGCGCGCGCTTTGCACAACTGGTGCGACAGCTTGCAAAGCCAAAGCCTCGAGCGCGCGAGCGTCAAAAGAGACTACAGAGTTCCCTTATTCAACGCTTTAGGTAGAATTCACCTTACTCAACTAGCCCCAAGCGCTACATCCCCAGCACTTCTTTATACAGATCCAAAATGGCTTCTTCTTCAGCAATCTCATTTTGATCGCGTTTGCGCAAAACGATCAATTTACGCATCACGCGCGTGTCGTAGCCCCGCCCTTTGGCTTCTGCCATCACCTCTTTCTGTTGATCCGCAATATCTTTTTTTTCAGCCTCCAAACGTTCATATCTTTCAATAAACTGGCGAAGTTCTGCGGCAGCCACACGGTGGGTGTCTTCGGGCGTATCTTGCATTTCAATCTCCTTGGAATTCCTGCCCTCCTTAAACCAGCTTGCTTTGGCTGCGCAAGAGAGCCCTTTTGGTTGCTTGGTATAAAGAAAACCTATAAAGCGGGCTCAGTCTGGATCGCTAGGAATGCCGTCATGTCGGGAATAGTTTTAACTGGGGCCGCCCTATCTTTGCTTGGCATTGTTGGATTGATTTTTTGCATCGCGAGAGTTGTAAAGGCAAAGAAGCGATCGCTCTCGGATGAGGACTTGCGCGCTGAATTAGCCTCCCTTATGCCGGTAAACTTAGGGTCTTTATTTTTATCTGCCTTGGGCTTGATGACAGTCGCAATTGGTATAGCGGTTGGGTAACTCGTCGTCCAGACCACAAAATGAGAGGCGAAGAACAAACGCCTTCGGATTGCCCACCTAAGAAAACAAAATTCCACCAAGCAAACCCTTTAAAAACAATCCATTCGATATGCTTGTCAATTTGAAGGATATTGTTATTCTGCCCTCCACCACACCTAGGAGCGCTGAATGGGACCGAAAGTAAAAGCTTTTTTTGATCCGCAAACCAACACAATTTCATATGTTGTGCGCGACCCGAATGGACATGCAGCGGCCGTCATCGACAGCGTGCTTGATTTTGACCATGCCTCTGGAACGACGCAGACCAGCTCAGCAGATAAAATCATCGCTTATGCCAAAGAAGAGGCTTTGGATATTCAATGGTTGCTTGAAAGCCATGTACATGCCGATCACCTTTCCGCAGCTCCCTATATTCAAGAAAAACTGGGCGGCAAAATAGGAATTGGAAACAATATCACCCTTGTTCAAGATACTTTTGGAAAAGTATTTAACGAGGGCACAGAGTTTCAGCGCGACGGAAGCCAATTTGATCAATTGTTTGATCACGGGGATGTTTTTCACATTGGTCAAATGCGCGTTGATGTTTTGCATACACCAGGGCATACCCCGGCCTGCCTCACCTATGTCATCGAAGATGCAGCTTTCGTTGGAGATACGTTGTTCATGCCCGATTTTGGTACCGCGCGCTGTGATTTTCCGGGCGGCTCCTCGCAAACCCTATATGAATCTATCCAAAAGATACTTGCGCTGCCTGATGAAACGAAAATTTTTGTAGGCCATGATTACAAAGCGCCGGGCAGAGATGAATATAGTTGGGAAACCACAGTTGGCGAACAGCGCAGAAAAAATGTTCACATTGGGGGCGATGTCAAAGCTGAAGCATTTGTAAAGCTTCGAGACGAACGAGATGCAAAACTCGCGATGCCAAAATTGATAGTGCCCTCATTGCAAATCAACATGCGGGCAGGCAATATGCCACCGCCTGATGAGCATGGGGATGTGTTTTTAAAACTGCCCATCAATAAACTTTAAATTTAAAAAATGGCATGAAAATAAGCGCGCGCAGTCGGAGAGCAAAATATGCCAATGGATTGGATTTATGGATTGGTCGGCGGTGTTTTGATTGGCTGCGCTGGCGCTGTTCTTTTATTGGGGAATGGCCGCGTTATGGGCGCAAGCGGATTGATTTTTGGAATGTTCAAAACAACAGATCGGCGAATTTGGGCTGAAAACCTAGCGTTCGTTTCTACTTTATTCGTTGTTCCAATGCTGTTCGTAAGACCATTAAACATAGCTCCGACACATGCTAGCGAAAATGTGATCGTCTTGGTGATTGCAGGCCTAGCAGTGGGTTTTGGAACAAGGTTGGCAAATGGTTGCACATCGGGCCATGGCGTCTGCGGCATTTCAAGGTTTTCCCTGCGGGGTATAGCCGCAACGATGGTGTATATTTTAGCCGGGGCGATAAGCGTGGTTCTGTTCAAACATTTTTTCGGATTGATCTGATGCGCATAGTGATTAGTTTGGTTGCAGGAGCTCTGTTCGGCCTTGGCTTGATCATATCGGGCATGACGAATACCAAAAAAGTGCAGGGGTGGTTGGACATATTCGGCGAATGGGACCCCACCTTAGCTTTCGTAATGGGCGGAGCAATCCTACCAATGGCCATCGCCTGGAAGGCCACGCGGGCACGCATGCCTTTTAGGGCGGATAAATTCCCAGCTGTGAACACCGCTGGAATAGATCGCGACCTTATTATTGGCTCGGTATTTTTCGGGGTAGGATGGGGGTTGGCAGGCCTGTGCCCTGGCCCGGCAATCGCATCCTTAAGCTTTGGCGGAAGCAGCGGCGTGGTATTTGCCAGCGCGATGATCATTGGCATGCTTTCGACACGGCGCCTTCAAGCATTTTTTCGTAAAGCTGAGAATACATCAAAAACGATCACGTGACGTTACAAACCAACACCTAAGTATCACTTGTATACGGTGATCATCAAACCGATCAAATCGATATTCAAGGCGAGTTTTGCCTCGTGCTATACGTTTCGTAAGACCAACGTAAAAAAATATCTATCTTACATCAGTTTTCCCTTGAATAACGTGCGACGATCGTTCTTATAGAGCGAGAAGGAGAAACCAAATGAAAAAGATTTTTATTATCGCATTCGCGCTCATCGGAACCGTTTTTCTCGCAGGCTGTGAAACAGCCGCACCAGAATCCGTAATGGTTACCCCTGAGGCTTCAAGCAACAAGCTTTAATTAATACCGAAACCTGAATGTAAATA
Source organism: Paracoccaceae bacterium (assembly GCA_016778765.1). Lineage (GTDB taxonomy): Bacteria > Pseudomonadota > Alphaproteobacteria > Rhodobacterales > Rhodobacteraceae > Thalassovivens. The sequence continues at coordinate 11,283 of JADHOV010000002.1, read as the reverse complement.
CAAAGCGGTTTAACTGCTATGTGTATATAATCAAGGGACGCAAAAGCCTGTCGCGCGGAATTTGAATTGGCGCTATGGCAGAAGGACAAAAAAACAGGGTCCAGTTGGATACCTAAGGTTTTATGGCGCGGGTGATATTTAAATCACCCGCGCCTGTTTTATTTCCATAGGACAATAGATCAAATGCGCGTAAGGACACGCCACTAGGAAAGAAAACTTTTGGCTTATTTGCTATAATTGGATAATCTCGGATCTGAACAACCGCTTGGGGATTGGCCGATGCAATACCAAATAATACGCAAAACCAGCCTGGAAGATCTACAAAACTCGGTCAATGATTTAATCAGCGCAGACTGGCGGCCAATCGGCGGATTGACAATCGAAGGGGCAGATACAGAACGCTACTATCTACAAACAATGTTTCGAGCCAATGCAACGGATGCGTTTAAAGAACGCGTGCGGCGCGAAGAAGGCAACGGACCGTTTGGCCTTTGGTAAAAGCAACTTAGCTCACTTGCTTAAGCGCAAACTGCACAAATAAAATCAATCTCTCAGCAACAAAACGATAAAATCAATGCGCGATAAAGCCAAGCCTAATTGACCCCGCCCATTTACGTTGAACCTCTGGTGAAAGTTTTCACGCAGTTGCATAAAATTGTAAGTTTTAGCGCTTGATAACCCGCACCGAGGACAGCGCGCAAACACTTATCCTTCGCGACTCTCGCCAAAAAAAAAATCTTAAAATTTTGATAGAAAGATTTTGATTGACTAGAAGAGCTTAGCATGGAGAAGAAAATTTTAAATTGATTAAAAAAACACAGGCCCGATTGTTGTGAAAAAAGGCTTTAATCGTCTGCTTGAAAAAATCGAAAACCTCTCAGCGCACAGGGCGACATGAAAAACCTTTTAAGAACCTGTAATAAAACACTGTTTACCCAATAGGATTGGAACATATTAGATCAATACCCTGTGGCATATTACATGCTCTGCAAGGCGGCCCCTCTATCTTTTATTAAAGCATTATTTCGAAAAGGCGCTTAATAATTATTCTGTCACACCAAATCCCAAATCTCTTTCAGCCCAGTTAGCAAATAATCTTTAATGATAGTGGGGGCAACTTCTTCGTAATCCTGAAGCGTCTTTAATTCCGGCCGCGCTGCTTTAAACGTTTTCAAATAGGCTTTTGCCGCATCTTTGTTATTCAAATGCACATTAATCGCCGCCCGAAACCCATCATAGCGGCTATGCTGCGACCTGTCATAAAGCGTGTTTGACCATTTCAGCGCCTGTTCCGACTGATTCATTGCCATATAGAGAAACGGGAAAAAACCTTCATAGGATTTGCGCTGAACAGGATCCAATTCAATGGCCCGTAAAAAGAACTTTTCTGCCTCGGCAAAGCGCCCCTCGTTACAAATCGCCATCCCATATTGAGAATTTGATCTTGGATGGCTTGGGTTGAGGTCCAAAGCTTCTTTGGCATATTTCACCCGTTGCTCATAATCTCCTTTCATATTGAAAGAATTGCTATAATTTGACACAGCATCTGGGTTTTTAGGATCAAGCCGATAGGCAAGCTCGGACAGCTCGTGAAAGCTTGCCTCCATCTCGCTCCGGCGTGATTTATACTTGGGTTCTAAGCGCACCGAAAAAAGACATTTACATTTTAAAACATAAGCATCAACCAATTCTGGATCTTTTTCAATTGCTTCATCGCACAGCTCGATCACCTGTATATTGCGCTCATCCCCAAACGTGTTGAACTGGTTGAAAATGGACAAAGCCTGTAAATAGCTATCCCAGGCCGAAAACGAGGCTTTGGGCCGCCTCTTGGCTCTTTCATGTTCTTTGCTTTTCAAAGCCGGCGTGATTAATGCCGCCACTTCTTGAGAGACTTCATCTTGAACTTCAAAAATATCGTCAAGCAGGCGGTCCCATCGCTTTGACCAAATTTGCTGATCATCTTTTACGTCGATTAAATTGGCGGTGATCCGCACTTTGTTGCCGCCCTTCCGGATACTGCCTTCAACGATGTAATTGGCCGCCAATTCCTGCGCGATCTCACTAGTTTTTAAATCTTGGCCTTTAAAACTAAAGCTGGAGTTGCGCGAAATCACCGGAAATGATTTCCAAGACGATAAATTGGCAATGATATCTTCGGTCACACCATCCGCGAAATATTCTTGCTCCTCATCATTGCTCATATTTTTGAACGGTAACACGGCAATTGTGGGAGGTTTGCTTTCAAACGCTTCCTCGTCTGGAATCGCTTTAGCCGCTGCCTTACGCTGTTCGACGCCCTCTAGAGTGATATCAAAAGCATGCACCAAAGTGTTTTTAACCTGTTGATTGCCCAGATCTGAAAAAGACATATCAACCTTTTCGCTCACAAAATCATGTATCGATTTTGATAAAGAAACCCCGCCAGGCTGGCAAAATGCCTCAAGCCGTGCGGCCACATTTACGCCATCCCCGTAGAGATTACTGTCCTCAACGATCACATCCCCCATGTTAAGCCCAACCCTAAAGTTCATTTGCTCTGAAGGGTCCAGCGTGGCGTTACGCTGTTTGATCAGCTTTTGGAACTCGCTGGCGCACAAAACCGCTGAAACAGCACTTTGAAACTCGGCCAGCACAGAATCCCCAGCTGTATTGAATATCCGCCCTCCATGTTCTTGAAACAGATTGTCCAAAATTTCACGGCAAGATCTAAGCGTGCGCAGCGTCAAATCTTCATTATGGGCCATCATTTTGGTAAAACCCACAACATCAGTCACAAAAATAACTGCTATTTTTCGGACTAGCTTCGCCTCGGACATATCAAACTCCTAGAACAGGCAAAGCAGCCACAACCCCAGCCTATGAAATATTTATAGGATAGTTTATCAGCTTTAAACGCAAAAGAAACACCACATTTGCGCGACTTGGGCGCGGGAAAGCAAACAAATCCGCTGTAAAAAGGCTATCGACGCCTCTTTAAATGACCAATCTAATAGGTTGCGCGGCCGCCGCTTAGGTCAAAGGTAGATCCTGTGCTGAATGAATTTTCCGAGGTGCTCAGCCAAGTGACCATTTGGGCCGCTTCTTCAACCTGCAAAAAACGACCACGCGGAATCTTAGACAACATATAGTCGATATGTTTCTGGCTCATTTGATCGAAAATTCGGGTTTTCGCCGCGGCGGGGGTCACGCAATTCACAGCAATATCCATATCAGCATGTTCTTTGCCCAAAGATTTGGTTAACGCGATCACCCCAGCTTTTGAGGCAGAATAGGCCGCCGCATTCGGGTTTCCTTCTTTACCAGCCACGGAGGCAACGGTCACAATGCGCCCATAGCCCTGTTCCATCATGGATGGCAGCACCGCGCGGCAACAATTGAAGGTGCCGTTGAGATTGATGTCAATAATCGATTTCCACTCATCAGGGTCATATGCCACAAGCTTTGCGTTTGATCCCGCAACACCAGCGCATGTGATCAAAATTGAAATAAAACCATCGTCAGCTTTGGTTTTTTCTGCTGCGTCTTTCACCGCATTGGTATCGGCCACATCCACAGCCATCGCGGCCGCACCCTGCCCCAATCGCGCGGCTGCGGCCTGACCCTGCGCATCATCTCGATCCCAAATCATCACTCGGGCGCCGCTGGCGATAAAGCGTTGCGCAACAGCAAAGCCGATACCCTGCGCGCCGCCAGTGATCACCGCCAAACGGCCATTTAAATCATAGCTATTCATCCCAAAAACCTTTTTTAAAACGCCGCCGCTAGCTATATCACATTAAAACGGCACATCATCCGCCAATATTACAAAACGCGAGACCACTTTTTTAACCCCCGCCTTTTCAAAGGCGATTGTTAATTTATCGCCTTCGGTCTCAGATACGGAACCATAGCCAAACTTTTGATGAAACACCCGCACACCGGTCGTAAAGCTTGAAACCGCAACCGCATCAATTGTCATATGCGCGCTTTCGCGCGGTTGGCTTATCGGGCGCTCAGCGCTTTGGGATTGCAAGCGCTTCCACCCCGGTGAGGCATAGCCCCCGCCGATATTTTCCATATCAACAGCCAAATTTGACGTCTCAGTCTGCATTCCATAGGCCCCCCCATAAAGCCCCGGAGGGGTCAGCACATCGACGTGCTCAGCAGGCAGCTCATCAATGAAGCGAGAAGGCATTGAAGATTGCCATTGTCCAAAAATGCGCCGGTTGCCTGCAAAACAAATCGTACACAGTCGCTCTGCGCGCGTAATCCCCACATAGGCAAGACGGCGCTCTTCTTCCAAACCACGCTGACCAGTTTCATCCATACTGCGCTGCGAGGGGAATAAGCCATCTTCCCACCCTGGAAGAAAAACGGCCGGAAATTCGAGCCCTTTGGCGGCATGCAGCGTCATAATGCTGACTTTCTCACCCGCCTCATCGCGCTCATTATCCATCACCAGCGACACATGCTCTAAAAACCCTTGTAAATTCTCAAATTGATCGAGTGCTTTTACCAATTCCTTCAAGTTTTCCAGCCGCCCCGCCGCTTCGGGCGTTTTGTCATTCTGCCACATCTCAGTATAGCCCGATTCATCCAATATCACTTCGGCCAATTCTTGATGGGAAATTGATTGATCTTGCATCGCTTTGCGCCAACGCCCCAACCCATCAACCAAACGTCCCAGCTCAAGCGCCCCTTTGCCCGACATGCCTTTGGCAGCCAAAAGCAGCCTGGCCGCCTCCGTTAAGGCAACGCCTTCTTGACGCGCCATAGATTGAATTTTCTGCTGCGCTTTATCTCCCAGCCCGCGTTTGGGCGTATTCACGATCCGTTCAAAGGCCAAATCATCACTGGGGCTACAAACCAGTCGAAAATAAGCCATCGCATCGCGAATTTCCATTCGCTCATAAAACCGTGGGCCACCAATCACGCGATAGGGTAAACCAATGGTCAAAAAACGGTCTTCAAAGGCGCGCATTTGATGGCTGGCCCGAACCAAAATCGCCATTTGATCCGGGCTAAATTTATCAAGACTACGGCTGCCTTGTTGAAGTGCTTCGATCTCATCGCCAATCCAACGGGCCTCTTCTTCAGCATCCCAATGCCCAATCAAACGCAGCTTTTCACCTTCGTCAAGATCGGTCCAAAGCTCTTTGCCCAACCGCCCTGTATTGCCTGAAATAACGGCGCTTGCGGCGGCAAGAATATGTGGCGTTGATCTGTAATTTTGCTCCAGCCTTACGATTTTCGCTCCGACAAAATCCTTTTCAAATTTCAAAATATTGCCCACTTCGGCGCCCCGCCAGCCATAGATTGACTGATCATCATCGCCAACGCAGCAAATGTTTTTGTGACCGCCAGCCAATAATCTAAGCCACAAATACTGCGCAACGTTTGTATCTTGATATTCGTCTACCAGGATATATTTAAACCATCGCTGATATTGCTGCAGAACATCCGGCTGCGTCTGAAAAATTTTAACGACATGCAGTAGCAGATCGCCAAAATCCACCGCATTCAACGCCTTAAGGCGCGCTTGATAGGCCGCATAGAATTCAGTGGCGCGGTTATTGAAAGCACCCGCTTCAGCCGCGGGTACATTTTCAGGTCCCCAAGCTCGGTTTTTCCACTGATCGATAATACCCGCCAATTGCCGCGCCGGCCACCGCTTATCATCCACATCAGAGGCCACGAGCAATTGCTTCAGCAGCCGGAGCTGATCATCGGTATCTAAAATCGTAAAACTGCTTTTCAGCCCAACCAATTCTGCATGCCGCCGCAAAAGCTTCACGCAAATCGAATGAAATGTGCCCATCCAAGGCATCCCTTCAACGGATTGCCCTAGCAATTCTGCAACGCGGCCTTTCATCTCGCGGGCGGCTTTGTTGGTAAATGTTACCGACAATATCTCATGAGGACGCGCCCGCCCTGTCGTTAACAAATGCGCAATCCGGCAGGTTAAGGCTTTGGTTTTTCCCGTCCCTGCCCCCGCCAACATCAAAACCGGCCCGTCAAGCGCTTCAACGGCAGCGCGCTGAGCTGGGTTCAGCTCCTCAAGATAAGGGCTTGGCCGCGCCGCGATCGCTTGCGCAGAAAGAGAAAGCTCTGCGGGTTTGTGAGTATCATCATAGCTGCTCATGGCGCCAAATTAGCGCCAATAAAGCCGATTGAAAAGAGGATGTTCAGCAAATGTTCTATTATTTTCTTTCGATCAGATGTCTGTACAAAAAGATCAAAAAGCTAAAAAACACAAAGTTTTATTTATCCAATTGCCGCCACGGCTCTAGACAAGAACATCTTGGTTTCGCCATATAGAAATATGGATTTAGACACACGATATCCCGGCCTCTTAGACCTGAAACGGGCCGCAAAGCGCAAATTACCGTATTTTGTTTGGGAGTATCTTGACAGCGCCACCGGAACAGAAAGCACTCTTGTTAACAATCGCACCGCCTTTGACCGGTTGCGCATGATGCCCTCAGTTTTGCATGGGCCCCTCGCGGTTGATCTTAATTGTAATTTTTTGGGAAAAACCTTCGATCTGCCCTTTGGCGTTGCACCGGTGGGACTGTCGGGACTGATCTGGCCCAATGCCGAAACGCTTCTGGCGCGCAATGCTAAGGACAACAATCTACCCTACACCCTGTCAACGGTTGCGTGCCAAACCCCTGAAACCATTGGTCCTGTCGCAAACGGCAATGGCTGGTTTCAGCTGTACCCACCGCGCGACCCTAAGATCCGCACAGATATGCTAAGCCGCGTGAAAAATGCTGGCTTTGATACCTTGGTGTTAACGGTTGATCTGCCCGTAGCCAGCCGACGAGAACGTCAAACACGAAGCGGCATCACCCAGCCCCCAAGGCTTACACCGCGCCTTCTGGCCCAAATCGCTCAAAAACCGCATTGGGCGCTGGCAACGGCCGCTTTTGGACGGCCCGCGATGCCGTTTTTGAACAAATATGCAAAAGTTAAACCCGGCATGCCCCCCACCGCCCATATCGGCTATTTGCTGCGCGCCTCGCCCGATGAGGCCTATCTGAGCTGGCTTCGAGAGAATTGGCAGGGCTCGTTGATCGTCAAAGGTATTTTGAACCCCGAGGATACAAAGCGGTTGGAACGCATTGGGGTGGATGCGTTATGGGTATCAAACCATGCCGGCCGACAATTTGACGGCGCTCCTGAAAGTATCAGCATGCTACCCAGCATTCGCCGCGCCACAACACTTCCTCTGGTCTTTGACAGCGGTATTGAAAGCGGTTTGGATATCCTGCGCGCGCTTGCGCTGGGTGCAGATTTTGTGATGCTTGGCAAAGCATGGCATTACGCTTTGGGGGCATTAGGGCCGCTGGGTCCGGCACATTTAACAGATATTTTACGCAAGGATCTAATCGCCAATATGGGCCAATTGGGGCTCGAAAATCTCAAAGACTGCGCAGGCAAAATAATCGTATAACAGCCGGGTTAAGCTTTCGCGCAGCGCGCGCTTTAAACTGGATACAAACCACGCTTTACATAAATTTTGACAATGAAAGCCGACAGTAGTAATTCTGCAGCGCAGCATGACGTAGGATACCCCCATCGTTTCAGATTTTCTCGCGTAGACTTCAACCAAGGACGATCAAATGACTGATTTCAAAAAAATTCTTATTGCAAACCGCGGCGAAATAGCCATCCGCATCATGCGAGCTGCGAATGAAATGGGAAAGAAAACCGTCGCCGTTTTTGCCGAAGAGGATAAACTGGGCCTGCACCGCTTCAAGGCCGATGAAGCCTACCGCATTGGCGAGGGGTTAGGCCCCGTTGCTGCCTATCTGTCAATCGATGAAATAATCCGGGTTGCGCTGGCATCGGGCGCAGATGCCATCCATCCAGGATATGGGTTATTGTCTGAAAACCCCGATTTCGTTGATGCTTGCGTGAAGAATGGTATTACGTTTATCGGGCCTCGCGCGGACACCATGCGCGCGCTTGGCGATAAAGCATCGGCGCGCCGCGTGGCGGTTGAAGCCGGTGTTCCGGTTATTCCCGCAACCGAAGTGCTTGGGGATGATATTGCCGATATCGCGCGGCAAGCTGAAGATGTTGGCTATCCATTGATGTTAAAAGCATCTTGGGGCGGCGGCGGGCGTGGCATGCGCCCGATCACCCATCCAGACGAGCTAGAAGAAAAAGTGTTGGAGGGGCGCCGCGAAGCAGAAGCCGCCTTTGGCAATGGTGAGGGCTATTTAGAGAAGATGATTCTTCGCGCCCGGCATGTTGAGGTGCAAATTCTGGGCGATAAGCAAGGTGCGATCTATCACCTCTGGGAGCGCGATTGCTCTGTCCAGCGACGCAACCAAAAAGTCGTTGAACGGGCACCGGCCCCCTATCTAAACGAGGCGCAGCGCGCAGAGCTCTGTGAATTGGGGCGGCGTATTTGTGCGCATGTGAATTATGAATGCGCAGGTACAGTTGAATTTTTGATGGATATGGATAGCGGTAAGTTTTACTTTATCGAGGTAAATCCCCGCGTACAGGTTGAGCATACTGTGACCGAAGAGGTCACCGGTATTGATATCGTTCAAGCACAAATTTTGATTGCCGAGGGCAAAACGCTGGCCGAAGCGACGGGAAAGCCATCGCAAGCTGAGATTAGATTGAACGGTCATGCGCTTCAGACACGGATCACCACTGAAGACCCACAAAATAATTTTATTCCCGATTATGGGCGTTTAACCGCCTTTCGCAGCGCCACCGGCATGGGCATTCGCCTTGACGGCGGCACTGCCTATGCGGGCGGCGTCATCACGCGCTATTATGACTCGCTCTTGGTGAAGGTCACAGCCTGGGCCCCCACACCCCAAAAGGCAATCGCGCGTATGGATAGAGCGCTGCGCGAATTTAGAATTCGTGGTGTGAGCACCAATATTGCCTTTGTCGAAAACCTGCTCAAACACCCAACATTTTTGAGCAATGAATATACCACAAAATTCATCGATGAAACGACAGACCTGTTCGATTTCAAAAGCCGCCGCGACAGAGGCACGCGGGTACTCACTTATATCGCCGATATCAGCGTCAACGGGCATCCCGAAACAACCGATAGGCCGCGCCCTGCAGCCCATATTAAACCGCCAAAGCCCCCAAGAACTGCAGAAATCGTGCAGCCCGGTACGCGCAACCTGCTGGAAGAAAAAGGCCCAAAAGCCGTTGCGGATTGGTTGTTGGATCAAAAGGCTTTGCTGCTTACTGACACAACGATGCGCGATGGGCATCAATCGCTTCTGGCGACCAGAATGCGTTCGATCGATATGATCAAAGCCGCGCCGGCCTATGCCAGCACGCTGCCAAATTTGTTCAGCGTCGAATGCTGGGGGGGCGCCACATTCGATGTAGCTTATCGGTTTTTGCAAGAATGCCCTTGGCAAAGGTTGCGCGACCTTCGGGCCGCGATGCCAAACCTAATGACCCAAATGTTGCTGCGGGCCAGCAACGGTGTGGGCTATACGAATTATCCCGATAATGTGGTGCAAAGCTTTATTCAAGAAGCCGCCAAAGGCATTGATGTTTTTCGTATTTTTGACAGTCTGAACTGGGTTGAAAATATGCGCGTTGCGATGGATGGCGTAATAGACTCTGGAAAAATATGCGAAGCAAGCATTTGTTATACGGGTGATATTTTGAACCCGAACAGAGCAAAATATGACATAAAATATTACGTTTCCATGGGCAAAGAGCTGCGCGATGCGGGCGCTCATATACTGGGCCTGAAAGATATGGCCGGGTTGCTCAAACCGGCAGCTGCACGCCAGCTAATCACCGCTCTCAAAGCCGAAGTTGGCTTGCCCATACATTTCCACACGCATGATACATCAGGTTTGGCCGGCGCCACTTTATTAGCTGCAGCAGAAGCCGGTGTTGACGCGGTTGACGCCGCGATGGATGCGTTTTCTGGGGGCACTTCGCAACCCTGCCTTGGATCAATCGTCGAAGCGCTGCGCCATACCGAACGGGACACTCATTTAGATATCGCTGCGATCCGCTCGTTAAGTGATTATTGGGATCATGTACGTGCCCAATATGCAGCGTTTGAAAGCGGGCTGGCATCGCCTGCTTCCGAGGTGTATTTGCATGAAATGCCCGGGGGGCAATTTACCAATTTGAAAGCGCAGGCACGCTCGCTCGGACTTGAAGAAAAATGGCCCGCGGTGGCTAATACATATGCCGATGTAAACCAAATGTTCGGAGATATTGTTAAAGTCACCCCGTCCTCTAAAGTCGTAGGCGATATGGCCTTGATGATGGTCAGCCAAGGTTTAACGCGCAGCAACGTGGAAGATCCCAATCTTGATCTGGCCTTTCCAGACAGCGTTGTCGACATGCTACGCGGCAATTTAGGCCAGCCTCCGGGCGGCTTCCCCGAAGCGCTTGTTAACAAAGTCCTAAAAGGCGAGGCCCCGATGACCACGCGCCCCGGGGCCGTTTTACCCCCCGTGGACTTGGCCGCAGAACGCCTTGCACTGAGCGCGGCGCTGGACGGGCGCGAGGTTGATAACGAAGATTTAAATGGGTATTTGATGTACCCAAAAGTTTTCCTTGATTATATGGCTCGGCATAAAACCTACGGCCCCGTGCGCGCTTTGCCCACCAATACATTCTTTTATGGCATGCAACCTGGCGAGGAAATAACAGCGGAAATTGATCCCGGAAAAATTCTAGAAATTCGATTACAAGCCATCGGAGAAACCGATGATAAAGGCGAAGTAAAGGTTTTCTTTGAACTGAATGGCCAGCCGCGGGTGATCCGTGTTCCCAACCGCTTGATCACATCACAAGCGATGTCTCGCCCAAAAGCAGAGCAAGGCAATGCAAACCATATTGGAGCGCCTATGCCGGGCGTTGTAGCTTCGCTGGCGGTCAGCGCAGGGCAACTCGTTAAAACCGGTGATCTGCTTTTGACTTTGGAAGCGATGAAAATGGAAACAGGCATACACGCCGAACGTGATGCAGTGATCAGCGCAGTACATGTGCAAGCTGGCGGTCAAATTGATGCCAAGGATTTGCTGATAGAATTTCAATCAGATGAGGCAGCTTAGGGGGCCACGGATGAAAACGTCCAGTCTACACGTGGCGGCGGGACATCTCGGCTTGCCCCGTATCTGGAAGAAAAAATCACGACTGAGTGCATTTTACCCCTTGCGGGCAGGTCAAGTTGTTTATATCACCCGTCTACCCATAGGATGCGGGCGTAGCTCAGGGGTAGAGCGTTACCTTGCCAAGGTAAATGTCGTGAGTTCGAATCTCATCGCCCGCTCCAAA
>JADHOV010000021.1 GCA_016778765.1 Paracoccaceae bacterium | reverse complement strand
CTCTAACCCCCGCCAAATCTTCAACCCAGCAAGGCCACCTTAAACGCCGTAACACCCTCGGTGAAGGCGCTTTTAGAAGCAACAGATAACATCCGCAACCCCCTTTCGATAACTATTTTTATCTTTTTTTACTTTCATGGAAATTTCTTCATCCAAGACGAGCCCACAAAGCGCAATTTCTCATGAAACACAGTGTTTGGGGAGAGTTCGCTGCCTTGCAGGCCCGCCACCAATTTTTAGGGCATTGGCGCTTTGGACTTTCTATCCGCTGCAAAAATCCGCCATTTTCTAATATCAACCCGCGCCAATAATAAAAACAGAATCGATCCCAAATAGAGAAGCGGTTCGATTTGGAAACCTTTGCGCAGCATCACAAAATGCAGCCCGCCTAAGATACAGATGCCATAGGTCAACCGATGCAATTGACGCCATCGTGCACCCAGCCGGCGTTGCGCAAAATTGTTCGACGTGAGCGCCAAAGGAATCAGCCCCAACAGCGCCAGCATCCCAATCGTTATGTAAGGGCGTTTCATTATATCTGCCCAAATCCGGTTTAGATCCCCGATATCGAGCAGGGCCCATGTCAGGACATGCAGGAGCACGTAGCCAAACGCAATCAGTCCAATTGCCCGCCGGAACTTAAACAGATTGATCCGCAAGACACGGCGCAGCGGTGTGATCGCCAGCCCCAGAATCAACATTTGCAACGCAAATTCGCCCAGCAAATGTTCCAATTTGGCAATCGGCTCTGGACCCAGCTCATTGCGAATACCGAGCATAATAAAATACAAACCAGGCGCCACCCCAATAATATAAATAAGCCAAACAGGAAGTTTGCGGCTTAAATGGTTTATGTGCTCCACCACGCGCAGATCACCCCTCAACTCTCGGGCTTATTAGATAAATTTTGTCAGATCCATGTCTTTATACATCTCGGCAACATCCTCTTGATAGCCATTGAACATCAATGTCGGCTGGCGTTTGGCAAAAAGGCCACCTCCGATGCGCCGCTCTGTTGCCTGCGACCAGCGGGGATGATCAACCTGTGGGTTCACATTGCTGTAAAACCCGTATTCCCGCGCATTCGCCAAAGACCAACTGGTGGGGGGCATCGTATCGGTTAAGGTAATCTTTACGATCGATTTGATGGATTTGAACCCATATTTCCAGGGCACCACCAACCGTAGCGGCGCGCCGTTTTGATTGGGGATTTGTTTTCCGTAAATTCCATTCGCCATCAGCGTCAGCGGGTGCATTGCCTCATCAAGTCGCAGGCCCTCTACATAAGGCCAATCGAGCACCGGGTAATTTTGTCCGCGCATCTCCTCAGGCCGATATAAAGTTTGAAATGCCACATATTTTGTCTGCGATTGAACCCCCGCCATATTCAAAAGATCCGCCAGTTCGAACCCATTCCACGGCACCACCATTGACCATGCTTCGACGCAGCGAAACCGGTAAATGCGTTCTTCAATCGCCATTTTTTGCAGAATATCTTCGAGGTGATACACCGCGGGGCGATCCACCAATCCATTGATTTCCACGCTCCACGGTGCGGTGGTTAAAGCGCCTGCATATTTGGCAGGATCACTTTTCCCCGTTCCGAATTCATAGTAATTGTTATAGCTGGTAATATCTTCCCATTCATTCGGCTCCAGCTCTACAGCGCGTTGCGCTGCGCTTGACGCAGAGGTCAAACCACCTGCCAACCCAATCCCCGCCAGCCCGGCGAGCAAATGCCTTCTGTTTACAAAAACCTGCTCATCGGTCACCTCCGACTGTTTGAGATCAGCTCTCCAACGATGGGCCATAACACATCCTTTTACACAATTTCTCTGAACAACTTAGCGCGTTCTGCAGCATCTTCAAAAACAACCTTTTTCACAAAAGCGTGTTGTTTTAGTGAAGCACCGCATCCTGCGGCGTCACCGCCATAGGTTTCGCCACTTTTCCAGCAATCACAAGCCCTCCCTCCTTTGCGGAAATAGGCACCTGCTGATCCTCGGCAATTTGACCAGAGAGCAACAGCTCTGCCAAGGCATCTTGAACATGCCGCTGAAGAACCCGTTTCAGCGGCCGCGCGCCAAAGCTGGCATCATAGCCATGCTGCGCCAACCAGCTTTTGGCCTTCGCATCAACCTCAAGGGAAATATTGCGGCCAGCAAGCCGCGCCTGTAGCCGCGCAAGCTGAATATCAACAATTGCCCCCATATGTGCGGGTTGCAAACGGTTGAAGACCACCATTTCATCAAGGCGGTTCAAGAATTCAGGGCGAAAGTGACCGCGTACGGCCGCCATCACGTCTTCATTCGTCGCAAAGCGATCCTGAGACTCGGGCGTAGAATTCAAAGGTTGAGAGCCCAGATTTGACGTTAAAATAATCAGAGTTTGTTTAAAATCAACGTGATGGCCCTGACTATCGGTAAGCATCCCCTCATCCATAACCTGCAATAATAGGTTGAACACATCCGGATGCGCTTTTTCCACCTCATCAAACAGCACCACTTGATAGGGACGTCGGCGCACTGCTTCGGTTAAGACCCCGCCCTCTTCATAGCCGACATAGCCCGGAGGTGCCCCGATAAGGCGTGCCACGGAATGCTTTTCCATATATTCCGACATATCGATGCGCACCATCGCGGCATCATCATCAAACAAGAATTGCGCGACCGCTTTCGTCAATTCAGTTTTGCCAACCCCTGTCGGGCCCAGAAACAAAAAGGACCCCAAGGGGCGATTTTCATCATTCAACCCGGCGCGCGCCCGCCGCACCGCGTTGGCCACAGCGGCCAAAGCAACATCCTGACCGATCACCCGCTGGCTTAGCGCGGCCTCCATGCGCAGCAACTTATCACGCTCTCCCTCAAGTATCTTGCTGGTGGGAATGCCCGTCCAACGCTCGACCACCGTGGCGATATGTTCGGGGCGTACCGCCTCTGTGATCAGCGCGCCCCCAGAGTCAGCGTGCTCGGCATCGGAAAGTTGCTTTTCCAATTGCGGAATAACCCCGTATGACAATTCACCCGCCCGCGCCAAATCACTTTGACGCGTGGCCTGGTCCAATTCCGCCCGCGCCCGATCCAATTGTTCTTTAATGCTGCGCCTGCCCGCCATTTTATCGCGCTCTGCCTGCCATTGCGCAGTTAAAACGGCGCTTTCATCCTGCAGCATCCCCAAAGCTTTCTCAATATCTGCAAGCCGCGCAAGGGATGCGGCATCATCTTCGCGGCGCAACGCTTCCACCTCGATTTGCTTTTGCAAAATTTCGCGATCAAGCGCGTCTAAGTTTTCCGGCTTGCTATCCACTTGCATCCGCAACCGACTGGCCGCCTCATCCATCAAATCAATGGCTTTATCAGGTAAAAACCGATCTGTGATATACCGGCTAGATAGAGTGGCAGCCGCAACCAGCGCCGAGTCGGAAATACGCACGCCATGATGCAATTCATATTTTTCTTTGATTCCGCGCAAAATGCTAACGGTGTCTTCCAAGCTTGGTTCGCTGACCATAAGCGGTTGAAAACGCCGCGCGAGCGCGGCATCTTTTTCAACATATTGCCGGTATTCATTCAATGTGGTGGCGCCAATGCAATGCAACTCACCACGCGCCAGCGCTGGCTTAATCATATTCGCCGCATCCATGGCGCCATCGGCCTTACCAGCCCCAATTAAAGTGTGCATTTCATCGATGAACAAAATGATTTCGCCCGCTGCGGCGGTGATTTCTTTTAAAATTGCGGTGAGGCGCTCTTCAAATTCGCCGCGATATTTGGCGCCTGCAATCAAAGCCCCCAAATCCAACGCCATCAGACGTTTATTCTGCAGAGATTCGGGCACATCACCGTTCACAATGCGTAAGGCCAAGCCTTCGGCGATGGCGGTTTTACCAACGCCCGGATCGCCGATCAAAACCGGGTTGTTTTTGGTGCGCCGCGAGAGCACTTGCATCGCACGCCGAATCTCTTCATCGCGCCCAATGATAGGATCGATGCCGCCAGAGCGGGCGCGCTCGGTCAGATCCAACGCATATTTATCCAAGGCTTCAAAACCCTCTTCGGCCTGCGCCGTTTCTGCAGTGCGCCCTTGTCGCATATCTGCAACCGCGCGGGTCAGGCTTTGAGCCGTAACGCCGCCCGCCGCCAAGACAGCCTGTGCCGATGATTTCACCAAAGCCAAACCCACAAGCAGGCGCTCGACAGTGACAAAGCGGTCCTGAGCTTCTTGTGCCTGCTTCTGCGCCTCTGACAGCACTTTTACAACGCTGCCATCAAGCCTTAACTGCCCTGACTCGCCCGAAACTTTTGGCAATTTGTTAAGTTCAGCCTCTACAGAAGTGGCGATATCCGTAGGGCGCCCTTGCGCCCGCTCTATCAGATTGCGCGTCAATCCTTCGGGGTCATCCATCAAAGCTTTCAATAAATGTACCGGCATAAACCGTTGATGATCTTGAACCGTCGCCAGGGTTTGCGCATTTTGAATAACCCCGCGTGCGCGTTCCGTGAACTTGCTTAAGTCCATCGCACTCTCCTTTACAAAAGCGCCTATTACGTCAAACACCCGGTTTTCGGCATGTTTAGACATCAGGCCTTTCCAAAATCTGATATGGGCAACCGACCAATTGGTTTCAAGAAACTCAGATTATTTTAGTGATGACGCGTGACAAGCCATGTCGATCACGGGTCAATGGCTTGACGTCAAGCCCATGCCAAGCTTAGACCCGCAACAACCCAAAAAGGACCAAAAGAATGCTAGATTCCAGATTAATTGTTGCACTTGATGTTCCCGATGCGCTTGCCGGATTGGCCTTGGCTCAAAAACTTGGCGATCAAGTGGGGTTTTATAAAATTGGGCTGGGCATGTTGACGGGGGGCGGTTTGGCGCTGGCCAATGAATTGAAGCAAGAGCACGGCAAACAGATTTTCCTTGATATGAAGCTGTTCGATATTTCAGCAACGATCGAACATGCCACGCGCGGATTGGCTCAATATGATATTGATTTTTTGACCGTTCATGGGGATCCGCATGTGGTCAGAGCGGCAAAAGCAGGCGCTGCGGGCAAGAATTTGAAGATTCTCGCCGTGACAATCCTGACCTCGCTTGATCGCACAGATTTGGATGCTTGTATGATAAAAGGCGGCGCCATTTCTGAGCTTGTCATCGAGCGCGCCACCCGCGCACTGGACGCTGGCGCCGATGGGGTCATTGCCTCTCCGCAAGAAGCTGCCTTGATCCGCAGCCTTCCGATCAGCGCTGGCAAATTAATCGTCACCCCGGGCGTGCGCCCAACTGGCGCTGCTCTGGGGGATCAAAAGCGCGTCATGACACCCGCTGAGGCGATTGCCGGCGGCGCCGATCATCTGGTGATTGGCAGGCCGATTACCGCAGCCCATGACCCCGCTGCGGCCGCAGCGGCAATTCTCGCTGACATCGAAGGCGTTAAATGAAAAACCCCGCCAAGATGGCGGGGCGTTTCGAAAGCTTACTGACCCTTTACGTTCAGCCCTGACGGGCTTTGAACCGAGGTTGCGTCTTGTTAATGACGTATACGCGGCCTTTGCGGCGCACGACACGACAGTCGCGGTGACGCTGCTTCAGCGAGCGGAGTGAGTTTTTGACCTTCATGGCCTTCTCCTTCAATCGCGGCGCGTCTTTGCGCCAGTTGTTGTTGACCCCAAGGTGGGGGGCCGTGAAACCCGTGGTGGGCGGTACTGGGATCGAACCAGTGACCCCTACGATGTCAACGTAGTGCTCTACCGCTGAGCTAACCGCCCGTCTTGGCGATGCGCGCAGCACCAAAAAACGGAGCGCGGCGAGCCGCGCCGGTGGACGGTCTATAAAAGGTTGGTTGCGCGGGATCAAGGGCTTTTGCAATTCTCTATTTTTAAGCTATCCTAAACTTATGGAAAACCTGCCCTTGGACCATTGCGCCTATAAAATTGTCGAACCTGCGGCTTTAACATCCTCTGTGGTGTTTGCCTCCCCTCACAGCGGGCGCGCGTATCAGGACAGCTTTTTGAAAAGCTCTATTCTAGATGACTTAACGATTCGCAGTTCAGAAGATGCTTATATCGATCAGCTGATCGCCTGCGTCCCCGGTTTTGGCGCACCACTTTTAACCGCCAAGGCGCCCCGATCCTTTTTGGATCTTAACCGCGCCGAGGATGAGCTGGATCCAGCCCTGATTACCGGCGTTCCGAGCTCCAAGCAAAATCCACGGATTGCCTCAGGGCTGGGGATCATCCCGCGCGTCGTTGCAAATGGGCGCGCGATCTACCGCGGGAAAATGTCTAAAGAAACCGCGCAAGCGCGCATAGACACCTATTGGAAGCCCTATCATAAGGCTTTGAAAGCGCTTCTGGTGCGCGCGCAGACCAAATTTGGGCGCGCAATTTTGATCGATGTGCATTCGATGCCCCACGAGGCCGTTGCGCCAACCGGCCGTTCACAGCAAAGCACCGAAATCGTTATCGGAGATCGCTTTGGCGCCTCTGCTGAGTCGCGACTGGCCGAGAATGTGCTTGATATTTTTAGCAACCACGGATTTCGCGTGGCGCGCAACGCGCCTTTTGCCGGTGCTTATATCACCCAGCGCTATGGTCGCCCCCATTTCAATCAACATGTTTTGCAAATCGAAATTGATCGCGCGCTTTATCTGAATGAGGCCAATATCACCCCCTCTGAGCAATTTGAATTTTTTCGTCAACGATTGCGCAAAGTGCTGGCCGAGATTGCAAAAGCCGGCGCAACAGAAAGCAGCCTCGCCGCCGAATAGCCGCTAGCGCAGCGCCCGCCCTTTAAGAATCGCATCCTCGCCAAATTTTTTGCGGATTTTATCCGTGGCACGCTCTGCAGCGCCGCGCTGATGAGCCTGTGGGTCCAAAAGATCTCCAGATCGCTCTGCCTGGCTGGCTGCGCATAAATCCGACAGACCCGCTCCGATCAACCGGTAGGCCTGCCCTGCTGGAATTTGCGACAGCAAGGCCCGCGCTACGCGGTAGACACGGTCTGCCAATTGCGTCGCATCCTCCAAGGTTTGACGCTTGGTAATAATTTTGTGATCAGCGGTTTTAAGCTTCAGCGTTACCACACGCCCTGCCAACTCTTTTGCCTTCGCCCGATCCGATACTTTTTCGCACATGCGCCATAAATGACCGTCTAATAAATCAGGATCAGCGGTATCTTCAAAAAAAGTGGTTTCATTGGAAATCGATTTCACCGGTGTATTTCGGCTAATCCGGCGATGATCTTGGCCCCGCGCAAGATGCCAAAGCCTTTCCCCCATCGATCCAAATTTTTGCGTCAGATCAACGCGTTGCCATCGCAATAAATCGGTAAAACTGCGAATGCCGGCCTGAGCCAAAGCAGCTTGCGTGGCGCTGCCTACCCCCCAAATCATCCGCACGGGCTTATCCTGCAAAAACGCCGCCGTATCGTCTTTTCCGATCACAGAAAACCCGCGGGGTTTATTTAAATCAGAGGCCACTTTTGCCAAAAATTTATTATGCGACAACCCGATCGACCCGGTCAGACCCAACTCTTGGCGCATCCGATACACCAGGCGCGCCAACATCACTGCAGGGGGCGCCCCATGCAGTTTTTCTGTCCCGCGTAAATCGAGAAAGGCTTCATCTAAGGAAAGAGGCTCAATGGCCGGTGTCAGATCTTCCATCATCTGCCGGATTGCGCGGCTGACCTCGGCATAAACCGCCATTCTAGGCTTTATGATCACCGCGTCAGGGCATAGCTTTAAGGCTTGGAACATCGGCATGGCGGATTTTACGCCCCGAATCCGAGCCACATAGCAGGCGGTGGACACCACACCGCGCCGCCCGCCGCCAATAATCACCGGTTTATCCGCTAAATCGGGATGATCGCGCTTTTCCACGCTGGCGTAAAAAGCATCGCAATCCATATGCGCGATACTAAGCGTAAAAAGTTCTGGATGCGTTACAATATTGGGCGCATGGCAGCGCGGGCAGCGCCGGCCCTTTTCAAAAGGTTGGCAGCATTCTTGGCACAGGCTAGGCATTAACCTGCCCGTCAGCTGCCCATGGCGCCCGTTTTTGCGGCGCTTGTCTTAAGAAGAAGGTCACACTCATGTCCATCGGCTCAACGATTGGCGTGTTTCAAACCCTGCCGGCGGTAGCAAAAAAACGCCGCGCAGGCAAAATGCAAAATCAACCCTTTTCGCGCCATGCATTCACGATAGGGTAGCGCCGATCCAGCCAAAAACCCCGCGCCGATAGCCGCGTTCCGGGCGCGGCTTGGAAACGTTTATATTCGCTTGCGTATAACAGGTTTTGCACGCGCAACGCCTCCTGTCGTGAAAACCCCTGCGCCACACAGGCATCAATTGATTGATCTTCATCCACCAACAGCGTCAAAATCGCATCCAGAACAGGATAATCGGGCAAGCTGTCGCTGTCTTTTTGATCGGGGCGCAATTCGGCACTGGGGGGCTTATCAAGGATAGTTTGGGGAATAATAGCGCCGGGCGGACCCTGCATCCACGCGCGATGATGCGCATTGCGCCACTGACAAATTTCAAAAACGCGGGTTTTATAAAGATCTTTAATCGGATTATAGCCGCCGGCCATATCGCCATAAATCGTGGCATATCCCACGGCCACTTCTGATTTATTTCCCGTCGTCAGCAGCATTTCCCCAAATTTATTTGAGAGCGCCATTAAGAACAGGCCACGCAAACGCGATTGTATATTTTCTTCCGTTAAATCGGGCTGTGTGCCCTCGAAAAGCGGGGCGAGGCTGTCATGTATTGCCGCTTGGCCCTGCGAAATCGGTAGAAAATCATACCGGCATTTCAGGTTTTCAGCCAAATCTTTGGCATCCTGCAAAGAGCCTTCGGACGTATAATCTGAAGGTAACATAACAGCGCGCAGATTCTCAGCGCCAAGCGCATCGGCGGCAATTGCCGCCACCAAAGCGCTGTCAACGCCCCCAGACAGGCCAAGCAGAACCCGCGGAAACCCGCTTTTTGCGCAATAGTCACGCAAGCCTGACACCATCGCATGATAATCCGCCTCTAGGCTGCTGGGCAAAGGCGCCAAAACGCCTTGCGCCGCGCTCCAACCCGAGCCCTGCTTTCTCAGAACCACATCCGCAAGCGCCGATTCAAACATCGGCATCTGCAAAGCCAATGTCCCGCCGGGATTCAGCACAAAACTGCCCCCGTCAAACACCTGATCATCTTGGCCACCCACCATATTTAGATAAATCAACGGCAAGCCCGTTTCGATCACGCGCGCCACCATAACATTCTGCCGCTCTTCAGATTTCTGGCGGTGATAGGGGGACCCGTTGGGCACTAATAAAAACTCGGCGCCGGTTTCCTGCAAGGTTTCGGCCACATCCGGATGCCATGCATCTTCACAAATCGGGCTGCCAATCCGCGTATTGCCCACCGAATAGGGCCCCGCAATTTCGCCGGAGGAAAAAATGCGCACCTCATCAAATACGGATTGATTGGGCAAATGATGCTTTTCAACCACCGAC
The DNA here is from genome assembly GCA_016778765.1 of Paracoccaceae bacterium. Lineage (GTDB taxonomy): Bacteria > Pseudomonadota > Alphaproteobacteria > Rhodobacterales > Rhodobacteraceae > Thalassovivens. Next base: position 36,674 of record JADHOV010000021.1, on the reverse strand, counting down.
ACAACCCGGCCATCATTTAAGATAAAATACGCATTGAATAAAGCGCCCGCTTCCACCCACGGCCCGCCAATCGCCAAAGCCGGACCCTCTTTGCACGCCTGCGCCAACCCTTCAATTTCAGCAATCGCCGCGCGCTGAAAGGCCGGCTTCATCACAAGATCCTGCGCGTTATAGCCAGTGATGAACATTTCGGGAAAGGCGACCAGATCACTGCCCGCCGCTTTTGCGTGGCGCCAGGCCTCTTTGGCCAATCTGGCATTGCCCTGCAAATCCCCAACCGTGGGGTTTATTTGGGCCAGCGTTATTTGAAATCTATCGCTCATTGCTTCGCTTTACTCTTACCGATTATTCTGTGTCACTTAGCAGAATACGACTAAAGGGAAAGTACCCAGACAGGCTTCAGCGTTAAAAAACCGCCTAAAGCTCCTCTACCTGTAACACGCCACCCAAACTTTTAATCGCGCCTTTGATTTGCGGTGTAACGGGAAATTCCTGACCAATGTCAATTTCAACTTCGCCCGGCAAATCCGGGTTCAACAAGCAAAAATAGATCGGTCCTTTGCCGCCGCGTTTGCTGGTGCCCGCCGCTTGCTGCAACACCGAGGCCACAGAAGGCACGCTGTCCAAATTATCGATGAAAATACGCAAACCGGTCGCCCCCGCATCCGCAATCGCCCCATCTAACGGCACCACCGAACGCGCCAAAAGCTTCAACTGATCCGCTTCAAGGCTGGCCTCAACCCCCACAAGGACCTGCGCGCCCGCTTCTAAAAACTCTCTGCTTTTTTCCAGCGCATCGGAAAATAACGTTACCTCATAGGCGCCGCTCACATCGCTCAGTTGCGCAAAGGCAAAGCGATTGCCTTTTGCTGATTTGCGCTCTTGCCGGCCCGCAACAACGCCTGCCAATTTTGCAACAAGCGGACCATTTTGGGCTTTTTTCTGAAGCTCCTCCAATGTCATCACGCCTTTGCGCCGCAACGGCGCCATATAATCATCTAGCGGGTGCCCCGATAGGTAAAAACCGATTGCGGCAAATTCTTCAGAAAGACGTTCTGCGGGCAGCCAGTCTTCCATCGAAATCAGTCGCGGTTCCGGCAGATCCTCACCCGCCTCACCGAATAACGAGACCTGGTTAGAGGCTTTTTGTTCATGAATTGCGGCTGAATAGCCGACCAAAGCATCTAGGCTGGAAAAGACCCGACGCCGATTGCCATCCAGTTGGTCAAACGCCCCCGCCCGGGCCAGCATCTCCAATGGCCGCTTGCCAACGCGCTTCAGATCCACCCGCCGCGCCACATCAAACAAGGTTACAAAAGGCCGCTCGACGCCCTCTACAAGACGCGCCTGGGTAAATAGCCGCATCGCCTCTACGCCCACATTCTTTAACGCCCCAAGCGCATAAACCAGCGCGCCTTCATGCACGTCAAAAGTAGCTTGCGAGCGGTTGATGCAAGGCGGCACGAACAGCAATGATAAGCCCTTGCGTACCTCTTCAAAATAAACCGCCAGCTTATCCGTTAAATGCAGATCACAATTCATCACGCCGGCCATGAATTCGACCGGATGGTTGGCTTTGAGCCACGCGGTTTGATAGCTGACCACGGCGTAAGCGGCGGCATGCGATTTGTTAAACCCGTAATTGGCGAATTTTTCTAACAAATCAAAAACTTCAGAGGCTTTTTTTGCATCCACTCCATTTTCCGCCGCGCCCTTTTCAAATTTGGGGCGCTCGGCATCCATCGCCTCTTTGATCTTTTTCCCCATCGCGCGGCGTAATAGATCGGCCCCGCCAAGGCTATAATTCGCCATCACCTGCGCGATCTGCATAACTTGTTCCTGATACACGATAATGCCTTGGGTTTCTTCCAAGATATCATCAATAAGGGGATGAATAGAGGCCCGTTCTTTCAAGCCGTTTTTCACTTCGCAATAGGTTGGAATATTTTCCATCGGACCCGGGCGGTACAAAGCCACAAGCGCCACAATATCTTCAATACAAGTGGGCTTCATCCGCTTTAACGCATCCATCATGCCGCTGGATTCCACCTGAAACACCGCGATTGTTTTTGCCGCCGCATAGAGCGCGTATGATTTTTCATCATCAAGCGGGATCGCCGCAATATCATCCTGCGTGCCCGCCGCTGGCTCATATAAACTACTGCCATCCGCCGCGATATGCAGTGCCCGGCCGGATTTAATCACCAAATCAACCGCGTTTTGAATCACGGTTAGGGTTTTCAATCCCAGAAAGTCGAATTTTACCAGACCGGCCTGTTCCACCCATTTCATGTTGAACTGCGTGGCGGGCATATCCGATCTGGGGTCCTGATACAGGGGCACCAGCGCATCCAGCGGCCGATCACCGATCACCACCCCGGCCGCATGGGTCGAAGCATTGCGCAGCAACCCCTCGACCTGTTGCCCATAAGTAAGCAAACGGTCCACAACCTCTTCATTTTGCGCCTCTTCGCGCAAACGTGGCTCATCAGCCAAGGCTTTTTCAATGCTAACAGGCTTCACCCCTTCCACCGGAATCATTTTGGAAAGGCGGTCGACTTGACCATAGGGCATTTGCAAAACCCGCCCGATATCTCGAACAGCCGCTTTTGATAAAAGCGCCCCAAAGGTGATGATCTGGCCCACTTTATCACGGCCATATTTTTCTTGAACATATTGGATCACTTCATCGCGGCGATCCATACAGAAATCGATATCAAAATCCGGCATGCTCACGCGTTCTGGATTTAAAAACCGTTCAAACAAAAGCGAATAGCGCAGCGGATCCAAATCGGTAATGGTTAGCGAATAAGCCACCAAACTGCCCGCCCCAGATCCACGCCCGGGACCAACCGGTATGTTTTTTTCTTTCGCCCATTTGATAAAATCTGCCACGATCAGAAAATAACCTGGAAAGCCCATGCCTTCGATAATCTTCAACTCAAATTCAAGACGCTTTTCATAGGCCTCCACCGTATCCGCATGCGGAATAATCGCCAACCGCGCGGCCAAGCCCTCTTGCGCCTGGCGCCGTAATTCCTGAACCTCATCAGTTGCAAATTTTGGCAAAATCGGATCCCGCCGATAAGCCATGAAGGCGCAGCGGCGTGCGATTTCTAGCGTATTGGCAACGGCTTCGGGAAGATCAGCAAAGAGCGTCACCATTTCTTGTGGCGTTTTGAAATAATGCTGCGCGCTTAGCCGACGGCGGGGTGCTTGCTGATCCACATAAGCCCCTTCGGCGATGCAAATCAATGCGTCATGCGCCTCATACATATCGGGTTTGGGGAAATATACATCATTGGTGGCCACCAAGGGCAAATCCATACGATACGCAAACTCGATAAATCCGGCCTCTGTCAGCCGTTCGGCCTCGGGAAGCCCCGTCTCCCCGGGATGGCGCTGCAACTCAACATACAGGCGATCGTCATAAATTTCGGAAAATTGCTGCATCAACGCTTCTGCTGCTGGCGCTTGGCCCGCTCTGAGCAAGCAGCCCACAGGACCATCTGCGCCCCCCGTTAAGCAGATCAGATCTTTATGAAAACGCTTCAAATCCTCTAAGCTGACTTGCGGCAGCTCGCCATCAGCCTTGAGATATAAGCAAGAGTTCAATTTGAGTAAGTTTTCATATCCCGTTTCCGATTGCGCCAGCAGCACGATCGGCGCCGGCGGTGGTTTGCGCCCACCCAACGGTACGGGGGCATAAGCCAGATCAATCTGACAGCCCAGAATGGGTTGCACACCGGCCGCACTGGCAGAAACCGAAAATTCAAGCGCAGCGAATAAATTATTGCTATCTGTCAGCGCAACGGCCGGTATCGCCATGTTTTGGCATAAATCCGGAAGCTTTTTCAGCCGCATCGCCCCTTCAAGAAGGGAATACTCGCTGTGCAATCTCAGATGGATGAATTGGGCATTTTTTGTCATACATTTAGAATAGACCAGCCGCGGCACGACCCCAATGCCTTATTTCAAAGTTTGCCCTAAAAATCACCAATTTGGAAATAAAAAGCCCTCTGGCACCCTTCCTTGAAAATAAATCTTGCCAGGATGGTAAATCGGCGGCTAACGTTGAGGAAGACAAACTCACATCTTCTACGCCGCATCGAAGGTTTTGAGACAGGGAAATATGGTAAGGCGGCAGGTTTAACCCGATGAACATATCGTTTCTTCTGAATGGAGAGACAGTGGCCCTGACGAATATCAGTGCTACCACAAGCTTTTTGGATTGGCTGCGTGAAACGCGTGGACTGACGGGAACCAAAGAAGGCTGCAATGAAGGCGATTGCGGGGCCTGCACAGTGGTGGTGATAACCCCAGAGGCCGTCCAAGCGCTGAATGCCTGTATTCTCTTATTGCCACAATTACAGGGTAAAGCCGTGCGCACCGTGGAAGCTTTGGGGCAAGGCGACGCATTGCACCCGGTGCAAAGCGCGATGATCGACGCGCATGGAAGCCAATGTGGCTTCTGCACGCCGGGATTTATCGCCTCAATGGCTGCCGCGCAGATCAATCAAGATGAAGATCATGCAACCACGCTGGCAGGTAATTTATGCCGCTGCACGGGCTATGCGCCTATTTTACGCGCCGCCCAAGCCAGCGCCCGCTTATCACAGCCCGACTGGCTGCGCAGCGACCGACAAAAATTGGCCGCATTGGATCTGCAGCAGGAACAAACCTATCTGCCAAGCTCGAGCGATGCCTTGGCCAGCCTATTGCTTGATGAGCCGGAAACGGTTTTGGTCGCCGGCGCAACCGATCTGGCATTATGGATCACAAAAGATCTGCGCAACCCCGCCCCATTGGCGTTTTTACATCAGGCAAAAGATCTGGCGCAAATTGAAGATAACGGCGATCATATCCGTATCGGTGCTATGGTGTCTATCGAAGCCCTGCGCCTATGGGCGCAAAAGCCTTTGCCGCATTATAGCGAGATGTTGCGACGCTATGGATCAACGCAAGTGCGCATGGCGGCCACATTGGGTGGTAATATCGCCAATGGATCGCCCATTGGAGACAATGCGCCCGCTCTGATCGCGCTTGGTGCTAAACTGGTGCTGCGCCGCGGTGCAGATCGTCGCGAAATTGATTTGGAAACATTCTTCCTGAGCTATGGCAAACAGGATCTGCAAAAGGCAGAATTTGTTGAGGCTATTTTGCTGCCAAAGCTGGGCGCATCTCTGTATTGCTATAAGCTTTCCAAACGCTTTGATCAGGATATTTCTGCGGTATGCGGATGTTTTAGTATTGGGATCAAAGAAGGTTATGTAGAACGCGCGCGGATTTGCTTTGGCGGTATGGCTGGCACGCCGCAGCGCGCGTATAAAACAGAGGCTGCACTGCTCGGCCAACCATGGCAAGAAAGCAGCCTTGAAACCTGTCGCGCAGCTTTGACAGCTGATTTTCAGCCCCTCAGCGATATGCGCGCCTCTGCCGCCTATCGCCAAGACGCTGCCTATGGGCTGTTGCTCCGTTGTTTTCTTGAAAGCCAAGATTGTGCCGTGAACCTGATGGGAGTAAACGCATGAGCTACGGGCACCCGTTTCCCCATGATGCCGCCCATCTGCACGTGACCGGTGCCGCGCGCTACCTTGATGATCTGCCTTGCCCCGCCAATTGCCTGCACCTAGCGTTTGGGCTTTCCAGCATCGCCTCGGGGCAAATCACCGATCTGGGCTTAGATCAGGTGCGCGCCCATGAAGGCGTGATCGCCGTCTTAACAGCCGAAGATCTGCCATTTTCAAACGATGTCTCGCCGGCAGCAGGCGATGAACCGCTTTTAAGCGAGGGCCGCGTTCATTATAGCGGCCAACCGATTTTTTTGGTGATTGCGACCAGCCACTTGAGCGCGCGCAAAGCCGCGCGCTTGGCAAAGGTCAACTATGAGGAACACGAGGCGATCCTGTCGATAGACCAAGCCCTCGCCGCCAATAGCCGCTTTGAGGATGGTCCCCGCATCTACCAAAAAGGTGATCCTAGCGCGGCTATCGCGCAGGCCGCGCATAAAATCCAAGGTAAGATTGTGATAGGGGGGCAAGAACATTTTTACCTTGAAGGCCAAGCCGCACTGGCCCTGCCGCAGGATGATCAGGAAATGGTCATCCACAGCTCGACGCAACACCCCAGCGAAATACAGCATAAGGTTGCCGATGCTTTGGGTCTTCAAATGCAAGATGTCCGCGTTGAAGTGCGGCGGATGGGCGGTGCGTTTGGGGGAAAGGAAAGCCAAGGCAACGCATTGGCCGTTGCCTGCGCCATCGCTGCCCGACATACCGGACGCCCCTGCAAGATGCGCTATGATCGCGATGACGATATGATGATCACTGGCAAACGCCATGATTTTCGCATTTCTTATCAAGCAGGTTTTGACGCAGAGGGGCGCATTGCCGGGGTCGCATTCGTGCAATATGCGCGCTGCGGTTGGGCCCAAGACCTTTCACTGCCCGTGGCGGATCGGGCGATGTTACATGCCGATAATGCCTATCATCTGCCGCATTGCAGCATCGAAAGCCATCGTTTGAAAACCAATACGCAAAGCGCTACGGCCTTTCGCGGCTTTGGTGGCCCGCAAGGCATGTTGGGAATCGAACGCGTGCTTGACCATATTGCGCATTATTTAAAGCAAGATGCGCTCGATATCCGGCGCCGCAATTTTTACGCTGATATGGCGGTAGCGCCGCGCTCATCTGCTCGGTCTGAAAATGCTCAAACCACACCCTATGGTATGCCGGTTACCGATTTTATTCTGAATCAATTGACCGATCAGTTGGCAAAAACAAGCCAATATTCAGACCGCAAGGCCGCAATTAAAACCTGGAATACGCAAAATCCCATTTTAAAACGCGGGATCGCGCTAACCCCCGTTAAATTTGGTATTTCCTTTACCCTAAGTCACCTTAATCAAGCGGGCGCTTTGGTGCATCTCTACCAAGATGGCAGCATCAGAATCAATCATGGCGGAACCGAGATGGGCCAAGGTCTGTTTCAAAAACTTGCCCAAGTGGCCGCTTTTGAATTTGGCGTTGATATGCACCAGATCAAAATCACGGCAACAGATACCGCAAAAGTGCCCAATACCTCTGCCACTGCGGCCAGTTCGGGAAGCGATTTAAACGGCATGGCAATCAAACGGGCTTGCGAACAAATCACCGCACGCATCAGCGATTTTGTGAAACAACATTTTCAAAAACCCAATGCCATAGTGGGATTTGAAAACAATCATATAAGCATCGACGCGCGGCGCGTGCCCTTCCAAAAAATTGCCAAATTATGTTACGAAAACAGAATTAATTTATCAGCAAACGGGTTTTACAAAACACCTGGCCTTAAATGGGATCGCATCAAAGGCGAGGGGCGACCCTTTTTCTATTTCGCGTATGGCGCCGCTGTCAGCGAGGTTGTGATCGATCGTCTCACGGGTGAAAATCGCATTTTGCGCTGCGACATCCTGCACGATGTGGGGGCCAGCCTTAATCCGGCGCTGGATATTGGCCAAATCGAGGGTGGATATGTGCAAGGCGCGGGTTGGTTAACCACCGAAGAATTGGTCTGGGATCAAAGCGGTCATTTGCGCACCCATGCGCCCTCAACCTATAAAATCCCAACCATTGGCGACAAACCAGACATTTTCAACGTTGCACTTTGGAACGGCCAAAACACGGAAAACACAATTTATCGATCAAAAGCGGTGGGAGAGCCGCCCTTTATGCTCGGCAACTCGGTCTTTATGGCGCTGAGCAATGCGATTTCAGCATGCGGCAGTGCCTATCCCGACTTGCAGGCCCCGGCAACGCCCGAACAAGTGTTTCACTCGGTGCAGCGAGCGCAAGCGCATGGGGTTTGATTTAGATGCGCTGACCCGGGCGGCCTGCAAATACGGGCCCATCGCCCGCGTGGTCGTGGCGGATGTTGCAGGATCTACCCCGCGCGATATCGGGGCCTCAATGTTGGTTTGGAAAACCGGCCAAAGCGGCACGATCGGGGGTGGTGCGCTTGAATACCAAGCCGCCCGCACCGCGCGTGAAGCCATCGAGCAGGGGAAAACCAGCGCGCTGTTTAGCCGCCATCCGCTGGGGCCTGACTTGGGCCAATGCTGCGGCGGCTCAGTCGCGTTGGTGACCGAGTTTTTTTCAACGCAATCCATGCCTCAAGCCGATGGAAATTTGCTAATTAGGCGGATCACCGGCGCATCAACGCTGCCTTTTTCGGCCAAACGCGTTCTGGCAGATCACCGCGGACAAGGGGTTTTGCCAAAACCCGGCCTCTATGATGGTTGGATGATCGAACCGGTTTTTGCGCCCAGCGCGCAGCTTTGGATCTGGGGGGCCGGTCATGTCGGGCGCGCCTTGGTGCATATGTTTGCCCCCCTGCCCGATTTAGAGATCACTTGGGTCGATACGAATCTTTCCCGCTTTCCAGATCGCGCTCCGGAACGGGTAATTATGCTGCCTGCAAAAACCCCAACCGCGTTGATCAAGCATGCACCCCAAACAGCACAGCATCTTATCCTGACATTTTCGCACAGTTTGGACTTAGAATTATGCAATGGGTTGCTGCGGCACGGGTTTGACTGGACAGGGCTGATAGGATCTGCCACCAAATGGGCGCGTTTTAAAAAGCGTTTGCAAGCTCTAGGGCATAATTCGGCCAGTATCAACCGGATCACCTGTCCCATCGGATCACGCGATTTTGGTAAGCATCCAGCCGAAATCGCCATCGGAGTCAGCGCAGCGTTTTTGGAAAGGCGCGTTGAGAACCGTGCCTTAACAAGGAAGAAAGCGTGACAGACGTTCTGATGGAAATTCGCGGGTTGAGCAAAAGCTACCCGGGCGTGGTTGCGAATGACGATGTGTCATTTGATATCGGCCAACGTGAAATACATGCGCTTTTAGGGGAAAATGGCGCGGGAAAATCAACGCTTGTAAAAATGATTTATGGGTTGGTTCGCCCAGATCAAGGTGCCATGACGCTGAACGGACAAGCATTTGCTCCTAGCGAGCCAAAGGTTGCGCGAAGCCAAGGCGTTGGAATGGTTTTTCAGCATTTTTCTCTGTTTGACGCGCTGAATGTGGGGGAAAACATTGCCTTAGGCATGGAAACCATATTGCCTCAACGCGATTTGGCGCAGCGCATTCGAGAGGTTTCTCAGGCCTATGGGCTGCCGCTTGATCCAAACCGCATCGTTGGAAGCTTATCCGCAGGAGGGCGCCAGCGCGTTGAGATCATCCGTTGCCTGTTGCAAAATCCGAAATTGCTTATCATGGATGAGCCCACATCGGTGCTGACACCGCAAGAAGTGCAAACCCTGTTTGCAACGCTGCGCAAGCTTAAATCAGAGGGCACCTCAATCCTTTACATCAGCCATAAGCTGGAAGAGATCCGCAGCCTTTGTGACACGGCAACCATCCTGCGGCGCGGCAAGAAAGTGGCGGGCTGCACGCCCTCGGACACCTCGGCTGCGGCTTTGGCCGAAATGATGGTTGGCGCCAGCTTTAAAGCCCCTCAGAAAAAACAACACGAGCTGGGGAAAACCCGGCTTTCGGTGAAAGCACTTACGCTTGCGGGCAATGGCAGCGGCAAATCACCGATCAGCGACCTCAGCTTTGAAATAGCAGCTGGGGAAATTCTTGGGATCGGTGGCATCGCCGGAAATGGCCAAGAGGAATTATTGGCTGCCCTCTCAGGAGAGGCGCTATCTGCGCCGCAAATGTGCCAGCTTAACGGAGAAAATATTGGCCATTTGGGCCCGAATGCGCGGCGAACTCTTGGTCTGCTATGCGCCCCCGAAGAACGTTTGGGCCACGCAGCCGCGCCAAATATGAGCCTGATTGAAAACGCATTGCTTACCGGCGCGCTGCGCAAAAAACTGATTAAAAATGGGTTTTTAAACTGGAGCGGCGCAGAAAAATTTGCCAAAACCATCATCGATAAATTTGATGTCAGAACCCCCGGCACCGCGAATACAGCGGCCTCTTTATCGGGGGGGAATTTGCAAAAATTTGTTATTGGACGAGAGGTATTACAAGATCCTGATGTATTGGTGGTGAACCAGCCGACATGGGGCGTTGATGCCGCCGCCGCGGCCGCCATTCGTCAATCGCTTTTGGATCTGGCAGCCAAAGGCGCTGCGATTTTGATTATTTCGCAAGATTTGGATGAACTGATCGAGATTTCGGATCGCTTTTGCGCGCTTTATGAAGGCCGCCTATCGCAGATCAAAAAAACAGCTGGGTTAACGATTGAGGATATTGGCTTAATGATGGGCAGCGCAACCGCAGAGGCAACGCCATGATCCGTCTCGAAAAACGGCTTAACCCCTCGGCGCTGCTCACAACCATCACGCCCGCGATTGCAGTGCTTTTGACGATGGTGATGGGGGGGGCAATGTTTGCCATTTTGGGCAAGCCCCCGCTCGAGGCAATTCGGATTATTTTCTGGGATCCTTTATTCGACCCAACATTTGCTTCTTATTCTCGCCCGCAGCTTTTGGTAAAAGCCGGCCCACTTATTTTAATCGCGATCGGACTATCGTTCGGCTTTCGCGCCGGCATATGGAATATTGGCGCGGAAGGGCAATATATTATCGGAGCGATTTGCGGCGCCGCTGTGGCTTTGGCGCTTTATCCACTGGAAAGCCACCTGATTTTTCCGCTGATGGTTCTTGCCGGTGCTTTGGGCGGCTGGATCTGGGCGATGATCCCCGCCTTGTTGCGCACCCGTTTCAAAACCAATGAAATATTGGTTTCGCTCATGCTGGTATATGTCGCGGAATCCTTTCTGGCATCTGTGTCGCAAGGCCTGTTGAAAAATCCAGAAGGTATGGGGTTTCCCGGCTCGCGAAACCTTCGCCAATATGACAGCGCGCATAATGCAGAATTGATTAGCGGCTCGGGGATGCATTGGGGCGTCGTGGTGGCGTTTATAAGCGTTATCTTCGCCTATATCCTTCTCACCCAACATCTGCGCGGGTTTCAAATTCGGTTAACCGGCGAGGCGCCAAAAGCTGCGGAATTCGCGGGGATTAAACCCTCAAGATTGGTGATTTTTTGCCTTGGTTTTTCAGGTATTTTGGCGGGTATGGCAGGGCTATTTGAAGTCAGTGGACCAGCGGGACAGATCACCACCGATTTTAATTCTGGCTATGGGTTTACCGCTATTATTGTCGCCTTTTTGGGGCGGCTTAATCCTTGGGGAATTCTGGCAGCAGGGCTGTTGATGGCGCTGACCTATATCGGCGGCGAGTTGGCGCAGTTGATGCTGGGGGTTCCAGGGGCCTCGATCCAATTGTTTCAAGGCATGTTATTATTCTTTTTGCTCGCGACTGATTTGTTTATCAATTACCGCATTCGTTTTGGAAAGGGAAATTAATGGACCTTTCATCCATCAACCCGATTTTGCTTTTGGCCTCCCTCATGGTATCGGCAACGCCTATTTTATTGGCCGCCATTGGCGAAGTTGTTGTGGAACGCTCCGGCGTGCTCAATTTGGGCGTTGAAGGCCTTATGATCACGGGCGCTGTGATTGGCTTTGCGGTTGCGGTCAATACGTCAAGCCCGGGAATAGGGTTTATATGCGCCGCCCTCGCGGCCGCCCTCTTATCGCTGAGTTTTGCGGTGTTAACCCAAATTTTTCTGTCCAATCAGGTGGCAACGGGCTTGGGCTTAACCCTGGTTGGGCTTGGGTTATCGGCGCTGATTGGCAAGCCATATGAAGGCATGAAATCCCCCAGCCTTGATAAACTGGATCTTCCCTTGCTCTCTGATTTACCGGTTTTGGGGCCCTTGTTATTTTCACATGACGCGATGGTATATATTTCAGTGATCATCGTGATAGCGGTGGCCTACACATTAAAACGCACGCGGGTTGGCCTGATTTTGCGGGCGGTGGGGGAAAACCACCACGCCGCCCATGCGCTTGGCTATAAGGTGATCCGGATTCGGATTTTGGCCATCATGTTTGGGGGGGCCTGTAGCGGATTGGGCGGCGCTTATCTAAGCTTGGTGCGGGTGCCTCAATGGACCGAGGGCATGACAGCCGGCGCCGGGTGGATCGCCTTGGCCATTGTGGTCTTTGGCAGTTGGCGCCCCTGGCGGGTGTTGATTGGTGCCTATTTATTTGGCGGCGTAACCGTTTTACAGCTTAACTTGCAAGCTGCCGGGGCCGCGATTCCGGTCGAGTACTTGTCCATGTCACCATATCTGATAACTATTGCGGTGTTGGTTTTCATTTCGGCCAAAGGCAACCAAGGGGCACCTGGATCTTTGGGCCGGGCGTTCCATGCCTCATCTTGAGGCACTCATAATCTGAAAAGGAGTAGTTTATGACGATAAAATCTATCTTAGCAGGGGCCGCGGTGGCTCTTGGCCTATCAACAGCCGCCTTCGCGGCCGATGTAAAAGTTGGCTTCGTCTATGTTGGGCCAACCGGCGATCATGGTTGGACCTATCGCCATGATATTGGCCGTCAACAGGTTGAAGAGGCCTTTGGCGATCGCGTCGAAACCACGTTTGTAGAATCAGTGGGCGAAGGCGCCGATGCAGAGCGCGTGTTTACGCAAATGGCGCTGCAAGGCCACGATATTATTTTCGGCACATCCTTTGGCTATATGGACCCAATGGAAAACGTTGCAAAGAAATTTCCAGATGTGAAATTCGAGCACGCAACAGGTTATAAGCAAGGGCCCAACTTTGCCAATTACGGCCTCCGCTTGTACCAAGCCCGGCACGTGCAGGGCGTGATCGCGGGCATGATGACCAAAACAAATAAAATTTGTTACGTGGCAGCTTATCCGATCCCAGAAGTTATTCGTGAAATTAACACCTATTATCTGGGCGCAAAATCAACAAACCCAGACGTAACAATCGATATCGTATGGGTATATACTTGGTATAATCCACAAAAAGAACAGGACGCTGCTGTGGCGCTGATGCAGCAAGGCTGTGACGTGATCGCCCAGCACACCGATTCACCTGCACCATTACAAGCCGCTGAGAAAGAAGGCCGGTTTGGGTTTGGACAAGCCTCGGATCAAATCAAATTTGCCCCTAAGGCGCAATTGACTGCAACGATCGATAACTGGGGGCCATATTACATCAAAAAAGTCGGTCAGGTTCTGGATGGCACCTGGACCACAGGCGATTACTTTGGCCATATGGATGATGGGTCCGTGGAAATGGCACCTTTCACAAACATGCCAGCTGAAGTTGCCGCCAAAGCCCAAGAGGTCAAGGATGCGATCCGTGATGGCAAATATTTTGCATTCACCGGACCACTAAATGACAATGAAGGCAACCAAGTCTTGGCTGACGGAGAAGTCGCGGACCGTAAGCATCTTGATACGATGATGTATTACGTTGAAGGAATCGACGCGAAAGTTCCAAATTAAGAAAAACGATTGCATAATCGCAAAAGGCGCTTAGCGCTTTGTGACAAGGTGATGGGGCCTGCAAATATGCAGGCCCCATTATTTTAAGGCCCTTTTAAAAACCAATCTTAACCGGCTTTTTCATGGCTGAAAACTAGTGTTTCAAACGAAATCATACGCTTCAAAACCGCTGCCCTAAAACGACCACTATTCTTTGCCCTGAAGGTCTGGACCATGCACGCTATCGGAGGCTGGATGAAAGCCAGCCCATTTGGCAAAAACGCGTCCATGCGCGCGGCCGCATGATCAAAACACGCTTTGAACCCGAACCGACTATTGGTTATAAGACAGCGGTGCGCAATCTCTTCGGATATGCGGCTCTTAAAACAACGCGGAGACCCGATGGAACCAATTTTAGAGCTTACAGAACCACATGCCATCGCTCTTTGCGAGAATATCAAGCCGGGCGGCGTTCATCCAATACAGCTGCAAGATGTCGAACTGGTTTTATGGCGTGATTATGCCGGTCAGGCGCATGTTTGGCATGACCGCTGCCCCCATCGCGGCATGCGTTTGAGCTTTGGTTTCGTAAAAGAAAACCGCCTGACATGTCTGTATCATGGTTGGGAATATGGCTCTGATGGAGGCTGTCTAAAAATACCAGCGCATCCAGAGGTCACCCCGCCAAAGACATTATGCGCCGATATTCTAAACGTAAGCGAATCTTATGGGATGGTGTTTGCTACTGCTGGCGAAAATACGGTCGAAACAAATACCGAATGGGTTTCGGTACGCAGCATATTTTTAGAATGCGATAGGGCTCAGGCGCTTGCAGGAATTGCCGAGTTTGTAGAGATAACAGAGGCGCAAGAAAACCAAGTTTATTTGAATAAAAGCAACACGGTAGCCGTTGCGGTGCAACCCTGCAGCCGCACAAGCTGCGCCATTCATCTGAGCACAAGATCGACGGATCCAACGGCAAGGCTTGCTTTAGCCAAACGGATGGTTGCCTTGCGCCGAAAGATCAATCAAGGACTACGCACATGACAGTAACTTCAGATATAGTTGCCTTAAATCAATGGCTGCCAGTTGCATATCCGGGGCAAGTGACTCCCGCAAAACCCCATGAAACATTGCTTTTGGGGCAGCCCATTCGCTTGACAGCGGCAAGCGATGGAACCGTGACGGCGGTTGCCCTGGACGCAAGCGGCGCACCTGGGCGAGAACTGCCAATTATCGAGCAATTCGCGGTTATCTTCACAACCCTTGGAGACAGTCCAAGGCCAATGCCAATCATCGAGGCCTTCGATGAACCCGATCGCCGGATTGTCAATTGCGGGTCAGTGGGTGTGCATGCAAGCCCGTTTCGAATTGTTGAAAATTTTTTAGATATGGCCCATTTCTGCTTTGTGCATACCGATATCTTAGGTGCAAAAAACGAAACAGAAGTGCTCAGTTATAAGACCGAACATCGCCAAGATGTTGATGAAATCTGGGCAACAGGGTGCCAATTCTTTCAACCCGCCGCCTCGCCCGCCGCGGCAAAGGCTGGTGAAGGTCAAATGACCGATTATACCTATCGCGTTTTATCGCCATTCGGGGTAATGCTGTATAAATCTGCCCTTGGCTATGCGGATCGCTTGGATGCGATTTGCCTCTTCATCCAACCCAAAACAGAGACAGAGTGCATCGGATATATGCCAATGGCGCTGCTTGATGATACGTCATCCAACACTGGTATGATCGATTTTCAACAAACCATTTTTTTACAAGACCGAATAATTCTTGAAAATCAACGCCCCAAATTATTGCCACTGACACCGCGCTCGGAAATGCCAACAAGAGCGGATCTCAGTTCGGTTGCTTTTCGCCGCTGGCTAAAAGACAGCGGTATGAAATTTGGGTTGTTGCATGAAGAGGCCGCATAAATGGGCCTGACGCTGCATAATTATACCTTATCCGGAAGCTGCTATAAAGTGCGGCTGCTGCTTGAATTCCTGCAAATCGATTATCACACAATATCAGTAGATTTCTTTCCGGGAAAAGAACATAAAACGCCCGAATTCCTGGCACTTAACCCACTTGGCCAAATACCAGTGCTTGAAGATGGCGAGCTGCAACTGCGCGATGCGCAAGCCATCTTATGTTATCTGGCCCGCAAATATGATCCCTCGGCGCAATATTTACCGGATGATCCGGCGGCATTTGGGCAAGTCATGATGTGGCTTGCCTTTGCCGGAAATGAATTGATGGCCGCCTCAGCTGCGCGGTTGCATGATGTATTGGGCTATGCGTTGAATGTTGAGAGTGCTCGCGCGCAGGCGCAAAGCGCCTTTGCCATCCTTGATGATCATCTGGCAGAACGGGAAATCCTTGGAAAAATATGGATCGTTGGAGAGGCGCCAACGATCGCAGATATCGCCTGTTTTCCCTATATTGCGCTCTCGGGTGATGGCGGTATCGGGCATGAGCCCTACCCGTATTTGCGCAACTGGATGCGGGCCTTTCGCAAACTGCCAAGGTTTCATGCCATGTCTGGCATTCCAGAGTTTGCATGATGCCTTTGGGGCACAAATCACACGGGGCTTGCCCCCAGGTTTGGCGTGAGCGATCCACCAATCTCTGCGTTCAAAAAGCCGTTTTTAAGATCTGCGCAGGCGGCAGCCGGTTTGATCACAGCAGATCGAACTTATACGGTGCATAGGCCAGTTCAATCCGGTGGGTTTGGCCGCGGCGGCAATGATTTTATGCGTGTCAAAATGACCTTCCATGGGCAGTTCTCGCATTCCTTTATAGCCTTCATTGAAGGTAAAGCTGCGCAGCTTTCAATCAGCGTGACCGTGACCCTGAACGCGGCGCAGGCAACGGTGGAGGCGCAGGGCTGCTCTGCATTGATCGGAGCACTTGAAATGGCTGCTTGCATTGCCCCGGATGATTGCCGGGTGGACAGCTGGGAACTTTACTAGGAACATGGGGTTTTCTAAAGGCCCTCCTAAAAAATCCAACAGACTGAATAATATCAAAACAAACAGCTATTAAGCCGTAATATAGAAGTCATACAAAACTTTTGAGATCCAAAAGCCAGCCAAAACGGGTCGTAACGGCCCGCATCAGCGCAGATATTATTCGCTTTTTTAATGCAATGAAGGGATAACTGGCGGCGAGTAAGGGGCCGGCATAAAGCTTATGCGCGCCTCTTGGCTTACACCCTTTTGGGGCGAGCGCCTCAACCAATAAGGCTCTTTCCTAATAGTTAAATCAACACTGGTTTAAATTGCGCCTTACAGGCTGTGTTTCCTGCCAACGCGCTTGAAAATTCGCCCTGATCAAAACGCGGAAAATGTGTCAGAGATCGTTTTTTTGACCGGTTTTGCACCAAACCTGACACAAGCTAACCGTGGCTTAAAGCGCATAGCTGATTACTCTGATAGTTATTACAGAGCGTCGCAATCAGGCGCGGGTTAACAATTTTATTTGAACAACTGATTATGGGGAAAGGGATACCTATGCCTTCAACCGATAAAATTAAAGACCGCTTAGAAAAGCTTGATTTAGAAAAGGCTGAACTGAAGGGTCAGCTTGATCGCGATCGCTTAATGGCCGCAACAAACACTGTGATTGAAACCATTACCTCTCCAGAGTTTGTAGAAAAAATGCGCCAAGCTCGGGATGAAGCCGAAAAAGATGGAGGTTACGAGGCCGTTGCAAAGATACTGAGCCTCGAAGGGCTTCGCGCCGCAGGTGCAAAAATTCCAGAAGATTTCAGGCTGACCAGCCGTATCTTCGAAGATAAAGTAAGGGGCGAGCGCTTTGAGATTTCTCCGATCAATGATCCTGATAGCCCGCTTCAGCCATATGACCCTTTAGGATGGGGCGCCTGTGCTGGCGGAGGAGCCGCCACCATCTGTGGATGCGGTGGCTTTTCAACCTAAAAGGTCGGGTAGGTGTAGCCTGCCACCTTTTAAAACCTTTGAAAACTTCTTTGCAATTAAGGAGAATAAAATGCAGCCTACCGAAAAATCACACGGATACAAAGGCTTAAGCTATGACCGCCCAGCTCTACAAGCGGCGATGCGAAAGGCCTATGATAGCTTGATTGATTTCGTTACCACCGACGCATTCAAAGCCCTGATGGAAGACCTAGGCGCCTTGCATCCAATCCATCGCCCCAAATTCGTGTTTGACGTATTGCTAAGTGATAAAGCCTTAGCTGCTCGCGGTATTAAACGGCCCGAGAATATTCTCATCCAAAGATCCGCGTTTGGGGATCGACGCCCTACAATTTTTGTAGTGAAGCGCTTTCTTCCAGAAGAATTTTCGAATGTTTGGCAAAACGTAAACATTACCTTTGACAACCAATTTATAGATTCAACGGTAAAGCGCGACCCCGATATCAGCTGGCGCAAACCCCTGCCCGTCTCAGACCTGGCGGCGGCCATGGCGCGGGGGGACGCGCTAGAACAGCTGGCTTAAACGCACCACACGGAAAGACCCGTTGGTTTACATCGAAAAGAACTGTACCGCCCCGGTATATTTTGCCATTATTGCGCAATGGTATATGATTTAAAATTATCGTCGCGGGTTACAGATTTCCGGCATATTTGCACTCTTGGGCCCGATCAAACACTCAAATTTAAAGCGCCTGCCCTACCCTTCTGGCAGATTAAAAGTCGCATCATAATCAACCGCCGTTTTGCTGATTTTATCAATGCATGCATCGCATTAAGAGAATTACCCTATGCTTCACATGCACAATTTTGTGCTTTATCCTTCAACGTCGCCTTGCCAATAACCCCGCCTTTTTCAGCCGTTCAAACATGAGCGATATTATTATCATCGGTGGCGGTATTGCCGGCATTTCTGCTGCGGCACGACTGTCAGAACAAGCAGATGTAACGGTGCTTGAGGCAGAAGACCAGCTTGCCTACCATGCCTCTGGGCGATCCGCAGCGGTTTTTATCAAAGATTACGGCAACCCCACAATCCGGGCCTTAAACATCGCCAGTTTACCGTTCCTAAGGGCCGAAAACGGAGGTTTTTTAAGCCCAAGAGGTATGATGCTCTTGGCAAAACCTGACGATCGGGCCGCCTTCAGCGATGAGGCGGTTGAGTTTGGGCTTCAACCTATTTCTGTTTCTGAAGCGATAGAAAAAGTTCCCCTAATTAACCAATGTATGCTGGGATATGCTGCATACCGCTCAGATGTTTACGACATTGATACAGATAGATTGCTGCAAGATTTTCTGCGTAAAGCACGCAATCAGGGCACAAAGATTCATATTTCTCACCCTGTTAAAGCGCTGAATTTCTGTGGCAGGAAATGGCAAGTCAAAACCCAAAAAGGCGATTTTCAAGCCAATATTTTGATCAATGCAGCGGGGGCCTGGGCTGATCATATTGCAAAAATGGCATCAGTGCCGCCCCTAGATCTGATTGGGTATAGACGTTCAATAGCAAGACTACCCGTGCCAGGGGGCTATGATCCGACCTCTTGGCCCGTTATCGATGAAATTGGCGAAGCATGGTATGCAAAACCAGACGCAGGCCAATTGATCGTCTCGCCGGCAGATGAAGATCCATTGCCTGCACAAGATGCTTGGGCGGATGATATGATACTGGCCCAGGGCTTGGCCCGTTTCGAAACCATGATCAAGCATCCCATAACGCGGCCCAGCGCAACCTGGGCAGGTTTACGCACCTTCGCGCCAGATCGCGCCTTGGTGATCGGCTCGGATCCAAAGCTTCCAAGTTTTTTCTGGCTTGCCGGTCAAGGGGGATATGGGTTTCAAACAGCTGCGGCCTCTAGCCAATTAATCGCGGATCTGGTGCTTGACCAGAGGTCAAATTTGCCAAAGGATATTCAAAATCAGCTTAGTCCAAGCCGGTTTCACCAAAAGGCATAAAACAAAGATTGTAGAACATAGAAACTTTTATTGCAGATTGCCGTCACGAGGAGGGAAGATCCGCTATGGCTTTCCGCACGGTCTCAACCCGCGCCTGATTGGGCGGATGGGTGCCCAAAAGCTGGTCAGCCGGATCCGAAATGCGCATAAAAAATGCAGCGCCGCGCAAAGCATCATACCCCGCGATCGTAGCAATCCAAGTGCCCAGCCGATCCGCTTCCAGCTCATACTTTTTGGAAAATTTACGCCCCCCCAAGCGCGCGTCAAGGCGCTCTGCATTCCGAACCAAACGATCCGAGGCACCGACAAACGAAATTAGCCCACCAAACCTCTCGGCGCCGCTGCGAGCGGTATGATATTGCTGATACAAATGCCCCTCAAGATGATGCGCCATCTCATGCCCTAAAACAAAGGCCAACTCATCCTCATTGCGTGCATGCTCAATCAACCCCTGCGAAAACACAATCAATGGCCGCCCATCAGATTTTATGGTTTGAAACGCATTCACCAAGTTTGGGTTTTTCTTGTAGACAACCACTTCAAAATCACAGTTGAATTGGGGCCTATACCGGCGGCATAAATCTTCTCCCACCGGCTCGACCACGGCGACAACTGAGGCAAAGGCCCCGCTTGGTGGAATAAAATTTGGCTCCATCTCCTGGGGTCCATTCGATCTGTCTGCTGATGCGCGGCCACGATCTTTGATTGCGGGGGTGCTTGCACAAGCAGCAAGCAGCAAAACGCATAGCAAACCCACCAGTTTCACCCCGTTCAAAGCCAAATCCCCCTTTTATCAGAAATAAACCGACCGCAACGAATTGCATTACAGCGCAAGCCGTTTACACTGATCCCATGTTTACAATTGAACACGATTTCGATGCGACTGTCATCACTTTGGTTGATGAAGGACAAACACCCCTGCAAGAGGATGTGATCGTCAATAACTTTGCGGAATGTATTACGGTAGAGCAATATGATCCCAGAACCGACCGAATTCAAAAAATCACGCTTTCGATCACGCAGATGCGCGATCTTGCCGCGGCAATTTCGCTGCCAGAGGGGGCCTATTCCCGGGGTCATCATCACAAATAACGCGATTGCGCTGTTAGATGGCCACTTCTGCAGGTCAGATCGATCAGGTTTTTACGGTTTCATAACAGGCAAAATCGGGCTGCAAGCGCAAGGTTAACATCGCCGGCGGAATGATTGAGATCTAAAAAAGCGTCATTGGCCGATACCGCGCATAACGCGCCGACGCCATCCATTCGGACAGCGTCAGCGCAAAACCAGAAATAAAAATAGACAGGAGCAAAAGCCCAAACCGCGGAAGCATCCCCCCCCTGGCAGCTATAAAAACGCGTAAATCGCCGATGGCAGCGTTTGGGTCTGGCCCGGTATATTTGCCACATCGATGATTGATGCCCCAAATTCTTTCATAGCTTTAGCGAAAGCCAAAACCATCCCGTCACCAAGCCTGCCGCCAGCAAGGGCATCGTAATGGTCAGGAAAACCCAGATCGCTCTGGCGCCAATCGTGGTGTCCGGCTCTTCTAATTTGGGGCCCCCCGCCTCGATCGCCAAACGGATCGCGCGCACCATAAGCGGAAACGCCATGCCCGCAGCCGCCAGCACCGCGCCGGTCCGAGGAAACGCCAAAAAGATACCAAAGGTATCATTAAGGGCGTCCCGTAGAGGCCGTCTGCCCGAAAACAAGCAGCAAAACATAACCGGTGACAACAGGCGTCAGAATTAGAGCCAAGCGAACGCAAATGGTCAGCAGCTGACGGCTCCAAAATTGCCAGCGCTCCAAAACATGTGCCAGCAAAACAGCAAGAGACAGGCTGAGCAAACTGGCCCGAACGCAAGCATGAGCAAGAACTGCACGGCATGCCATTCTTCGAGGGTTAACCCAAACAAAGGCATGCCATCTATTTTGAAATAATCAAAAGGACCACTTTTTTGTTTTTTCACACTTGAGCAAAAGGCAAGCCCGTTCACAGCATCATCGGCCGCGCCTGTTTTCCACTGAGAACCGTTTTGTTAGATCATTACCGCTATCAGTTATGCGCCTATACGATAGCGGATCATCCCAGTAAAAGATGTCCGTGGGTGGACCACATCGCTTGATCCGCTATCATTATTCAGCGTTGGCCCCAAATAAAAAGAGGGCTTGCAGCAAATTAAAAAACCTCTTAAAACCCCTTTTAACAGCGGCGCGTTGATTTCAATGCTCCACCGGAAATTCATACGGGCCGCGGGCCCGTTTTTTTATGTTTGGATCCATGATCAACGATTTGATAGCAAAAGCCGCCATTGACCAACGTTTGGCTGACATCATCGCTCCGGTTATTGAGGATCTGGGCTTTGAATTGGTGCGCGTGCGCTTGATGATCGGCAAGGAAACCACTTTGCAGGTGATGGCGGATAACGCCGATGGCGGTATTGATGTGGATAATTTGGCCGAAATCTCAACGGCGATTAGCGCGGTTTTGGATGTGGAAGACCCGATCCTTGATATGTATACGCTGGAAGTGTCGAGCCCGGGCATTGACCGCCCATTGACCAGGCTAAAAGATTTCGAACTCTTCGAAGGCTATGAAGCAAAAATTGAGACCCATGATTTGATCGATGGTCGGCGGCGCTTTAAGGGCATTTTGGCCGGTATTGAGGGCGATGATGTGCTGATTAACATAGAAGAGGGCACGATTGGGCTAAATTTTGAATGGATGTCTGACGCAAAACTGATCTTAACGGATGAGTTGATTAAAGAAATGCTGCGCCAACGCAAAGCCTCTGGCGCATTACGTGAAGATAAATTTGACGATATCGAGACCGAAGGGTCACAGGAGGACTAACAATGGCTATTACCTCTGCAAATCAGCTTGAGCTGTTGCAAACCGCCGAAGCCGTGGCACGCGAAAAAATGATCGATCCCGCTCTGGTGATTGAAGCTATGGAAGAAAGTTTGGCGCGGGCTGCCAAATCCCGCTATGGCAGCGAAATGGATATTCGCGTTGCCATCGACCGCAAAACTGGCCGCGCAAAATTCACCCGTGTGCGTACGATTGTGGAAGAAGCCGAGCTTGAAAATTATCAGGCGGAAATGACGGTAGAACAGGGCAAGCAATATCTTGAAAACCCAAGCGTTGGAGATCAATTTATCGAAGAAATCCCACCGGTCGATATGGGGCGAATCGCTGCGCAATCAGCCAAACAAGTGATACTTCAAAAAGTACGCGAGGCAGAGCGCGACAGACAATTTGAAGAATTCCAAGATCGCGCCGGAACCATTATCAACGGCCAAGTGAAACGCGAAGAATACGGCAATGTGATCGTTGATGTCGGTCGTGGAGAAGCGGTTTTGCGGCGCAATGAAAAAATTGGCCGCGAAAGCTACCGGCCTAATGATCGGATACGCTGTTACATTAAAGAAGTACGCCGCGAAAGCCGCGGTCCGCAGATTTTCTTAAGCCGCACAGATCCGCAATTCATGGCCGAATTGTTCAAAATGGAAGTGCCGGAAATTTATGAAGGCATTATCGAAATCAAAGCTGTGGCCCGTGATCCTGGATCACGCGCCAAAATAGCAGTGCTCAGCAATGATGGATCTATTGATCCGGTTGGCGCGTGCGTCGGAATGCGCGGCAGCCGCGTTCAAGCCGTCGTGAATGAACTTCAGGGCGAAAAAATCGATATCATCCCCTGGAATGAAGACCAACCAACCTTCTTGGTGAACGCCCTGCAACCGGCCGAAGTTAGCAAAGTAGTGCTTGACGAAGAAGCAGAACGCATTGAAGTGGTCGTGCCAGAAGAGCAGCTGAGCTTGGCGATTGGCCGCCGCGGCCAAAACGTGCGCTTGGCAAGCCAGCTGACCAATCTTGATATTGATATCATGACGGAAGCGGAAGAAAGCGCGCGTCGCCAGAAAGAGTTTGAAGAGCGCACGCAACTGTTCATGGAAACGCTCGATCTGGATGAATTTTTCGCGCAGCTCTTGGTATCTGAAGGCTTCACCTCGCTTGAAGAAGTGGCCTATGTCGAAGTTGACGAATTGCTGGTGATCGACGGCGTAGACGAAGATACCGCAAAAGAGCTGCAGGTGCGCGCGCAGGAGTATCTTGAAGAAGCAGCGCGCAAAGCGCTCGAGCGGGCCCGCGAATTGGGCGTGGAAGACAGCCTTGTCTCTTTTGAAGGTTTGACGCCTAAAATGATCGAGGCATTGGCCGAAGATGGCATCAAAACTTTAGAAGATTTTGCCACTTGCGCAGATTGGGAATTGGCCGGAGGCTGGACAACTGTTGATGGCGAGCGGGTGAAAGACGATGGCTTACTGGAAAGTTTCGACGTGAGCCTGGAAGAGGCACAAGACCTCGTGATGACAGCGCGGATCGTTCTGGGCTGGGTGGATCCGAATGACCTTATCACCGAAGGTGCAGATGCGGATGACGCTGCCGAGACAGAAGAAGAGAGCTAAGCATCTGATTTATGTCGCGCAACCGATCATATGATACGGCCGGCCCGGCCCAAGAGCGAAAATGCATCGCAACGGGCGCACTATGTCCAACGCGTGACATGCTGCGCTTTGTGATCAGCCCCGATGGGCATCTGGTTGCCGATGTCTTGGGCAAGCTGCCAGGGCGTGGCATCTGGGTGTCCAGCAATCAGCAGGCATTGCAAAAAGCAGTGAACAAACGCCTCTTTGCGCATAGTGCAAAACAGCCTGTTCAGGTTTCTGAAACGCTTTTGCAGGATCTTGAGGCACAGCTATCCCGGCGGGTTGTTGATTTGTTAAGCTTGGCCCGCAAGTCAGGGCGCGCGATCGCCGGGTATGAGAAGGTGAAAGATTGGCTCAGTAAAGAGCAGGCCAAAGTGTTGGTACAATCCAGCGATGGATCGGAACGAGGCAAATCAAAGCTGAGTACGCCCTAT
The DNA here is from genome assembly GCA_016778765.1 of Paracoccaceae bacterium. Lineage (GTDB taxonomy): Bacteria > Pseudomonadota > Alphaproteobacteria > Rhodobacterales > Rhodobacteraceae > Thalassovivens. The sequence goes on along the minus strand of JADHOV010000021.1, from coordinate 12,477 downwards.
GGAGGGCGTTTCATTGGTTGGCTGCGCTCAGATGAGCTAGGCATGGCATTTGGGCGACAGACAGTAATTCATTGCGCACTTGCGTCTAGCGGAATTACGCAACGTGTAGTAGAGGAAGCGCAACGGCTGAAAGGCCTGCGCATAACGGAGGGTACAAAATCATCCCTTCAGAAGGAAAAGACAGCTAGATGAGCGATAGTGACGGCAAAAAAACTTTGGGCTTACGCGGCACGCCCCGTTCGGGAAACGTGAAACAAAGCTTTAGCCATGGCAGAACCAAAAATGTTCTGGTTGAGACCAAGCGCAAACGCGTCGTGGTGCCAAAGGTGGGTGCACCAGTGCAGCAGGGCACAAACCCTGCGAAAACACAATCCAGCAATCGGCCCGCGGGCATCTCGGACACGGAAATGGCGCGCCGCTTGAAAGCTGTGCAAGCCGCCAAAGCCCGTGAAGCCGAAGATAGCGCAACCCGAGCCGCGGAAGAAGAGAACCGCCAAAAAGAACGCGAGCGCCGTCGCGCAGAACAAGCAGAGAAAGAGCGCGAGCAGCGTGAAGCTGAAGAAACCCTGCGCAAAAAATCTGAAGAAGAGACCCGTCTGCGTAAAGAACTCGAAGAGTCTGCTAAGAAAGCCGCTGCTGATGCAAAATCAGCCGTAGCAGCACCCGCGGCCGAGAATGGAGGCGAGGTCAAACGCCCCACGTTGAAATCAGCCGCGCCGACCTCGCGCAAGAAAGAACGCGAAACCGAACAAGACCGGCGCAACAATAAAGGCCGTGATGATGGCCGACGCTCAGGTAAGCTTACCCTTTCGCAAGCTTTAGAGGGCGAAGGCGGCCGACAAAAATCAATGGCAGCCATGCGCCGCAAACAAGAGCGGGCGCGGCAAAAAGCCATGGGCAGCAGCGCCGAGCGAGAAAAAATTGTGCGCGAAGTGCAGCTTCCCGAAGCGATCACTGTGTCTGAATTGGCCAACCGCATGGCGGAACGCTCCGCCGAAGTCGTGAAATCCCTGATGAAAATGGGAATGATGGTCACGCAAAACCAAACGATTGATGCCGATACAGCGGAACTGATCATCGAAGAATTCGGGCATAAAGTAGTTCGGGTTTCTGATTCGGATGTTGAAGATGTGATCAACGAAATCGAAGATGATGCAGAAACATTAAAACCACGGCCTCCGGTGATTACGATCATGGGCCATGTCGATCATGGCAAAACATCACTGCTAGACGCTATTCGCAAAACCAAAGTGGTGGCGGGGGAAGCGGGCGGTATCACGCAGCATATCGGGGCTTATCAAGTGTCAACCGATAGCGGCGCGGTGCTAAGTTTCTTAGACACGCCCGGTCACGCGGCCTTTACGTCAATGCGATCACGCGGGGCGCAGGTAACCGATATTGTGGTTCTGGTCGTGGCGGCCGATGATGCGGTCATGCCGCAAACCATCGAAGCCATTAACCATGCGCAAGCGGCCAAAGTGCCCATGATCGTTGCGATCAACAAAATGGACAAACCAGATGCCACCCCGGATAAAGTGCGCACTGACTTGCTGCAGCATGAAGTGATTGTCGAAAAAATGTCGGGCGAGGTTCAAGATGTTGAAGTCTCCGCGATCACTGGGATGGGGCTGGATGATTTGCTGGAAGCCATCGCGCTGCAAGCCGAGATTTTAGAATTGACCGCCAACCCTGACCGCGCCGCGCAAGGCGCTGTGATTGAAGCGCAATTGGATGTGGGCCGCGGTCCCGTTGCTACAGTTTTGGTGCAAAAAGGCACCTTGAACCAAGGCGATATTTTCGTTGTTGGTGAGCAATGGGGAAAAGTGCGCGCCTTGATCAATGATAAGGGCGAGCGTATCAAAACTGCGGGCCCATCAGTACCGGTTGAGGTGCTCGGCATCAACGGAACACCCGAAGCGGGCGATGTTCTAAACGTGGTGGAAACCGAAGCTCAAGCCCGCGAAATTGCGGATTACCGCGCCAATTTAGCCAAAGAGAAGCGCGCGGCAGCGGGGGCAGCCACTACCCTTGAACAGCTGATGGCAAAAGCCAAGGAAGATGAAAACATCTCAGAACTGCCCGTTTTGGTGAAGGCCGATGTGCAAGGCTCTGCCGAAGCAATCGTTCAGGCGATGGATAAAATTGGCAATGAGGAAGTGCGCGTGCGCGTGCTGCATTCGGGTGTTGGTGCGATCACCGAAAGCGATATTGGGCTGGCCGAAGCATCCGGCGCACCCGTGATCGGCTTTAACGTGCGAGCCAACGCGCCTGCGCGCAATTCAGCCAATCAAAAAGGCGTTGAAATCCGTTATTACTCGGTGATTTATGATCTTGTTGATGATGTAAAAGCCGCCGCCAGCGGCTTGCTAAGTGCCGAAATTCGCGAAAACTTCATCGGCTATGCGCAGATCAAAGAAGTGTTTAAAGTCTCTGGGGTTGGTCGAGTTGCCGGCTGTCTGATCACCGAAGGTGTGGCGCGGCGCAGCGCTGGCGTGCGCCTGCTGCGTGACAATGTGGTGATCCATGAAGGCACGTTGAAAACGCTCAAGCGCTTCAAAGACGAAGTTCCAGAGGTTCAATCTGGTCAGGAATGCGGCATGGCGTTTGAAAATTATGAAGATATTCGCGCCAATGACGTGATCGAAATCTTTGAGCGTCAAGAGATTGAGCGGGTGCTCAGCTAATTCGCGACATCAGGAACAACAAAAAAAGCCGCCCCCTGCTGGGGCGGTTTTTTTATGTGGAACGGCTTAAACTTAGTGCGTATCGCAAGCCAAGTGATAAGCAGGCTTTTATAGCCAATCGCGCAAAATCGGAATCAGCGGTATGTCGGCCGCCGGCATTGGATAATCGCGCAGCTCTTTGGCGTAAACCCACTTCAATTGCTGCCCCTCTTTGGGCGCCACAATGCCCTGCCATTTCCGGCAAATAAACAAAGGCATGAGCAAATGGAAATCATCATAGCTGTGGCTGGCAAAGGTAAGCGGTGCCAAACAACTATCCCAGGTTTCTATGCCCAACTCTTCTTTCAATTCTCGCGTAAGCGCCGCTTCAGGCGTTTCACCTGGCTCAATCTTACCGCCGGGAAATTCCCACAACCCAGCCATGGCTTTGCCCGCAGGGCGCTGTGCAATCAGCACGCGCCCATCGGCATCAACCAGCGCAACCGCAGAAACCAAGACCGTTTTCACGAGCGGTAATCCGCATTGATCGAAATATAATCATGGGTCAAATCACAGGTCCAAACGGTGGCCGCACCGCTGCCCATACCCAAATCAACCGCGATTACCAATTCCGCATTTTTCATATAGGCCGCGCCCTGTTCCTCGCTATAGCTGGCCGCCACCCAGCCTTGCTCGGCAACCAAAATATCGCCCAACCAAATCTTGATCAGATCACGCTCAGCCGCAGCGCCGGATTTTCCAAGAGCCATAACAATCCGCCCCCAATTGGGATCCTCACCCGCAAGCGCTGTTTTCACTAAAGGCGAATTTGCGATGGCTTTGGCATGTTGCTTGGCATCCTGATCGCTGGCGGCGCCCGTCAGCCTTACTTCAACAAATTTACGCGCGCCTTCCCCATCGCGGACCACCTGATGCGCCAGATCGCGCATCACTTGATGTAAGCCTTCCACAAAGGCCGCATTCTGCGCAGACACGCGGTGCCCCGAAGCTCCGGTGGCTGCCAAAATCAACGTATCCGAGGTTGAGGTGTCGCTGTCGACGGTAATGGCGTTGAACGTCACCTCGTTTAACGAAGATAAAAGACCCTGCAACTCAACCTGTTCTATCTGCGCATCGGTGAAAATATAGGCCAGCATTGTGGCCATATCGGGCGCGATCATGCCGGACCCCTTTGCAATACCAACAATATTGACCGGTCCAGACGAGGTTTCCACCTGCGCGCTTGCGCCCTTGGGATAGGTATCCGTGGTCATAATCGCTCGCGCAGCCATGGCGATGCCTTCTGCGTCAAGATCTGAAATCAACTCTGGCATCCGCGTAGAAATTTTTTCATGCGGCAAAGGCTCACCGATCACGCCAGTCGAGGCGGTGAAAACCCGCGACTCAGACAATTCAAGCTGATCAGCAAGCGCCTTGCTCAAAGCCGCAACAGAGGCCATGCCACGATGGCCGGTAAAGGCATTCGCATTGCCAGAATTCACCAAAATAGCAGCGCCCTCAGCCGCCGGCAGGCCCAGCTTTTTTTGGCAATCCAACACCGCTGCAGAGCGGGTGGCCGATTGTGTAAACACGCCAGCTATGCTGGTGCCAGGTGCCAATTCTGCCAACATCACATCGGGGCGGTTTTGGTATTTAATGCCAGCCGCCAAAGTGCCAAACCGCACCCCTGCCACATTGGGCAGCGCGGGAAACTGCGCTGGAGCCAAGGGAGACTTTGCCATATTCAGGCTCCTTTACTGCGATAACAACTCAAAATTTTTCACCGCGCCGGGATCGATTTGCGGATCTTCGATCAGTTCTATATCAGCTTGGCTTCTCAAAACAGCCATCTCAGCATCAACCGCAGCGCGGCGTAGATCCTCAACGATCATTTCGCGCACATCCTCTAAGACGGGGCTTTCCACGGCGCGCGTTTCATTCAAAAGAATAACATGCCATCCAAAATCTGTTTTCACAGGCTTTGACACTTCGCCCACTTCCAGTTCTATGACCGCCTGCTCAAACGGCGGCACCATCATGCCCTTGCCAAACCAGCCAAGGTCGCCGCCTCCCGGGCCAGATGGCCCAGTCGAAAAGTCACGCGCCAAAGCCGCAAACTCTTCTCCAGCGTTCACCTTGTCGATCAACTCAAGCGCTGCCGCTTCCGTTTCCACCAAAATATGCGCCGCTTTATATTCCAAGCCTTGATCGACGCCCGAATAAGCTGCTTCATAAGCGTCTTGTATGGCGCCTTCACTGATTGGCTGTTCTGACCATTGTTCAATCATCTGCGCAGCCCGCATCAAACGGCGATCATTTTCAAGCGTTAACCTGATTTGCAAAGAATCAGGAGAGGGACTTTTTTGCGACAGAATAGTCTGCTGCACCAATTGCTCTAAAATCCCATCAAACAATTGGCGATCGGGCAAAGATTTATATTCATTCGGCAAGCTTTCCCGCACCAAGAGCATATGCCCAAGCGTGATTGCTTCGCCATTCACGCGGGCCACAACCGTTTCAGCCGAAACCGCCTCTTGCGCCCAAGCGCCGCTGCCAAATGCGCAGCACGTCGCTGCGAGCAGAACCAATTTATGAAAACCCATCGCCTTTTTCCCTTTATTTATAACCTGCCGCCTCTGGCTGGCGTTGACACTCACTATCGGGGCCCTTACATCGCTTATGGTGTTAAGGCTGCCCGCTTTACACCTATTCAGACTTGCCCATCAGAGCAAGGCCGACATGCAGATAGTTGCATGATTATTGATTGGAGAGACCATGTTAGGGTTCGGAAAACTGGCAAAAAAAGTATTCGGTTCCCCGAATGACCGCGTGATAAAATCAACCATGCCGCTGGTTGCAAAAATCGATGCCTTAGAGGCTGATTATCAGGCCCTCTCTGATGAGGCTATCATTGCCAAAACCGAAGAGTTCAAAACCCGGTTAAACAGCGGCACCACGTTGGATGAGTTGTTGCCCGAAGCCTTTGCCAATTGCCGCGAAGCCGCAAAGCGCACTTTGGGTTTGCGCGCGTTTGACGTGCAATTGATGGGGGGAATTTTTCTGCATCAAGGCAATATTTCAGAAATGAAGACCGGTGAAGGAAAAACCTTGGTGGCCACATTTCCCGCCTATTTGAACGCGCTGACGGGCAAGGGCGTTCATGTTGTTACCGTGAATGACTATCTGGCCAAACGTGACAGCGAATGGATGTCAAACGTTTATGGGGCGCTGGGCCTTACCACGGGCGTGGTCTACCCCAATCAAGACGAGGGTGAAAAACAAAAAGCCTATGCCTGCGATATAACTTATGCCACCAACAATGAGCTCGGGTTCGATTATCTACGCGATAATATGAAAACCGAACTCTCGCAGATGTATCAAAAACAACATCATTTTGCGATTGTGGATGAGGTTGATAGTATCCTGATCGATGAAGCCCGCACACCCTTGATCATTTCGGGGCAAGCGCAGGACCGCTCGGACTTATATCAAGCCATCGACGCTGTGATCCCAGAGCTGACCCAAGAGCATTACACGCTGGATGAAAAATCCAGAAACGCGAACTTCACCGATGAAGGCAATGATTTCTTAGAAAACCTATTGCGACAAAAAGAGATCCTGCCCGAAACCCAAAGCCTATATGATCCGGAAAGCACATCACTCGTACATCACGTCAATCAAGGCCTGCGCGCACATAAGCTTTTCACCCGCGATAAGGATTATATCGTGCGCAACAATGAAGTTGTGTTAATCGATGAGTTCACTGGGCGCATGATGGCGGGGCGGCGCCTGTCGGACGGCCTACACCAAGCCATTGAAGCCAAAGAGAATTGTACGATCCAGTCGGAAAACTTTACCTTGGCCAGCGTGACTTTTCAAAATTATTTCCGGCTTTACGATAAATTGGCAGGCATGACCGGTACCGCCAATACGGAAGCCGAAGAATTCATGGAAATCTATAAGTTGGGCGTCGTAGAAGTGCCAACGAACCGCCCGATTTCGCGCATTGATGAAGATGACCGTGTGTACCGCACCGCAGATGAAAAATATACCGCGATCGTCGAAGAAATCCAAACAGCGCATGCGAAAGGTCAGCCAATTTTGGTTGGCACCACTTCGATTGAAAAATCTGAAGCCCTGTCTCAAATGCTGAAAAAAGCCAAAATCCAACATAATGTGTTGAATGCGCGTCAACATGAGCAAGAAGCACAAATAGTCGGGGATGCCGGGAAATTTGGCGCGGTGACGATTGCCACCAATATGGCCGGTCGGGGAACGGACATTCAATTGGGCGGCAATGTTGAGATGAAAATATTGAACGCCTTGGCGGAAACACCAGAGGCGAACCCAGAAGATTTGCGCCGTACGATTGAAGACGAAACCAGCGCAGAAAAGCAGCGGGTTTTGGAGGCGGGCGGTTTATTCGTTTTGGCCACAGAGCGTCATGAAAGCCGGCGGATTGACAACCAATTGCGTGGCCGTTCGGGCCGCCAAGGCGACCCGGGTCGATCTTCGTTTTTTCTCAGCCTTGATGACGACTTGATGCGGATCTTTGGCTCTGAGCGCTTGGATAAAGTCTTGTCGAAATTCGGAATGGAAAAAGGCGAAGCCATTACCCATTCTTGGGTTAACAAATCGTTGGAACGCGCTCAGTCAAAGGTTGAGGGCCGCAATTTTGATATACGAAAGCAATTGCTTAAATTCGACGATGTGATGAATGATCAGCGGCGTGCGATTTTTGAACAACGCTTGGATATTTTGCAATCAGAAGACTTGTCGGATGTGATTCAAGATATGCGTCATGATGTGATTGACGATCTTGTGACCACCTATATGCCACCAAAATCCTATGCAGAACAATGGGAAAGCGAAGCCTTACAGACGGCGGTTGCAGAGCAGCTGAATATGGATTTGCCGATCACAGATTGGGCAGATGAAGAAGGCGTGGATGACGAAAGCATTCGTGAGCGCCTTGAGGATGCTTCAGATAAAATGATGGCGGAAAAAGCCATTGCCTTTGGGCCCACAACGATGCGGCAAGTCGAAAAGCAGGTACTTTTGCAAACGATTGACAGCAAATGGCGCGAGCATCTGATAACGCTTGAGCATTTGCGCAGCGTGGTTGGCTTTCGCGGATATGCCCAGCGCGACCCCTTAAATGAATATAAATCTGAGGCTTTTCAATTGTTTGAAAGCCTGTTGACCAGCTTACGCACCGATGTAAGCAAACAGTTATCATTGGTGCGGCCGATGACAGAGGCCGAGCAGCAGGCGATGATGCAGCAGATGGTTGCGCAGCAAAAGCAAACCCAAGCCCGAATGCAAACATCACAAACAGCAAAGGCAGAAAGTGGATTTGTTGAAGATGATCCGTCAACTTGGGGAAATCCAGGACGCAATGATCCCTGCCCCTGCGGCTCTGGAAAGAAATTCAAGCACTGCCACGGACGCCTAGTTTAACAAGTAAAATCAACAACTTATAAAACAGTTGCTTAACAAAAAATGTTATGTAAATGTTCGTCAAAATGAGGTTTTGGCGAAGGTGTTTGGCATTTGTTAGGCGAAACTGAGGGCGAATATACTGAGCGATTGCTTGACGGTAAGGTGGTGCTAACTACACGCAATGGCGTGTTTCAAGTGCGACTTTACAAAGGCAATCGCAAGTATATCTACAAAAGCCTCAAAACACGCGAGTTAGGTAAGGCACGCGAGTTGGCTATGCGTGCCTACTACGAAGTTGAGTTTCGCAAAGAACAAAACTTGCCAGTTCAACAAACTCGCTTCAGCGATGTATTAAACGAGTATGAGCAGCAAAGAGCCAGCCAAAACGCACGCGGCACATACAACCACAGCAACAAACAAAACCAACAACAAACCAGCGACTATATGCTGAGACAGATACGGCGTGTGAACAAGTTTTGGCACGAGTACTGCGGCAAACGGCTGATTGAGAAGGTGGATAACGCACTGTTGCGTGACTATGTGGATTGGCGACGCGATTATTATCACCGTATGCCAGCAAATCTGCGTCCGCGTAATCACAGTCTTAATCCAAGCGACAAGACGCTGGAGTGGGAAACCACACACGCACTTACAGTGTTAAAGTGGGCAACTTGCCCATACCCAGCTTTCGCCACAAAGCACAGCGAGCCACAACACGCCCAAGCTTTAGCATTGCTGAGTATAACAAGCTGTACAAGCAACTGCGTAGGGACATTTGGGACGCCAAGCACAAACCACCACAGCACAAGTATACGCACGAAATGCTGCGTGACTATGTGTTGATACTGGCAAACAGTGGAATGCGTGTGGGTGAAGCGAACAACTTGCGTGAGAGTGACTTGGTGGAGATTGAGGACGACACTGGACGCAAGCTCTACGGCTTTAATGTTATGGGCAAGACTGGCAAACGCTTTGTGGTGCTGCGTGTAGGGGCACGACGCTATGTGGATAGGTGCTTGGAACGCAACAGTCGTTGGCATGCTGAGTGGGACAGAGCTGCGGACGAGAACAAGAAGCAGCACAATCGCAAACGAGCACAGCACGACGATTGGCTGTTTAGAATGAGCGATGGCAACAAGATTATCACGCTCATAGACCAGTTTAATCTGGTGCTTAAACGAGCTGACATTACCAAAAACGCGGAAGGTGAAAAGTTCACGCTGTACAGCCTAAGGCACTTTTATGCTGTTCAAATGCTGCGTAAGGGCAAGGTGAATGTGTTTGATGTGGCACGCAACATGGGCACCAGCGTTCAAATCATTGAAAGCTATTATGGTAAACACGCCACCAGTGCTGTGTTGGCGACAAGGTTGGGTGGGTGAAACAGTAGGTTTAACCTACTCTTTTGTCATAGAAGCTCTACTGCGTTCGCCAACTGTGCGTCGTTGACATCAATATAGCGTTGCGTAGTGCTTATGCTGCTGTGCCCAGCCAGTGCTGCCAACACACGCACGCCCACGCCCTTGTTCGCAAGCCTTGTAATGAATGTGCGTCTGCCGCTGTGGCTGCTTGCGTCACTGAGCCCACACTGCTTGTAGATGTTGAGGAACAGCTGACACATGGTGTTTGCCGAAAAGTGTCCGCCCTTTTGACTGCGAAACAAGGGCTCAGCAGCGTTGGAGCAGCGTCGCCACTGTGCGTACAGCATCAACTGTGCTCTGAGCTGCTTGTTGACGAACACAGTGCGTGTGCGAGCCCCTTTTGTCTGTTCCGCCCTAAGTGTGAACTGTGTGCGTGGCTCGCCGTCTGCGTCGTACACATCGCCTATGCGTAGTGCTGCCAACTCCTTTGCTCTCAACCCAGTATATATGCTGAACAGCAGTATGGTGCTGTCTCGCGTCACATGTTTGCGGCTTTGGCAGAAACGCAGTGCTCGTTTGATTTGAGCTTCATTCAGTGTTGCTGCTTGTGCCATCGTCGCCTCAAATAACAACTTTGCATGTGTTTAGTGTAAAGTCTGATATTTTGGTTGGACAACCACTTTGGCTATTTGGATTGAGATGTTCAATCTCAAAGACTTACAGCTAAATCTCATACAATACTTATTCTATGATATTCTATGTTGTGTGTTTCAGTATGTGTGTTTCGTTGGTTGTATTTGAATGTGTATTTGTAATACGAACAGCGTCACTACGGTAAGCAGCAACGCTAAGGGGCGTGACGCCAGCAAGCTTGGTATAGCCATCAACTGTTTTAAGCCGCTCTATGTGTATTTTGGGGCAGCAAGGTGGCAGCAAGGTAGGAAAAGCGTTTCACTGCGTATGCTGTCAAACTCTTTCCAACAGTAGCCTTTGCGTTCGTGTATGCTGTCGATGTTATCCAACACCACGCAGTCACTTGCCTTGCTTATGTGCCTTCGCCAGTTTGCCTCAGCTGTATGCTTGATGTGCCTGTATTGCTTTAGGTGTGTACCTTTAATGAAGAAGTGGATGTGCGTGTTTACACGATTTCTTCCTGTTTCAATGAATACTAATCTTTGTAGTCGTTTGCCTTCGTTGTATTCGCGTCTGCGTAAAAGTTGTTTGTCTATGGTATTGAAGTAGTGCTTACAGTCTCGTTCCGCCTGTTCTCTGCCGATTTGTGTTCCGTCGTAGTAGCGTGCTGTTCCAAATAGCCAGAACTGCTGCTGTGCTACCCAGCGTGTGCCTTCTTCTTTAATGCGTTGCCTTATGTCGTGTTCGAAGTATGTGTGGTTCATTGCTGATAAATAACTGTGAGCGAACTTGGTGCTCACAGTGTTATTTATCAACGAAGGACGAAACAGTGACGGAAACGGTATTGGGAGAGGTTTTTGAGGTTTTACGCGGCATCGGTGCTGTGCGTAGTGAAAGCGAGTTTAGCAGAGACTGGCTGGGACGCAGCGAGTGTTATCTACGCAGTTTACGCTTCAACGGACTTGAGCCCAGTGTCAGCAGCATTGCCGTATGTGCCAGCAAGCTACAGCACTATGGTGCTCGCATGTGTGCCACAGACGAACACAAGGCTTTGGGTAAACGCTTTCTCCTTTTGGCTGAGGAATGTCACAAGCACATCAACACAACAGCTGAGCAGACTTGGATAGTTGCGTTGTGAAAAGGGTTCTGCGTGGAAAAAATCTCGCTACGCAAAATCTTGTGGTGGAGTACTTATGCTTCTTCGGTGGTGATTTAGCATCACCCTAACTCTGCTAAATACACTATGACAGCCATAGACGACATACAGCAAGCATTGAACGCGATACGACAGCACACAGATGAAGCTGACTGGCAACTGCGTTTACAAGCACTGGAGCTCATGCTCAGTACAAGCCAAAGCGTTGTGGCTCGTGCTCGTCAGCTTGCTGAACCCAAAGTGAAGACACGCACAGTCACAGTGCCCAAGCCTAAGGCAGTGCGTCGTTATGTGGATGTGCCCAAGCCTCAAGCAGTACCAAGCACAGCCACTGAACCCAAGTCCACGCAGCCCATAAAGCCCGTGCCGCCGTTAGCTAACCAACAGAACACGCAAGCCAAGTGACGATTTCAGCACGAAACGCACGGTTTATTGCTGTTTGAAGGTTGTGTTGACAGTGGGACTGAACGGCATAGTGAGGCTGGGTTTAGAAGCGAATAGGAGCGAACTGAATGCTGACAATGGGTTCTTGTTCGCTGAAATAGTCAATGCTGCTGTCCACTGTTCTGTAGCCCACAGTCACTGAAAGATTAGCGTTAAGGGCATAGTTGAGGGTGAGACTGCGTGTGCCGTCGTTGCGTTCAAAGCCCAACAGTCTGCCGCCATCTGCGTAGCTGTATGACGCTGTTGCTGTGAGTGCTCTGTCAAATACTGTAGTGCCCACAGTAGCACTTACACTGCGACGCTGAGCCAGTTGGTTTGGCACTGCTTCGCCAAAGCTAAAAGTAAAGCCTGTGTAAGCACCCCTATTGAGTACTGTGTTCCAGCCCAACTGTATTTGGTTCTGTTGATATGCTTCAGCATAGTATCTGCGAACACCAACGCTAGCACTGTGATAAGCACCATTGCCTGTGGTGAATAGCTTAGCTGTGCTCAGTGATAAGCCACTGTTGGTTTCAGCTGCCAAATCACGCACCAGCCGTGTAGCGTCACCGCAAGCGTCCACATACCATTGGTTGGCGATGTGGTTGTGGCTACACACACTGGCACTGCCTCGTGCTATGCCCATGCCGTGTTGTGGCGAATATGCGTAGCTGGCTGACAGGGCATAATCTAAATAGTCGCCATCGCCGTAGACTCTGCGTCCGTTTACGCCAGCGGCAACGCCAGCAACCACACCTTTGCGGCGTAGACTTTCTTCGTCGCCAGTGAAGGTTAAGCC
>JADHOV010000053.1 GCA_016778765.1 Paracoccaceae bacterium | reverse complement strand
CCAATTGGTTTATGGCGGTTCGGCCGCTGCGATTGGCAATGCGGGCGGTTCGAAACTGCCCGCTAGCGTTATCCCATTTTTATTGAGAGGCATTAACCTCTTGGGCATCGATTCGGCTATGCAGCCTTATGAAAATAGGCTTCGCGCCTGGCAGCGGATCGGCAAAGATTTACCGATGGACAAGCTTGAGGCGATGATCAGCCCGGCGGTGTTGGCTGATATGCCCCAATTGGGGGCTCAAATCCTGAAAGGTCAAGTGCAAGGGCGCGTGGTTGTGGATGTGAATGGGTAGAGCCCTTTAAAAAGCTCCGCCGCGAGGTGTCAAAACCTTGCTCGGGCGGAGCTTTCGATCACGATTGTAATTTGTTGAAACTAGGTTGCCCCCGGATTCTTCTTGATAAACAGCGATTTGAGCATCTTCTTGAGCCTCTCGCCAAATTATTTGTTTTCCCGAGTGAGTTTCGGTGGATAGCTGCCAGTTTCAAGTGGCCCGTAAAAACCAGTGCTCACGCTGTCCGCCATTATAGGAAGATCGAACAAGAAACCCGTTTCATGGTTTAACGTGGTCGAGCACGGGTCGGAACGAAGTAAACGAGGCACCCACAGGATAGCCTCGCCAGAGACGGCTAGAAGAAGGGCGGGTATACTTTAGATGAAATCACCATCAGGCCCATTGGACCTCAAAGCAAGATAACCCCCATGAACAGTAGACAAGCTTTCACAAGCGCAGCGCCAGCAATTTCACGTAATCCCTGCGGTTTCTAGGCTGAATAGCTCTTCACCGCCGCTACAATCAGCGGTGCCCAACCAGTACATGTTGTTGTCGCAATCGAAGCGGACATCGGATGGAGAAGGCGAGTAGCCTGCCAATAAATGACGCAGGTCCCACAAAGAACCAAAGAAGCCACTGTTTCATAGGCTTATACCTCCGCTGAAGTTTCGGATTTGCGTGCCAGCGCAATCGCGATCAGTGCTACACCGTTTGAGATCAGTTCGATGGCCAGATAGACGCCCAATACCACCGCTGCAGATTGCGGGAAGTTGGAGAAAATCATCATCGCTAGTATGATCGACAGAGCGCCTGAAATGACCATTATCAAACGGAAGGGACGAAGTTCGTCACTGAAAGCCAAAACCAGACGAACGATACCTACGATCATCATGACGACGGCAACGGCATAGGTTATCGATATCAGGCCGCGCAATGGATGTGCAATCAAGTTGACACCAATGAACAAGACAAGCAGGCCCAAAAGCACTGTTGAAATGCGCGCGCCCCAGCCCTGATCGCCGAAGGCTGAGAACAGCATAATCACGCCTACAAATATAAATGATCAACCAGCCAAAAGCTCAGCGGTCAAAGAAGCCGCCAAAGGGTTCGCCAAGGCGGTAAACCCGCCCAAAAGAGACACTACACCAGCGATAAGCCAAAAAATCCAATGTTTCATTTGCTTTCCTTTCACTAGTTGGAAATGCGATTTAAAACAGGTGCGGGCTGTATTGATCCCGCACCTTTTTTTTGGGTCAAACCGCGTCTGGCGTTTCAGCTTTGGTGTTTGCATCCGCGCTTGGGTCAAAAATAATCTCGACGCCGGCCTTTTGGCGTATGCTGTCTCTATAAATAGCCTTTATCAGCGCGATCCCCATCAATGCCATCACCAAACTGAAGGGCAGGGCGTCAATCACCATAGCCGTTTGGATTGCCTCTAACCCCCCGATAATCAACAACGCGCCAACCACCAATCCCAAAGCCGAGCCCCAAAAGATAATATGCGGGCGCCCTTTGGGCCCTTCATCGCCACCGGAATTGATGGTGTTAATGATCAAGACCGCGGAATCGGCTGAGGTGACCAAATAGGTCAGCAAGAGGATCACCACGACAACCGCCATCATCTAGGCCTGCGAGCTGCTAAGAATAACGTCGAGCATCACAAAAAGCTGTGCTTGTGAACCCGCCGTGATGATGCTGTCGCCAGCGGTGCCATCCAGCGTTAAATCAACGGCGGTTCCCCCTACGATGGCAAACCAAATAAAACACATGGCGGCGGGAATAAGCATTGCGCCCAAGACATATTCGCGAATGGTGCGGCCTTTTGAAATTCGGGCAAGGAAAACACCAACAAAAGGTGCAAAAGCGATCCACCAAGCCCAGTAAAACACCGACCAGGCGCCTTGCCACGCGCTTAACGCATCGCCGGTTTCACTGCCGTCGGCCTTCCAGACGGTGAATAAGGTTTTCGGAAGCGTGACAAAATAATCAAACATGCCAACGATCAGCGCCTGCAGGCCAAAGAATGTACTGCCGAAGACAAGGAAAAAGAACAATATGAAAAAGCTTAGACCCATATTGATGTTTGAAAGCCATTTGATCCCTTTGCCCACTCCTGAAAGCGCCGATAGGGTTGAGGCGCCCATTATCACCAAAAGCGCAAGGATGATACCGGCGGTCGAGGCCTTGCCTTCCGCGTTTAACACCCAGTCTCCGATACCCACACGGTGCAAGCCTGCAATAAATTGCTGAACGCCAAAGCCCAAGGTTTGGGCCACGCCAAGCACCGTGGCCACAACGGCTACGATGTCAATAATGCTGCCGACCGGTCCCGAAAGGCTTTTGCCGAATAAAGGCGCAAGATCGGATCGAATGGTGAGGGGCAGGTTACGCCGATAAGAGAAATACGCCAGCGCTAGGCCGACCAACGCATAGCAGGCCCAAGCAGAGATGCCCCAATGCAAGAATGACCAGCGGTAAGCCGCGCGCACATTATCGGCGTCATATCCTGTGGACAATCCGCGAATGACGTCGGGATTATTACCAAAGTGATAAATTGGTTCGGCGGTTGCAAAGGTGAGCATTCCGATGCCGATCCCAGCGCCGAACATCATCGAAAACCAAGAAAAATTCGAAAATTCGGGTGTGTCGCCGGGTCTGCCAAGCAAGAGCTTGCCCGAGCTTGGAACCAAGGCAAATAACAAACAAACCACAACATAGAAGGCGATTACGAAGATATACCAACTGGCAAAATTGGTTAACAGAAACGAATTTAAGGCGCTTAGGACATTGCTGGCGTTTTCTGGAAAAACAACCGCCCAAATAATCAGCGCGGTTACCAATATTTTCGCACTGATGGTGACGTCCTTGCTGAATCCGGAATAAAACCCCGTATCAGATGTTTCTATTGGAAGGTTCATTAATGCTGGCTTTGTGGCCATTTTGTTATCCTTTTTACTGGTAAACGATCTTGTCTAACAAAACTTTTTAGCTTTGCGTTTAGATTAGTTTGCCGCTTAACCCTTAAATCTAATCAGTTTTTTTTACGTTTATTTCGCTGCACTCATGGTTGGCCACTGGCTGCTGCATGGGCGTATTTAAAAATATTCTTTAATAAATAATTTTTGGTATTGTTTTTATATACAAAAGTATAAATTTGGTCAATCTGTGAAAATTGGGGGGTGGCTTGGTCGAATAGGCTTGTAACTGGGGCTAAAATTGGGTCCTGTCTTCCTCTCATTATACCGGGGCTGCCATGCTTGATTGTGCGTTTGTAAGATCTCAATTTCCCGCTTTTAGCGAAGCTGCTTTGCAGGGGCAGGCATTTTTTGAGAATGCCGGCGGCTCTTACACCTGTCGGCAGGTGATCGATCGTTTGTTCCGTTTTTACACGCAGCGCAAAGTTCAACCCTATGGCGCTTATGCAGTTTCTGAGCTGGGTGGCGCCGAGATGGATGAAGCGGGTGCGCGTTTATCCGCCATGATGGGTGTTGCGGCGGAAGAGCTTAGTTTTGGGCCATCAACGACCCAGAACACCTATGTGCTTGCGCAGGCCTTCAAGAATTTTTTGGCAACAGGCGACGCAATTATTGTAACCAATCAGGATCATGAAGCCAATTCAGGGGCGTGGCGGCGGCTAAAAGATGCGGGCATTATTGTCAAAGAATGGCGTTTAAACGCTTTAACCGGCCAATTGGATATTGCCGATTTAGAGAGGCTGTTGGACCGAAACGTAAAATTGGTGTGTTTTCCGCATTGCTCAAACGTGGTGGGGCAAGTGAACCCGGTTTCGCAGATTGTTTCTTTGATACATGCAAATGGATCTTTCGCCTGCGTAGACGGGGTGAGCTATGCGCCGCATGGCCTGCCAAACCTTGCCGAATTGGGGGCAGATATATATCTGTTTTCTTCCTATAAAACCTATGGTCCGCATCAGGGTATTATGGTGGTGCGCGAAGCGTTGGCGCGCCAATTGCCCAATCAGGGGCATTTTTTCAATTCGGATTATCTGAACAAACGGTTCACGCCGGCAGGGCCTGATCATGCGCAAATCGCCGCCTGCGCGGGTATGGCGGATTATATTGATGCGCTATATGAGGCACATTTTAGAACGGATGCAGCACCTGTGAAGCGCGCCGCGGCGGTTCATGATTTGATGCGGGCGCATGAGCAAAGCCTGCTACAGCCTGTGCTTGATCTTTTGCGCGCGAAAAACGCGGTGCGGCTGCTTGGGTCTGATAAGGCTGAAAATCGGGCGCCAACCGTTGCGATTGATCTGGGGGTTTCGGCGCGGCCCATGGCCAAAGCCCTCGCCGCGCGCGGCATCATGGTGGGTGATGGGGATTTTTACGCCAATCGGGCGTTGCGCGCGATGGGCGTTGATCCTGATCAAGGCGTGTTGCGGCTGAGCTTTGTGCATTACACGAACCAAGCCGAAATTGATAAATTGCTGAATGCACTAGATGATTTACTTTGATCCAGATCAGGTTGCGGCATCGTAAAAGCTATAAAAATGCGAGGGAATGTGCAGCAAAACGCTCCGATTATTTACTGGGTTCGCCGCGATTTACGTCTGAGTGACAATCCAGCGCTTCGTGCTGCGGCCGAGCAGGGCAGGCCGGTGTTGCCGGTGTTTATTCGAGACGCGGCTGTGGATCGTTTAGGGGCAGCCCCGAAATGGCGCCTTGGGCTGGGTTTGGAACAGTTTGATCAGGCGTTGCAGAGCGTTGGGAGCCGGCTGACGTTTCGATCTGGCGCAGCGCTGGAAACTTTGCATGCGCTGATCAAGGAAAGCGGCGCCGATGCCGTGTTTTGGGCGCGTGAATATGACCCTAAATCGGTAGAGCGCGATAGCGATATAAAAGGAAAGCTGAAAGATCTTGGGATTCATGCGCGCAGCTTTGGCGGTAAATTGCTGCATGAGCCGTGGAGCGTGCAAACCAAGACAGGTGGTTACTATAAGGTGTACACGCCTTTTTGGAATGCGGTTAAAAACCGAGAAATTCCTGCGCCGCTATCAGCGGTAACAAAACTTCAAGCGCCGGCAAATTTTCCATCTTCAGAAAACCTGTCTGGCTGGTCGCTTGGATCTGCGATGCAACGGGGGGCGGCGGTCGTGCGCCCCTATGTAAGGCTGGGTGAAGAGGCAGCGCACACGCGGTTGACCAATTTTTGTCAGTCGGACATTGCCTCATATAATCGGTTGAGAGACGTACCGGCTGTTTTGGGCACCTCTGGTCTTTCGGAAAATCTGGCGGTTGGAGAAATCAGCCCCTATCAATGCTGGCATGCAGGCCTGAGGGCATTGCAGGATGGCAAAGATGGCGCTGAGACATTTTTGAAAGAGATTGTTTGGCGCGAATTCGCCTATCATCTGATGCATCATACGCCGCATATTTTGGAGCAAAATTGGAAACCCGGCTGGGATCGGTTTCCTTGGAATAAAGACGAGCAGGATCCGGCAGTGCTGGCGTGGAAACAAGGCCGCACAGGCGTGCCTTTTGTAGACGCCGCGATGCGCGAGATGTATGTCACCGGACGCATGCATAACCGTGGCCGAATGATCGTGGCCTCTTTCCTTACAAAACATCTGATGACCGATTGGCGTATCGGGTTGCGATGGTTTGAATCGTGTTTGATCGATTGGGACGCGGCCAGCAACGCGATGGGCTGGCAATGGTCTGCAGGGTCGGGGCCGGATGCCACTCCGTATTTTCGGGTTTTTAACCCCGAGACCCAATTGGTCAAATTTGATCCAAAAAACCTGTATCAACGCCAATGGCTGGCCGAGGGGTCTCCTGCGCCAAGCCGCACCGCTTCACTTTATTTTAAGGCCATACCAAAAAGCTGGAATTTATCTACCGATTTGGCATATCCTCAACCCGTTATTTCTCTGGCCGAGGGACGCCAGCGCGCGTTAGATAACTATAAGAATCGCGACTTTTAAGAGGTAATGATGCTGTTTACGTCGACCCAAAATCAAAAGAACTTGCCACGCTATTTTTCGCGAGTGTTTGATATGGCTTGCAATATGAATTTTGGCCAGTTGGACTTTGCGTTAAGCGATGGCCGCGTGTTTCGGGCGATTGGCAGAAACAAGGGCCCGATCGCGCAGTTAAATATTCACAATCCTGATATTTTTGCGCGCCTGATCCGCGAGGGGGATTTGGGGTTTTGTGATGCCTATTTGGATCAGTGGTGGAGCACGCCAGACTTGCAGGCGTTTATGGATTTGATTCACGCAGACAATGATGATCTCTATGATGGATTTCCCGGAATGGCGTTGGTGCGTTTCTATGAAAAATTTCGATTTTGGCTGCAACGCAATTCAAAAAAACAAGCGCTGAAAAATATCAGCTACCACTATGATTTGGGCAATGACTTTTACCAACTATGGCTTGATGAGACGATGACCTATTCCTCTGCCTTGTTCAAAACCGGACAAGAAAGTTTGGAAAATGCGCAATTGGCAAAATACGCCTCGATGGTCGAACAGATGGATGTAAAATCGGGAGATCATATTTTAGAAATTGGCTGCGGGTGGGGTGGATTTGCAGAATATGCCGCCAAAGAGCATGGATTAAGAGTAACCGGCCTGACCTTGAGCAACGAGCAGCTTATATTTGCCCGCGAGCGCATCAAAGCACTGGGCCTGTCCGATTTGGTAGAGTTCAAGCTGCAAGATTATCGGGATGAAACCGGGCAATATGACGGGATTGCAAGCATCGAAATGTTTGAAGCTGTGGGTCAAAAATATTGGCCTTCATATTTTAAAGTTTTGCGCGATTGTTTGAAACCCGGGCGGCATGCGACGCTTCAGATTATAACGGTGCAAGATGCGCGCTGGGACGTCTATCAAAGAGGTGTGGATTTCATTCAGAAATATATTTTTCCGGGTGGAATGCTGCCCAGTCCGAGCGCTTTGAGAACCGAGATTGAAACCGCCGGTCTGAATGTGGTCCGATCCTTAGAATTTGGCGAAAGCTATGCGCAAACCTTGCGCCGCTGGCATGATGTGTTTAATAAAAAATGGGATCAAGTGGCCGCTTTGGGATTTGATGAGCGCTTTCGCCGCATGTGGAATTTTTACCTGACATCTTGCGCGGCAACGTTTTCGACCAGCAATTGTGACGTGACGCAGATTACCGTGACCAACCGATAACCGCTTTTTGGGTGCGTAAGGTGGTGTGATCTTTATCTATGTCTTCCAACAGGTGCGTCTGATCTATAGTCTATATAACAGCCCGAGCGTCGCTAAACTGCAATAGCGTTGCGGGGCTTTCGCTTGAGTTATGGGCCCAGAGCCACTATGGGGTTGGCACACACGGTCGAATTGAAAGGGGTTTCATGCAATATGCGCCTGCCTTAGAGCATTTGGTTGGCAATACGCCATTGATCAAGCTGCAAAATGCCAGCAAGGAAACCGGATCTACGATTTTAGGAAAGGCTGAATTTCGCAATCCTGGCCAATCTGTTAAGGATCGCGCAGCTTTGTTCATCATCAAAGATGCAATCGCAAAAGGCATGCTTCGCCCCGGTGGCGTTATCGTTGAAGGGACTGCTGGGAATACGGGGATTGGATTGGCCGTGGTTGGAGCCTCAATGGGTTTCAAAACGGTGATTGTAATTCCCGATACCCAAAGCCAGGAAAAAAAAGACGCGTTGCGTCTGCTTGGGGCGCAGTTGGTTGAAGTACCCGCGGTCCCGTATAAAAACCCAAATAATTATGTGCGGTATTCCGGGCGCTTAGCGGCTGAAATTGCTAAAACCAGTCCAAATGGTGCGATTTGGGCCAATCAATTCGATAATATTGCCAATCGTCAGGCGCATATTGAAACCACGGGTCCTGAAATCTGGGAGCAAACCGAGGGCAAGGTAGATGGGTTCATTTGTGCTGTCGGTTCTGGGGGAACGCTGTCTGGCGTTGCGGCAGCCTTGCAGCCGAAAGGCGTTAAAATCGGGTTGGCTGATCCGATGGGGGCGGCGCTTTATTCCTATTACACCGAGGGCGTTTTTAAGTCTGAAGGCGGGTCTATCTCGGAAGGTATCGGACAAGGGCGGGTGACTGCAAACTTAGAAGGGTTTCAACCGGATTTTGCCTATCAGATCAGTGATCACGAGGCGCTACCGATCGTTTTTGATCTGATGCAGCATGAAGGCTTATGTTTGGGCGGGTCGTCAGGGATCAACGTGGCGGGCGCGATGCGCATGGCGCGCGAATTGGGCCCCGGACATACGATTGTAACCATTCTTTGCGATTCTGGCGCGCGTTATCAGTCAAAGCTGTTTAATCGTAAGTTTTTGCGTGAGAAGGGCTTGCCGGTCCCTGAATGGCTCGAAGAGGCGACGCGCGTCGTGCCAGAAGTGTACGAAACCCCGTGAAGGCGGTCGCTAAATTATGGGCTTGGGGCCTGCTGTGGTTTATCTGGATGGGTCTAAACCTAGCCGCTTTCGCCCAATCGAGCCTACCTGATTATACGCGATGGAGCTCTGAGTCTGCCTATGTCGAACGGCAAATTTTGCAACAGAACGTTTCGGAAAGCCTGCGCGGTTTGGTTGCGAATTGGCGGGATCAATTTATCCGAGCGAGCGAAGCGAATTCGGGCCGTATTGCGACTTTACAGGAACAAATATTAGCGCTTGGCGACCCCCCAGCGGAGGGGCAGAGCGATCCTTTGGCGCAGCGCCGAAGGGCGTTGAACGCGGATTTGGCAAAGCTGCAACTGCCCGTTGCGCAAGCCCAAGAAGCCCTGAGTAAGGCGCAGGGGCTGGTCAAGGAAATCGATCAACTGATCCGAGCTGAACAAAAATCAGCATTGTTCGAATTGTCAAAAAGCCCGCTTTCGATTGTGGCTTGGCCTAAAGCTTTGCTTGAGCTCAGTGATATTCTGGGCGGCTTACTTGGGGAAACGTTTGAAACGATACCGCTTGCGCTGACTCTGCTGGCGGGGAAACAGCTTCTTGCCTCTTTCGTGTTAAGCCTTCTTATCGCGCTGCTATTGCTGCTCGCCGCGCCGCGCATAGTACAACGGCTGAGCAGAGATCTGATTTATCAACGCCAAGGTTTGGTCTCCAGCACTGGGTTTTTAAGCACGCTGGTGATCGCTGTAGTGAAGGCGTCGGGGCTGCATTTTCTTTTATTGACGCTGTTGGAAAGCGGCTTTTTGGGATTTCAGGGCACGTTGCTGATCGAGCGGGCGCTTGATCATTATTGGGCGGCCTGGATTTTTGGTGCGTTTTGGCTAGGGCAACGCTTATTCGTAGGGGAAACAGCGGTTCTAATCGCGGATGGCAAACAGAATGACGAGCGCAATGCCCGATTGGTCGGTGTCTTGGCAGTTGTTTTTATTATTCATGCGGTGCTGGATCTGGTCGCGCATTATGAAGCCAGCTCACCGCATGTTCTGGTGATTTGGACGTTTCCCCTTTTGGTTTTAACAGCGTTGATTTTGATGCGTTTGGCGCAACAACCGGTTGCAAGCGCTGAGGAGGCGGTCGCGCTTGGCGCGTCTGTAGAGAAAACAGCTCCGCTTTACCAAACGATGATGTGGTTGCTCAGACGGGTGTCTCGCTTCGTTGCGATCATTGCCATCTTGGCTGGTGCGCTGGGCTATATGAACGCGGCCAATGCTTTGCTGTATCCGTTTGTGCTCACGCTTGGCTTGTTGGCTTCAATTTTGGTTTTGCAGCGCTTGGTGAGCGATACATATGAAGTTTTCCTCGGCAAGGCCGGAGCCGGCAAGGATGCGTTGTTGCCGATTTTAATTGGCTTTTCGTTCCTTTTGTTGGCGCTTCCAGTTTTTGCGCTTATTTGGGGGGCGCGGGCGGTTGATCTGATAGAGCTTTGGAGCCAGGTGTTGAGCGGTGTCCAAATTGGTGAAACGCGCCTGTCACCTGGAGAGTTTTTAACATTTGTCATCATTTTTACCGCGGGCTATATGGCCACCCGGTTTGTTCAATCGGCGTTAAAAGCTTCCGTGCTGCCAAAAACATCGATTGATCCGGGCGCGCAAACGGCTCTGGTATCTGGAATCGGATATATCGGCATCTTTCTGGCCGCGTTGGTTGCGATTTCTTCGATTGGGATCGATCTGTCATCTCTGGCCATCGTTGCGGGTGCGTTATCGGTTGGCATCGGCTTTGGCTTACAAAATATCGTGTCAAATTTTGTATCGGGCATTATTTTATTGATCGAGCGCCCAGTGAGTGAGGGCGACTGGATCGAGGTGGGCGGAAAAATGGGTTATGTGCGCAATATTTCTGTTCGCTCCACGCGGATCGAAACTTTTGATCGCAGTGATATTATTGTTCCAAATGCGGATCTTGTTGCTGGTGTGGTCACGAATTACACCCGGGGCAACACTTTGGGCCGGGTTATTGTTCCCGTTGGCGTGGCCTATGGAACGGATACCAAACATGTGGAACGGCTATTATTAGAGATCGCAGGAAAACACCCGCTGGTGATGGGTGATCCTGCCCCATATGTGGTTTTTAGCGCCTTTGGTGAGAGCAGTTTGAATTTTGAAATCAGAGCTATTCTGCGCGATGTGAATGCGATGTTGAGCGTGAAAACAGATTTAAATCATGAGATTGCTGCCGTTTTCCAGACCGAAGGGATTGAGATGCCCTTTGTTCAACGCGATATTTGGCTCCGAAACCCAGAAGCGCTGGCCGGTGGTGCAAATAGGTTAAAAAACGGCTGATTATTTACGGTTAACCTTTCGGAGTCTTATAAAGGACGCGCGGTTTTGAAAAATAGACCAGAGATTGAGCGCAGAAGGGCAGTGTATCGGCTCTGATGAGCGATGTGCCCGTTTTCGAGCAACTCCGCATCGATTGGTGTTGTACTTCTGTGTTGCGCGGCATTGTCTGTGGCACGAAGGATTTACAAGCCGCGCGCAATACGCAGAAGCTTTTTTTCCTTTAAACACCTTATAAGATTTTGAAGACTTGGGTTTTGTAGCTTTTTAATGGTGGCACAAGCCTCTTGCAAATCACCCAGTGGTCGGGCTAAACCCTGCTGATGGACAGGTGGCCGAGTGGTCGAAGGCGCACGCCTGGAAAGTGTGTAGGCGGGAGACCGTCTCCAGGGTTCGAATCCCTGTCTGTCCGCCACATATACCAATTAAGTAGCTGATTTAATTTATATTTATAATTAGATAAGATCTGTACCCACCACTCTACCCACCATAAAGCATCAGATCAAAACAGAGTTAATCAGGGGTTACTGTGCCTAATCATTACGGTTCAGCTACAATCGGCGCCAGTGGCTCCCCCAATCATAGGGCCCTGCGTCTCGGACCACGGCCCTTTAGTATTAGCGTTGTAAATTCATTCGGGGGTAATTTTGTTCGGCG
>JADHOV010000052.1 GCA_016778765.1 Paracoccaceae bacterium | reverse complement strand
TGGATTGATTCCCATCAAAGCGGCCATTTGCGAATTCTGAGTCACCGCGCGGGTTTCCAACCCTAGGCGGGTTCGTTTCATAATAAACAGAAACAAAGCCAGGAAAATCAATGCCAGAACGAAAATGGCAATGCGAATAAAACTGATGGACACCACATCATTGATCACCCAAGCCCCCCCCAGCCAATCGGGTGAGGTCAACGGGCGTGCTTGCGTTCCAAATATATTTTTGGCCAATTGTTGGAGAGCGATCGAAATTCCAAAAGTCGCCAAAAGCGTTTCAAGGGGGCGGTTATACAACCACCGGATAACCAAGCGTTCCATGGCAACACCGGCGCAAAAAGTCACTGCAAAAGCGGTTGGAACCGCCAGTAAAATTGACAAAGTTTCATCTGGTACGATTTGTTGCAAGACATAGCCCGTATAGGCGCCCATCATAATAAATTCGCCATGGGCCATATTGATAACACCCATCACGCCAAAGGTGATCGCCAATCCTATCGCTGCCAAAAAATAAATCGAAGCCAGCGAGATCGCATCTAGAAGAATATCAATCGTATTCGACAAGCTCACCTGATATGAAATGGCTTTCAGCGCCGCTTGCGCCGCTGATGTGATTTGTGGATCAGGCTCAAGATATTGATCAAAAAAGCTAAAATTTGACACGGTCGCGTCAATTGCGCTTTGGCTGATTTGCGCCGGCACCAAACCGGCTTGCGCCAAATCAGCATAGGCCCTTGTGCGCGCAGCTGGATCGTCCAATTGGGCGATTGGAATGCCGGCAACACGACCCCCGTCAATATTGTCAATCAATGCTTGCTTGATTTGTTCTAAAGAAGGCTGCGCGGCAGCCTCACCGCCTGCCACCAGCAATTGATAGGCCGTTTGCGTTGAGAAACCATTCTGACCTGGCACCAAAACTTTTGCGATATTAGCGTCATCCGGCAGCGCAGCCGCATAGGTGCGCTGGGTCGCCAATATTGGGTTAAGCGCAGCGCGCACCTCAACATCCAACGAGCTGCCAATTGCCGCAATTGCCGCTAGCCGCGCCTCAGCGGATTGGCCGTATTTCAGCGTTAACAAATGCAGCAGTTGCTGCTTTTCTGCCACTAAGGCGGGATCTGTTTCTAGCCCCAGCGATTGTTCGAGCAATGGCAAATAGGCCGGATCTTCATTTCTGCGTATGGATGCTAAGGCGGCTTTGCGCACAGCAATTTCGGGCGCATTCAATTGAAACGCCACCAAAGCCCCAGAAATTAAATTGCGCACGCCGCTATTGGGTTTGATCTGCTTAAACCCAGCCTTTTCAAACGGCCCAAGATCGGATTGCGTATCAAGATCAATCATCCGTTTATCTTCAACGGCGATGATCGCATTGGTGCTTTTATTCAGCCATAAGGCTTTGGCGCGCCATTGCACCAGCATAAATTCTACATTTGGTAATTTGCTTGCGACAAGCGCATCGATCGCTGGCTGGATCGTTTTGCGCGAGCTTTTTGCAATCACTTGGCTATGGGTGCTGATAATCTCTGACAAGCTTTGGGCGCTCAAGGCGGCCTCGGAGCAGATCACCCAACACGCAACAAGCGCAGCCGCTAAAACTCTCATACGTCTAAAGCCTTGTAAGGGTTGAAGGGCAAGACTGCCCTTCAACAATTTCCATCAAACGGATTAATAATTTGAACCGATTTGAACGCAGGATTTGGTTTGCGTGTTGTACATTCCGCATTCTAGGCCTGGCCAGTCAGACACCAGAACGGCGGATTCAGGCAGGTAATCTGTCCAGGCATCGCCCGGAACCTCGCTGGTTTGGCTGATGATATCAAACTGACCATCCGCTTGAATTTCACCGATCAATACCGGCTTTGACAAATGATGGTTGGGCAGCATTTCCGCCATTCCACCGGTCAAATTAGGAAATTTTTGGCCGTACATTTTGGCGCGCACCGCATCAACCTCTGAACTGCCCGCAGCTTCAACCGCATTCACCCACATGTTAAACCCGATATAATGCGCTTCCATTGGGTCATTCGTGACCCGCTCATCGCCCATACGTGCTTTCCAAGCGGCAACCCATTCGGTATTGGCCTCTACATCCGCTGACTGGAAATAATTCCACGCAGCCAGGTGACCCACAAGGTTGCTTGTGTCTAAACCAGAAAGTTCTTCTTCCCCCACCGAAAACGCAACCACCGGAATATCATCTGCCGAAATACCTGCGGCTGCCAATTCCTTGTAAAAGCCGATATTTGCATCGCCATTAATCGTGGAAATCACCCCAACTTTTTTGCCATCGGCGCCTAAAGCCACTACGTCAGCCACGATTTTGGACCAATCAGAATGGCCAAAGGGCGTGTAATTCACAAAGATATCTTCTGCCGCAATATCTTTTGAGATCAGATAGCTTTCCAAAATATTGTTGGTTGTGCGCGGATATACATAATCGGTGCCCAACAAGGCGAATTTTTCAACGCCCAGCTCTTCGAGGAAGTAATCCGTTGCTGGTATGGCTTGTTGGTTCGGCGCCGCGCCAGTGTAAAAGACGTTTTTCGAGCTTTCTTCGCCCTCATATTGAACCGGATAGAACAGCAAGCCGTTTAACTCTTCAATCACCGGCAAAACGGATTTGCGAGACACGCTTGTCCAATTGCCAAACATCACATCTACCTCATGCACAGTCAGCAATTCCCGCGCTTTTTCGGCGAATAAAGGCCAATCAGAGGCAGGATCAACCACCACTGCCTCCAATTGCTTGCCCAAAACACCGCCCTTGGCATTTTGCTCTTCGATCAACATCAACATCGTGTCTTTCAACGTTGTTTCTGAAATCGCCATCGTACCGGATAAGGAATGTAAAACACCCACTTTAATCGTGTCAGCGACCACGGCAGAGCTTAACAGCGCGCTAAAAAGAACGCCGCCAGCCAAAGAATTTTTTAAATTTTTCATTTAAGTCTCCTCGCAGACAAAACCGCAGAGTGGCTTGTATTATGGGAGGCCACCACCTACAATTTCGCCTGCAACCAATGTTGCAATTTGTGTGGCGATCGTTCCGAGCTGCAATTCGATCGGTCGTCACACGCCGTTACCGTCACAAAGCCGCTCTGAGCCAAGACGGTGATACTGTGGTGCCGAGCGCAGATAAAAAGCTCAAGGCATACGGGCAAAAAAAACGAAAAACAAAAATTTTCGACTATAAATTAATCACTGCCTTCTTAAATGATAAATAAATAATCGAAAACTGACCGAATTCCTTGAAATTTTCGGATAAATTTGGATTTTCTGCATCAAACCCGCAGAAGGCGAGGGCGCCGTGACGCGGTGTCTGCGCAATTAAGGATCGCGATGAAAGACCTATTGGACAGCTCTGTTATCAATACCCCGCGCGCAATCGGCAGCCTCGCCGTCACGGCGCAACTGGCGGATGGTTCAAGCCGTTTGAAGGATCTGTTTCAAAACGGCTGTTTGAAAGCTTTGTTTCCCAACCAACCGGATCATCTGGAAGCGGTTCTGATCAATACATCGGGCGGCATAACCGGCGGCGATCATTTATCCTTCCACGCAAAAGCCGAACCGCAGGCGCATATCACGCTGACAACCCAAGCCTGCGAACGTATCTATAAAGCTCAACCCAATAGCATAGGGCGCGTCGAAACCTCGCTGAGCATTGCCCCAGAAGCCTCGTTAAACTGGGTGCCTCAAGAAACGCTTTTTTATGATAAAGGGGGATTGAGCCGTCGTTTAACCATCCGCATGCATCACAGCGCGAAGCTGTTGATGGTTGAGCCGGTTATCTTCGGCCGTCATGCAATGGGCGAAACGCAAATTTCTGGGTTTTTCCGCGATCAGATCGACCTCTGGGTAGATGAGGCCTTGGTGTATCGCGATGTGGCGCTGCTATCTGGTGATATTACCGCAAAACTTGCCCGCCCCGCAGTTGCTGCCGGTCTTGGTGCCATGGCCAACATACTCTACCGCGCGCCCGATGCAGCGCGCCTTTGCCGCGCAATCCAAACCCAGCTCAACGACACGTCAGGATGCAGCCTCATCGCGCCAGATCTTTGCGTGCTGCGGGTTTTAGCGCATGACGGCTACGCGCTGCGTCAAATCATGTTGCCGATCTTGGATCGCCTCACGCAAAACACCCTGCCAAAATGTTGGAGATTATAAATGCAATTAACCCCGAGGGAAAAAGATAAGCTGCTGATCGCGATGGCGGCAGAAGTTGCGCGTAAACGCCTGTCACGCGGGGTTAAGCTTAACCATCCCGAAGCGATAGCGCTGATTTGCGATGCCGTTGTTGAGGGCGCGCGCGATGGACGCAGCGTTTCAGATATGATGCAATTTGGCGCCACCATCGTTGCCCGCAGCGATTGTATGGATGGGGTGCCCGATATGATCCCCGAAGTGCAAGTGGAAGCAACATTTCCAGATGGCACCAAGCTCGTCACCGTTCACAACCCCATTCGATAGGATACTCTGATGAAAACAACACTCAGCATACTGTTTACCCTTCTCGCGGCCCCCGCCTTCGCGCATCCGCATATTTTGCCCCATGGCGTGCAGAGCGGCACGCTGCCCGAACTGGCAGTCCCCGTTTTGGCGGGGATCGTGCTTATTCTCTCGAGCGTGGTGCTTATAAAGCGGACCCGAAAGGCCGATTTATGAAACCGGGCGAACTGGTCTGCGCCGCGGGCGATATTACCTTGAACGAGGGCCGCGAAGCGGTTGAGTTAATGGTGGCAAACACGGGTGATCGGCCCGTTCAAGTTGGAAGCCATTATCATTTTGCTGAAACCAACCCAGCGCTTGAGTTTGATCGAGCCGCTGCGCACGGACAGCGCTTGAATATTGCTGCCGGCACTGCGGTACGATTTGAACCGGGGCAGAAGCGCGCGGTCAGCCTGATCAAAATAGCAGGCAGCAGGCGGGTGTTTGGATTTAACGGAAAAATCATGGGGGATCTGTAGGACATGGCAGTCAATATTAGCCGCAGGGATTATGCGGGGATGTATGGGCCGACCACGGGCGATAAGCTGCGCTTGGCCGATACGGAGATTTTCATCGAAGTTGAAAAAGACCTGACGACCTATGGCGAAGAGGTTAAATTTGGCGGCGGCAAAGTGATCCGTGACGGCATGGGGCAATCGCAAGCCACGCGCGCCGCCGGCGCCGCTGATACGGTGATTACCAATGCGCTGATTTTGGATTATACGGGCATTTACAAAGCCGATATCGCGCTGCGCGATGGCCGCATTGCCGCGATCGGCAAGGCTGGCAATCCCGATACGCAGCCCAATGTCGATATTATCATCGGGCCCGGCACCGAGGTGATCGCCGGCGAGGGGAAGATCCTCACAGCCGGCGGGTTTGACAGCCATATTCACTTTATCTGTCCGCAACAGATCGATGACGCCTTGCATTCCGGCATCACCACCATGCTCGGCGGGGGCACCGGCCCCGCGCATGGCACCTTGGCCACCACCTGTACGCCGGGGCCTTGGCATATCGCGCGGATGCTGCAGGCAGCCGATGCTCTGCCAATGAATTTGGCCTTTGCAGGCAAAGGCAATGCCTCCTTGTCAGCAGCGCTGGAAGAGCAGGTGCTCGCGGGCGCCTGCGCGCTGAAATTGCATGAGGATTGGGGCACGACACCAGCGGCTATTGATACCTGCCTCAGCGTGGCCGATGCGATGGATGTGCAGGTAATGATCCATACTGACACGCTGAACGAATCAGGATTTGTCGAGCATACGCTTGCCGCCATGAAAGGGCGCACCATACATGCCTTCCACACCGAAGGCGCTGGCGGCGGTCATGCCCCCGATATTATCCGGATTTGCGGGGAAGACTATGTGCTGCCTTCCTCCACCAACCCCACCCGCCCCTTTACCGTCAACACGGTCGAAGAACATCTTGATATGCTGATGGTCTGCCATCATTTGGATAAATCGATTCCCGAAGATATCGCGTTTGCAGAAAGCCGCATCCGTCGCGAAACCATCGCAGCGGAAGATATATTGCACGATATGGGCGCCTTTAGCATTATTGCCTCAGACAGTCAGGCGATGGGTCGCGTCGGCGAAGTGATCCTGCGCACGTGGCAAACTGCGGATAAAATGAAACGCCAGCGCGGCGCATTGGCCGAAGAAACGGGGGATAATGATAACCTACGGGCCCGCCGCTACGTGGCAAAATACACCATCAACCCTGCCATTGCGCATGGGATCTCGCATGAAATCGGTTCGATAGAAGTTGGCAAGCGCGCCGATTTGGTGCTTTGGTCACCGGCCTTCTTTGGCGTTAAACCCGAGATGGTGGTGATGGGTGGCAGTATCGTCTGCGCACAGATGGGCGATCCAAACGCCTCGATCCCGACTCCGCAACCAGTTTATAGCCGGCAAATGTTTGGCGCCTTCGGCCGCGCCGTTGAGCACAGCGCGGTGTCCTTCGTCTCGCAAGCTGCACAGGCAGAGAATGTGCGCGAAAAATACGGGTTGGCCAAACAAACGATAGCGGTGCAAAACACGCGGCATATTGGCAAATCCGATTTAAAGCTCAACACCGCCACGCCACAGGTTGAAGTAAACCCTGAAACCTATGAAGTGCGCGCTGATGGCGAGTTATTGACCTGCCAGCCGGCAGAAACCGTGCCCATGGCTCAGCGCTATTTCTTATATTGAGACCGCTCATGTTTCCGATCGCTCAATCATTGCAAACAGATCCGCCAACCGGGGCCGCAAATTACACCTGTTCTCTGACTTATGAGGAACGGTTTTTGCGGCGCCGCAAACTCAGCACGGATTGTGGCAAAAACTTTGTGGTGGATCTGCCCAAAACCACCGATCTAAAGCAGGGCGATCACCTGCTGCTGCCGAATAAAGAAACCGTTGAAATTCTTGCCAAGCAAGAAAAGCTGATCGCCATCACCGGGCCTAATCTGCTGCAATTGGCTTGGCATATCGGCAACCGTCATACCCCCTGCCAGATCGAAGCCGAGCGGTTATTGATCTGCCATGACCATGTGATTGAGGATATGATCACAAGGCTTGGCGGGACAACCAAGGTTGTGCACGAAGCCTTCACCCCCGCCGGCGGCGCTTATGGGATGGGGCGTACCCATAGCCATGATCATGGCAATATTGAGCATATGCATCACTACATGCACGGGGATCATAGCCAGCGTGAGCATGAGCATGAGCATGAGCATGAGCACTAACAAAACCTTTCTCACGGCACTGCAATGGCTATCACCGGCGTTTCCAATCGGCGGCTTTGCCTATTCACATGGCTTGGAATGGGCCATCGAAAAGCGCCATGTGACGGATCAAACCAGCCTACAAAACTGGCTGCAAGATCTGCTTGGGCTTGGATCTGCGCGCAGCGATGCCATTTTACTGGCCCTGGCCTTTGAATCGGAAAACAAGGCAGAATTGATCCATGTGAACCAGCTTGCCTTGGCTTTATCAGCCAGTGCCGAGCGGCGCAGTGAAACGCTTTTGCAAGGGCAGGCGTTTGGCAAAACGATCCGCGACGTGTGGGGGCAGGACTGCACTGATCTATGCTATCCGGTGGCGCTAGGGGCGGCGGCACGGCGCGAAAACCTGATCAAAGAAGACATAATTGCTGCTTATTTACACGCATTCAGCGCCAATTTAATTTCAGCGGCCATACGGCTTGTGCCCTTAGGCCAAACACAAGGCCAACACATCTTATTGGCGCTCACCCCTGAAATCAACGCCTGCGCAGCAGAGGCAAGCGGCGCCGATGAAGACGATCTGAGCAGCACAACCTTTCTCTCTGATGTCGCCTCAATGCGGCATGAAACGCTTCACACACGGATTTTTAGAACATGAGTAAAATGAATGGACCAGTTCGCATTGGGATCGGAGGCCCCGTTGGGGCGGGTAAAACCTCGCTCACGGCCGCCCTGGCGCGGCGCCTGTCACAACGGTATTCGATTGGGGTGATTACCAATGATATTTATACCCGCGAGGATGCAGAAGCCTTGATGCGGTTGCAGATTCTACCCGAAGATCGGGTAATCGGTGTCGAAACAGGGGGCTGCCCGCATACCGCAATTCGCGAGGATGCCTCGATCAACCTCTCTGCCATCGCCGAGTTAGAAGCCCGCCATCCCGAAATTGAAATCGTGATAATCGAAAGCGGTGGAGATAATCTATCGGCGACGTTCAGCCCAGAATTGGCGGATCTGACGGTTTATGTGATTGATGTGGCCGCGGGAGAAGAAATTCCACGCAAAGGCGGCCCTGCCGTGACAAAATCGGATATTTTGGTGATCAACAAAACCGATCTGGCGCCCTATGTTGGTGCCGATTTAGAGGTGATGCGTCGCGATGCCTCCGCGCAGCGTCAGGAAAAGCCGTTTTTCTTTACTCAAATCAAACATGATCAAGGGGTGCAGCCGATTGAAAAACACCTGTTGGATCTGGCGGGCCTATAAACCGTAGGGCTTTGACACCATTGAAATCGCCTCAGCCCGATCAGTCTTGGCAGAACCATATCGACCCTGCAGAGAGCGCAAAACCGGCGCCCCTAAAGACGGCGGGCACGGGGCGCTATAGGCCTTTGAAAACCGGGTTGCGCCGCTCGTTAAAAGCCGAAACCCCTTCGCGGCGATCCTGCGTCGGGATCGTCCGATTATAGGCTTCAATCTCAAAAGCCAGACCATCCATCAAGCCCATTTGCAGCCCCTTATGGATCGCTTGCTTGGCTTGACGCACCGCAATAGGTGCATTTCCAGCGATGGTTTTGGCCATCTCAAGCGCTGTCTCCAACAGGCTTTGCGCGCTGCACACCGCATTCGCAAGACCCCAATCATAGGCCTCTTGCGCCGAAAACACCCGCCCCGATAGGATCAATTCTTTGGCGCGCCGCTCGCCAATGGCGCGCGCCAGCGTTTGCGTGCCCCCCGCACCGGGTATGATGCCGATGCGCACTTCGGTTTGCGCAAAGCGCGCGCGGTCAGAAGCATAGATAAAATCAAACGCCGCCGCCAATTCACACCCCCCGCCATAAGCAGCGCCATTGATCGCCCCAATCGTTGGAAGCGGGCAGGCAATCACCGCGCGCACCATCCGCTCATAAATCAGATGCTGCGCCTGCCACGCTGCATCGGACATGCCGTTGCGCTCTTTGAGATCACCGCCGGCGCAAAAGGCTTTTTCACCCGCACCGGTTATAACCACAACGCGGGTGTCGTCAGGCTGGAGCGCCAAACCCTCAAACAGATTGATCAAATCCCACGCCATCTGTGTGTTGAACGCGTTGGACACCTCTGGCCTGTTCAACCGAACCAGCAAGACATGCGCATCAACCGATGTAAGCTCCAAAGTTTCAAATGATGTCATAGTTAGCGACTTTCGAATATTGCCCCATATCTTAGGCGAAAATATCGTCGCCTGAACATGGTTTATTTCGAATAGATCTGGAAAAAAGGCGGCACTGGCCCGAAAAAATCAAATCCCAGGCAATTCTTCTTGCGGGGCGGGGCGCAGCCAATGCGCCCTTGTTGAAAAACACGCCCTGCCCGCTGCCAGGCCCAGCAGCCCCAGATTTACCCTTCAAAGCCGCCACCCCAAATTCGCTTCAAAATGCGGCCAAAGCCGATCCGCCACTTACCGGAGCAATGATCGCCAAGAAACAAAAGAACGAACGAAATTTATCTACGGTTAATCGCGGCGAACGCGCAGCGCCATGCGCGTCCATACGTTATAGCGATCCTTAATCACATAACCATGATAGAGCGCCGCACCCATATGTATCAGCGATAGGGTGAGCAGCAGGACCGAAGAGACCAAGTGAATGGATACAAAACTAGGATATAGCGCCTTGTTTTCAGCAATCAGCGCCGATATTTTTATTATCCCGACAAGATAAACGTCAAACCCGCCCGCCCAGATCATCATTGAGCCTTGAAGGGGCAACCACAGACAGATTAGATATAATAGCGACTGCAGAATTTTTGAAAAAACCCTATGGCGTTTGGGAAGATTGTCCTCAAAGACGGGCCGGTTGTAAAATTTCCACAGAAGCCGCACTCCAATCCCGCAAAATAAAAAGGTTCCGGTTATTTGATGAAACCAAATGAATTGCCCCTTTTCAACCGACGGTTCCATTTGATTTAAGTTGATGCCGGTGAATAATTGCCAAAGAATTACGAAGGCTAAAACCCAATGAAAGAGTTTGGCGATTAATCCATAACTATCGGGTGACGCTTTTAACATAATGGCCCTCATGCGTTTGTTAATGAGGGCTCACGTTCAAATCTTTCTAAGCAAGTTGCCAGATCTAGAGTTTAGCCCGCGTGAATCTATAAATTCGACCCGTTTGCGCGAAGTAAGAGCTACAGCTTTGCAGCCCTGCCGCTGACAGGCGCGCGCGCCGACAACGTGCAAGTGCCAGCGCAGATGAATTCTGACAAAATGGTTATGAAAAACCGCGAGAGACTTTTAAGTTTAAATTCATCTGCGCTCAGGGTGATCCTTAAATTGACCCGCCAGACTGGGGCAGTAAGCTGCACGACTGACATTTAAAAAGCGCTGAGAAATCGCATAGGCACGACCGATCCCTAAGCGAATGGCATAGCGCCAGACTTATGACGTGACGTTGCCAACTTCGTCTTGCGGAGACTCCATTATGGCCGGTTTGGCAAAACATATCGGCAATAAAAACCCCCGAATTGCGAGGGTTTTTATTGTCTTAATTGCGAGAGTTGGGTTTGAATCTGCGGCCTTAGAGTCTAATTTTATTATTAAAATCAAATATTTATGCGATAAATAATTAAATAGCCCCATAAGTTACAACCATGAACAAATTATGCAAACCGGTTTTATTAACTTACCACTTTTTAAAGTGAAACGATGATTTGCTTAAATGATTTTTTGCAAATTAGAAGCATTTCATATCGAAATATTGACTCTTTGTAATGTTAAATATATTTAACACAAGGAATTGGCAATGTCCCATGAAGAAAAAAACACTATACTTCAAATTATTATTGGCATTTCTATCAATATTTGGCTAATTCTCGAAATACGGCAACTCTATTCAAATGGTTGGATGGATGGGCCAGCTGCCATCCAAACTTGGGCTGAAACTGTTTTCTGGATCATAGTTATTTCTATCGTGGCCGGCATTGTTTTGACAGTAGTGGGCACTGTCATCTTCTCAGTAATTGAAAAGATTATCTGTGGCGAAGCTGACTACAATTTTATAATGGATGAACGGGACAAAGCGATTGCATCGACTGGTGATAAAATCACTTTATCAATTATAGGCGCAGGTTTTGTCATACTTATTTTAGGACTCAAATTTGGATATGAAATTATAGACTGCCTTATTTTATTAATGTTTTGCTTTTCATTTGGAGGTCTCCTTAGAGAAATAGCAAAATTAGCACGCTATCGCATGAGCGTGTAAGATGTCCAGCAGACCTGTAATTACAAATAACATCCGACATCTACGCTTTATTTCAGACGAAATGTCCCAAATCACGCTAGCAAGTAAAGTGGGCGTAACCCGTCAAACTATCGCCACGATTGAGAAGGCAAAATATTATCCTACACTTGAGTTGGCTTTCTTAATCGCTCGGGTATTCGATAAAGAAATAAGCGAAGTCTTTCAGTTTGAATTTAACGATTGAAAGATATTTGCAGACTGATTACCTTGTCATCAATTAGGCACCAAAAAGACCGACACAACTTAGAATGCCCGCGTGTGACCAGAGACAATAAATTTCCCAAAAAATAAATTTTAAGAAAAAAGAATGATAAGATCAGTTGGTTGGTTGCGGGAGCAGGATTTACTCATTCACCAACAATAGAAAAAGGTATTTAGATTTATAAAGATGATTAAGTAGTGACTTTCTAGATAACTAGGTTCATTCACAAG